>NZ_JBJDRM010000014.1:0-113679 GCF_044987515.1 Sphingobium sp. ZW T5_29
CTTCAGCAAACTCAAGCATTTCAGAGCTGTCGCCACCCGATACGACAAGCGAGACGACAATTTTCTCGCCTCCGTCCAGCTCGCCTCAATCAGGATATGGTTGCGGCATAATGAGTCGGTGACCTAGAGTGGCCGCATGGCCGATCAGTTGGTGCGTTTTTCCAGAGCCAGCGCCCGCGCTTACATAATAAATCGTCGCGGTCGTCATTCTTCAATTCAGCCCCTGAAAATTCGCCTCCGTCGTTACGGCGGCACCCACGCAATATACTGAAAATGTTACGATAATTATCTAAGATATAGGGATTGCGTAACGCGAAAAGTTGAGGAATTGATTAAAAACGAGGCAGGTGGGAGTGCGAAATGCCTGCGCCAGCAAGGCGTGTTGCACTTCCTCGCCGCGTTTTTATGGATTTGTGGACCGCGCTGCGCAGCAAAGCGGTTGAGCAAAGCCATCTGGGATTGAGCTTATTGCGGGAGTTTGCGTCGCAATCAGGCCAAATCGCGGATGTGTCTGCGCCCAACTGGCATATTTCGCATGTCTTCCGCTTCGCTCGCGCTCGCAGAAGCCAGCTTCCCGCGCGCAGCGCCTGATGTTGGCAAGTCCAACATCACGCCCAAGCGCTTGCGGTCAGCGATTTTCAATTCCTCAATCGAAAGCTGCGGAGCAGCAATGTTGGGTTCGCGGCAGCGTTTTCGGTGTGAGTGCCGCCGTAACGGGCAACACCTTGTTAACGGTCGCGGCCTAATCTGATCGTTCGCGCCGATCACTGTAGTGGGGGCCGTCGCGATAGCTCTTTGAATGCTCAGGAAAATCCATCGCGAGAACAAGCAGCGCGTTTGCAAATGCGTGTCCGTCCATTGGCGTCATGTCGTGACGATGGGCCGCATGGAGAACAGGCGTTGCCACAACCGCAGGGTCAAACCTGCATCCGCCAGTGGCAGCGCTGCAACGCTCAGACATAGGAGATTTTATGAGCACAGAAGACGTGAAGAATACCTTGTTGAACCTCGTTTCTCAGTTCACCACGCGAGTGGATGACGACGAGAAGACGATCAGGAACCTTGAGGCCCAAGGCCATAAGGTGACGTGGGAACAAATCCAGGAGGCGTATGGCATTGCCCAGCGCATCTTGGCCCCAACGAACCAGACGGTCTATGAAGCAATCCTCACGGATTGCGGCATCCCCAAGGCTACTGAAAAGAGCAACCGTTGGTTGCCCGTCACGAAGCTGCTGTATGGCCGTTGGAACTCCGCAAGGACGGAATTCGTGCTGAACCGCAGTGCTGAAAAGTATGCCTGTTCATTCAGGTATTTCGAGACCAACGGTATCCCTGCGAGCGGCGTCGCCGCATATGTTGAGGCGTTTAACGACCCTCATCATGGCGCGCATCTCAAGGGGATTGAAGCTGCGGACCGTGCGACGAATGGCAGGACCAAGGACGATGCAAAGATCGAACGCCTCAAGCGAATCGGTCTGAGCCGCGTCAATCCTGACATTGTTCGCATCAAGCGGCCTGACTGCGTGCCTACGGGTAAGCAGAATGGCTATCTGTGGTTCGAGGTGGAAGGCGACGAGATTGTCGTGCTGGGTTACGATGAAATCAAAATCCAGCAGTTCGACCAGCTTGCACTTCGCAAGGGGCGCAAGATTGAAGCTGACAAGCGTGCGAAAGCTGACGCGGAAGTCGATGCGATCGCAAGCGGAGGAAGCTCCAGTGAGGTATCTCAGGCTGCGTAAAAGCGCCAAGGGGGTGGAGGCAGCAATGTCGCCATCCCCTTTTTCGCGTCTTCACTCTTCGTGAAATGCGGCCTCGTCGCCGCGCGGCGATCAGGAATTATCTACATAGTAAATTTGCAACAGAACGATGATCGCGCCATCCATCTAAAGATGGTCTGCCTGAACGGCATCGACACCGTGCGTGATGGATATATGTGGGTAGAATGGGAGTCTGCCTTCCAGATCGAAGGCTGATAGGCGATTAGTTTGATCGCGGCTGCAACTTGCCAATATAGGAGACGCGGCGGGCCTTTTCCGCTTCCTTCTTCTGCTTCTGGTGGTCCTTCACCGACTGCATGGCTTGCTTCGCTATGTCCACATCGCGCTTTCTGGCGGCAACCAGCGACTGCTCAGGTGTCATGGGTTTTTTGGGCTTGCGCGGCTTTTTGGGTTTGATCGTAGCGAACTCGTAGAATCTCATGCCGTATTTATGCCGCCTCACTCTAATGAATTGAAAAAACACGATAATTTTCAATATTATTACACGTATCTTACACGTGTGTGTTAAAATTATCATTATATCTTTGATATTACATGATAATGTTTGAGGCTCGAACTAGCGAAGCGCTAAGCGTTTCCTCCAAACAAATTTCAGGAAGGGCCGGCATTTGTCGGCCCTTTTCTTTTGTCTGCCATCCATTCCGTTTCCGAATCGGAAGCAACTTCCTCCGGGTTTGTCCGTTGATTCAACAACCTCAATCGACAGGAGATATTCGATGGGCGAACTGACAGACAAGCTGAAGGCTGCAGGCAACAAGGCTGCGGGTGCCACCAAGGAAGCCATAGGTCGGCACCAGCGTGACCCAGAACTCGAAGCCGAAGGTCGCGCGCAGAAGGCGAAGGGCACGGCTCAGAATGTCAAAGGGTCGATCAAGGGCGCTCTGGGCGACGAAATTTGATTAAAAGGTGACAGGAGGCCCCATGCAATTGGGGCCTTCTTGCATGCGGGTAATTGCCGCCCCCGTTCTCATCCCCCCGTTTTCCTCCCCGGTGCCTGTATCCCGCGCTCTCCCCGGTGGAAAGTCCGACAAAGATCGCTATGGATGCAGAGAGATCAGATCGGACAGGGAATCATGGGCAGGCGATATTTCGGCACTGACGGCATCCGGGGCCGCACCAACCAGTGGCCCATGACGGCGGAACTGGCGATGAAGGTTGGTATGGCGGCCGGGAAATATTTCCAACGCGGCAGTCACCGCCATCGTGTCGTTATCGGCAAGGATACGCGGCTGTCTGGCTATATGGTGGAAAATGCGCTGGTTGCTGGCTTTACCGCCGTAGGTATGGATGTCGTCCAGTTCGGTCCCATCCCGACCCCGGCCGTTGCTCTGCTTGCTCATTCTATGCGGGCCGACTTGGGTGTCATGATCTCGGCCAGCCACAACCCCTATGCGGACAACGGTATAAAGCTGTTCGGCCCTGACGGCTATAAGCTGTCGGACGAAGACGAATTGAAAATCGAAGCGATGCTTGAGCAGGATATCCCGCTTGCTCCATCGGCTGAAATTGGCCGCGCCCGGCGCGTCGAGGACGCTCGTGGACGCTACATCCACGCAGTCAAATCGAGTTTCCCCGCGGACCTTCGGCTCGATGGCCTCAAGATCGTCGTCGATTGCGCCAATGGCGCCGCCTATCAGGTCGCCCCATCGGCGCTCTGGGAATTGGGGGCTGAAGTCGTTGCCGTCGGAGTGTCGCCAAATGGCGTTAACATCAACGATCAGTGCGGGTCGACTTCGCCCCTGCTTTGTCGGGAGACGGTCGTTTCGTCAGGGGCTGACATCGGTATCGCCTTGGATGGCGACGCAGATCGATTGATTGTCGTGGATGAAAAAGGCCAGATCGTCGACGGCGACCAGATCATGGCCCTGATCGCGCGCAATTTCGCGCAGGACGGGGCTTTGCGTGGCGGCGGACTGGTGGCGACCGTCATGTCGAACCTGGGGCTGGAACGCTATCTTGCCGGGCACGGCATCGGCCTTGAACGGACCAAGGTCGGTGATCGCTATGTGCTGGAGCGGATGCGTGAAGGCGGGTTCAACGTTGGCGGCGAGCAGTCTGGCCATATGATCCTCAGCGACTATGCGACGACCGGCGACGGTACTGTCGCGGCCTTGCAGGTGCTGGCTGCGCTGGTCCGTTCGGGCAAGTCCGCCAGCGAATTGCTGCATCAGTTCGACCCAGTCCCGCAACTGCTGAAGAATGTGCGTTTTTCAGGTGGAAAACCTTTGGAAAATGACGACGTGAAACGTGTGATTGCCCAAGCGGAAACGGAACTGAATGGTTGCGGCCGCCTGGTCATCCGCCCTTCCGGGACAGAGCCTGTCATTCGCGTCATGGCCGAAGGGGATCGGGAAGAGCAGGTCAGGGACGTTGTCGATCGCATTTGCGAGGCTGTAGCCCGGGTCGCGGCCTGATGCTGGAAATGCGTCCAGATTGCGAACGGTGTGGCGCGGACTTGCCGGCGGACGAACCGGGCGCGTTCATCTGTTCCTTCGAATGCACCTTTTGCGCGCCATGCGCAGAGGCGCTGGATGATCGCTGTCCCAATTGCGGCGGCGAACTGATGGATCGGCCTGCGCGAACGGGTGATGCTCTCGTCCGTCATCCCGCGACTGCGCAACGTTACCACAAGCCATGACCGTTCCGCGTATTCTGGTCATCGCCGGTTCGGATAGCGGAGGCGGCGCTGGCATTCAGGCGGACATTCGCACCGTGACCTTGTTGGGCGGCCACGCCATGACCGCGATCACAGCGATCACCGCGCAAAACACGGTGGGGGTTCAGGGCGTGCATGCCGTCCCGGTCGAGATGGTGCTGCGGCAGATGGAAAGCGTCATCAGCGATATCGGTGTCGATGCAGTCAAGATCGGCATGATCGGTTCCGCGGAGACTGCTGCCGCCGTGGCTGACAGGCTGGCGATGCTGGCCAATGTGCCCATCGTCTTCGATCCTGTGATGATAGCGACCAGCGGCTCCGTGCTGGCGGATGCGGCCACGATCGCATCGTTCGAGCGGTTGATGGCAATCGCCACGCTGACCACGCCCAATATACCGGAATTGGCTGCGTTAGGCGGGGATGAGATCGCCCTCCGTTTTGGCACGCATGTCCTTGCGAAGGGCGGGCATGGCGAAGGGCCGATGCTGACCGACCGGCTGATTGGTCCGCACGGCGTGCTGAAAGCATGGAGCAACGCCCGGATCGAAACGGTGCATAGCCATGGCACCGGCTGTACTTTGGCCAGCGCGATCGCAACCGGCCTGGGACAGGGGTGGGATCTGATCGACGCCATTGAGCGCGGCCGCAAATATGTACGCGAAGCGTTGAACCTTGCTCCCAAACTAGGGCAGGGACGCGGCCCGATGGGGTCACCGTTCGGATTTCACGGCCATGCCTGATTTCATGCATGAACTGCGCCACCATCCCGGCCTTGTCGCCGGGGTCGATGAAGCGGGTAGGGGACCGCTCGCGGGGCCGGTGGTCGCGGCGGCTGTCATCCTGCGGCGCGACGATTGCCCCGACGGGCTTAATGACAGCAAGCAACTGACAGCAGCCCGGCGCGCCACGCTTGAAGGAGAAATCAAGGCGCGAGCGCTCTGCTGGGGGATCGGCATCGCGTCCGTCGAGGAAATCGACAGCATCAACATCCTGTGGGCGACCATGCTGGCGATGACGCGCGCCATGGAAGCGTTGGATCGGGATTGTGCCCATGTGCTGGTCGATGGCAACCGTTGTCCCCAATGGCGCTGGAAATCCACCGCCGTGGTGGAGGGGGATGCCAAATGCCTGTCTATCGCGGCGGCGTCGATTCTGGCCAAGGAAGCGCGGGACCGGATGATGGTGCAGGCGGCTGCCGACCACCCCCATTATGGCTGGGAAAGCAACAAGGGCTATGGCAGCGCGAAGCATCTGGCGGCGCTGCGCGAACATGGGCCAACGCCGCTCCATCGCCGCAGCTTTTCGCCCGTCGCGCAGTTGGCGTTTCTGTAGGGCAAGCCTGTCCCACGACGGGATGAAAAGCCGACATCTGCGCATCTTTGGACTGGCGACGTCCGGGCTTATGGTTAAAAAAGCCTATATGCGTTTTGTGCAAAGCCTTTCCCTTATGGCTGCCCTTGCCCTTGCGCCCCAGACGCAAGCCGCATGGGGGCAGGTGGTGGATGCCGGACAGCTGACGGTCGGAGGATATCGCTGGCTGGAGGACGGGCCGCTCGAAGGGCCGCTCTACCTGATCATCAGTATCGAGCGGCAGGCGATCCATGTCTATGACGGCGATCGTTTGGTTGGTCTGGCCAGCGTATCCACGGGGGCTAGCGGGCATCGGACGCCGACGGGGGAGTTTTCCATCTTGCAGAAGAAGGAATGGCACCGGTCGAACCTTTACAGCAATGCGCCCATGCCATTCATGCAGCGGCTGACCTGGGACGGGATCGCGCTGCATGCGGGGCACAATCCGGGTTATCCGGCGAGCCATGGCTGCATTCGCCTGCCTACCGGTTTTGCGCGAAAACTGTTCAGCATGACGCAGATCGGAACGCTGGTGCGCGTCAACACGGATGAAATAAGACCGGCGCTGATGCTGGACAAGCTGGTGCTGTATGATCCCGGCACAACGATCGTGACGTTCACGCCAAGCGCGCAGCCCCAACCGGTGCAACAGGCTACCGTAGCTAATGAGGCTGTGGTGGTGAAACAAGCCCCAGCGGCGGCACCCGTCGCGCCTAGGCAGAAAGCGGTCGAACTGGCAATCCGGGATGCCCCGATGCTGACGGTCGATCCCGGCATTTTCCGGCCACGATTGCGGCGGTGATGGTTGGCCGAATGGCATCTCAGCCGGATACGCAAAACAAGTAGGACGTGAGAGCGCGAACGGGAAACCCGACCTATTGAAGAGAGCAATCCTGACCAGCGCCGATATTGGGCCCGCTTTGTCTCCGGTGCTGTTCCGCCACGCAATACTGTCGTGCTCCTGCGCAGGCAGGAGCCCAGCCCACCGCATGAAATTGGAATGCGTCTGCAGGAGCACTTATCCATTATGGCCGCAATGGTTAGAAGCGGTCTTCTGGCTATGTCGTGCGTACGCAATTAAAGAAGCGGTCGGCACCGGGCCTGGGACCGACCGCTTCCCAACCCCCCGCTCAGGGGTTGTCTCGTCAGGCTGCTTCGGCCTCTTGCGCCGAAGCTGGCAGGCGGATCAGATGGTCGAACGCTGACAGAGCTGCCGTCGAACCGGCTCCACAAGCGATCACGATCTGCTTGTAGGGCACCGTCGTGCAGTCTCCCGCAGCGAATATACCCGGCTGACTGGTTTCGCCGCGAGCGTCTATCTCAATCTCGCCGCGCGGTGAGAGGGCGACAGCGTCTTTCAGCCATTCCGTGTTCGGAACAAGCCCGATCTGCACGAAGATGCCTTCCAGTTCGACATCGTGCTCGGTTCCGTGGTTCCGGTCCTTGTAGCTAAGACCCGTCACCCTGGTCCCGTCGCCATCCACCTTCGTGGTGAGCGCCGACGTGATGATGCGGACATTGGGCAGGCTGGCGAGCTTGCGCTGCAACACCGCATCCGCGCGCAACTGGCTGTCGAACTCGATCAGCGTCACATGGGCGACGATGCCAGCGAGGTCGATTGCCGCCTCGACGCCGCTGTTCCCGCCGCCGATCACTGCCACGCGCTTGCCCTTGAACAGCGGGCCGTCGCAATGCGGGCAGTAGGCCACGCCCTTGTTACGATATTCATCCTCGCCCGGCACGCCCATCTGCCGCCACCGCGCCCCGGTGGACAGGATCACCGTGCGCCCCTTTAGCGACGCGCCATTTTCCAGCACCACCTCATGATAGCCGCCTTCGCTCTTGGCCGGGATCAGCTTGGCCGCCTTTTGCAGGTTCATGACCTCGACATCATATTCTTTCACATGCTGTTCCAGATGCGCGGCGAGCTTCGGCCCTTCGGTATGGGGGACCGAGATGAAATTCTCGATCGCCATGGTGTCGAGCACCTGACCGCCGAAACGCTCCGCCGCGATACCTGTGCGGATGCCCTTACGCGCCGCATAGATCGCCGCCGCAGCGCCAGCGGGTCCGCCGCCGACGATCAGCACCTCGAACGGCTCCTGGCCACGGACCTTCTCGGCCGCCCGATCCGCCGCGCCGCTGTCGATCTTCGCGACGATCTGCTCCAGCTCCATGCGACCCGAAGCAAATGGTTCGCCGTTCAGGAAGACCGCAGGCACCGCCATCACCTGACGTGCATCCACCTCTTCCTTGAACAGCGCACCGTCGATCGCGACATGCTTGATCCGTGGATTTAGCACGCTCATCAGGTTCAGCGCCTGCACCACATCGGGGCAGCTTTGGCACGACAGCGAGAAATAGGTTTCGAAACTGAAGTCCCCGTCCAGTGCCTTGATCTGTTCGATCACATCCTGCGCCGCCTTGGACGGATGGCCCCCCACCTGCAACAGGGCAAGCACCAGCGAGGTGAACTCATGCCCCATTGGAATGCCTGCGAAGGTCACGCCGATATCGGTGCCCACCCGCCGGATCATGAAGCTCGGCTTGCGCTTGTCATCGCCGGAGGTCACGGTGACCTTGTCCGACAGCTCTGTAATCTCGTTCAGCAACCCTTCCAGTTCACGCGACTTCGCGCCTTCGTCCAGCGACGCCACCAGCTCGATCGGCTGCGTGATGTTCGCCATATAGGTCTTCAGCTGACCCTTCAGATTTGCGTCCAACATCTTCGTAGCTCCATTGAATTGGCGCACCGCCCAGGGGCACGCAGGTCCGCTTGCCGGACAACACGACCCAAAGGCCCGGCATGTCAGCGGTCAAATTGTCAGGTAAAACCCCCGCCGGGCCGGGGAGTTGCTCAACCCGGCCCGGCGAAAGGTCAGGTTTGCTTAGATCTTGCCGACGAGGTCGAGCGAGGGAGCCAGGGTTTCTTCACCCTCTTCCCACTTGGCCGGGCACACTTCGCCGGGGTGAGCGGCGACATATTGCGCAGCCTTGACCTTGCGAAGCAATTCGGTCGCGTTGCGGCCGACGCCTTCCGAAGTGATTTCCATGAACTGGATTACGCCTTCGGGATCGACCAGGAAGGTCGCGCGGTCAGCCAGGCCCACGCCCGGACGCATCACGTCGAAATTGTTGGTGATCTGGCCCGACTGGTCGCCCAGCATATAATAGTTGATCTTGCCGATCGCGGGCGAAGTGTCGTGCCATGCCTTGTGGCTGAAGTGGGTGTCGGTCGAAACCGAATAGACTTCCACGTTCAGCGACTGCAGCGTCGGGTAGATGCCTGCCAGATCTTCCAGCTCGGTCGGACATACGAAGGTGAAGTCGGCGGGGTAGAAGAAGAAGATCGCCCACTTGCCCTTCACGTCCGCGTCGGTGACATCGACGAACTTGCCTTCCTTGAAAGCGGTCGCCTTGAACGGCTTGATAGTGGTGTTGATGAGAGCCATGGGCTTTCCAGTTCCTTCTTAGGGTTGCTGTTGCCCGGCCTATGTAGGGATGGAGACGAGTCGGGGGAAATTGCTTTTCTCACCCGGTCATATTGAGAAAAGCGATCACTGACCGTTTGATCGATCGACAGGATCGCCCCTCGGCTTCTCAACGATGTAGGTCATCGCTTCCTCTACCATGGCGAGCGCTTCCTCCGTCGAGAATGTCGATGAATCCAGACACAGCTCCAGCCAAAGCCCGTCCAGCATCGCCGTTAGGGCGATGGCGGCGACCCGGGCGGCGGGGCGGGGGATTTGCGGTGCGGCTTCCCTTAACAGCACCTCCAGCCGTTCACGCGATCCGCCATAGGTTTCGGCATGTGTGGCGGCGATTTCGGGGTTCGTTTTCACCAGGCTCCAGAATGAAATCCAGGTCGCCAGCAAATTGGGGTCCAGCATCGGTGGCTGAAAATTGGCGCGCAGATAGGCCCAAAGGCGCGCGCGGGGGTCGGAACCAGCCTCTGCAACAGCCTGCTCCATGGCGGCGGCGACCTTTTCGCCGACGTCGCGGTAAGTGGCCAGGATCAGCGCTTCGACACCGTCGAAATAATGGGTGAGCAATCCGGCCGACACGCCCGCGCGGGCACAGATAGCGCGCACGGACGTTCCGCCCACGCCCTTTTCGGCTAGGCATTGCGCGGTCGCTTCGATTAGCGCCTGTCGCCTGACGTCTGCCGATTCCCGGACGAATCGTGCCCGTGCCTGGCCTGCGCGAGGACTTTTCGCCATCTCCACGTCTCTTTTCCTGTCGTCATGGATGTCCAACGCCCATGGATCGAACATGAGCGTTCACCCGTTTGAGCAAGCGAATGCAAGGGGAAAGATAGATGAAGTCGAAGCTGACCCACAATCCTGCCCTGCCGATGATGTTGGGACTGCTGTTCCTTACCGGTTGCTCCAAGGCGGTGGACAATCAGGCGGCGGCTGACAATGCGGTGCAGGCCCCGGCGATAGAGGTGCTTGATGACCCGGATACGCCCCGGGTCGGCAACCAGGACGGGGCGGCGGAAAGCCCGACGGATACCTGGGTCGGGCGCTGGGCTGGTCCAGAAGGTCTGTTCCTGGATATCCAGCCTTCTTCGGACGGACGGCCCGACCATGTTTCGATAACCAACCGCGATACATTGGACCGGCAGGCGGAATATTCCGGGGTGAGCGACGGCGCGACCATCCGTTTCATGCGCGATGGAAAGGCTGTCACCATCAGGCCAGGGTCAGGCGCGGAGACGGGCTTCAAATATCTTGCGGACAAAACAGACTGCCTGATCCTGGTGCCCGGACGTGAAGGCTATTGTCGCTAGGCCGGTTCAGCCAATTCTTCCAGTGCGGTAAATCGCTGCGACCATAAAGCGCCGTATATGGCCATCCACTGGACAACAGGGGCCAACCCCTTCACTCGCGCACTATAATAGGTTTCCCGCCCCGCCTTGCGCGCAGTTACCAGGCGCGCGCGCTTCAGCTTTCCCAGATGACGCGAGACCATGGGCTGCGACACTGCGGATATGGCGGTCAGGGCATGAACGCTCTGTTCGCCCTGCCTGACCAGATATTCCAGCAGCGCCCGCCTTGTTCCGTCGGACAGAGCCTTGAACAACTCATCGCAAGCGGCGCTACGGTCGCCATGGGAAGGGTGATTATCCATGCACAATCCATAACCATAAAGTTATTGGTTGATCAAGATTGACACCCAATTTCGTGCGGGAAGGCGCATTAACCAAAAAAACTTCGACCTGCGTAAACGCTGAGTCTTTTGTGCCACACCACCTTATATAGAGTCCGGTGCCGACTAAGGGACTCAATATGTCGTGGCTACTCCATTCGTTCTTTCCAGCGCTGACGGATTGTCAGCAATAAACGCTAAGGCGCTGATCTTGACGGCGGACTCTGGAGGACTCAACGCTGGTTCCGTAACGAATGGGGGTCCGGCAATGGGTGTGATGGAGCGCGTCGCGACGCGGCGTAAAAGGGCGGTTGCGCCGGTTGAAATAGAGGCGGATCGCCTGCTGCGTGGCGACTGCATTTCCGAAATGGCCAAGCTGCCTGATGGCTGCATCGACATGATCTTCGCTGATCCGCCTTATAATCTGCAGTTAGGTGGCGACTTGTTCCGGCCCGAAGGCGGGCGCGTGGACGCCGTCGACAATGATTGGGACAAGTTCGACACGCTGGGCGCCTATGACCGCTTCACCAAGGCATGGCTACGCGAGGCGCGCCGCATTCTGAAGCCGGACGGCAGCATCTGGGTGATCGGCAGCTATCACAACATCTTCCGCGTCGGCACGGCGTTGCAGGACGAAGGCTTCTGGATCCTGAACGACGTCATCTGGCGCAAGGCGAACCCGATGCCCAATTTCAAGGGTACGCGATTCACCAATGCGCATGAAACGCTGATCTGGGCCAGCCAGGGCGAGGATGCCAAATATACGTTCAACTATAAAGCGATGAAGACGCTGAACGACGAATTGCAGATGCGGTCGGACTGGGTGCTGCCCATCTGCGGCGGTCAGGAACGGCTGAAGCGCAACGGGACGAAGGCGCATCCGACGCAGAAGCCCGAAGCGCTGCTCTATCGCGTGTTGCTGGCCTGCACCAAACCGGGCGACGTAGTGCTCGATCCGTTTTTCGGCACTGGCACCACCGGTGCGGTGGCCAAGCGTCTGGGGCGCAAGTGGATCGGCATAGAACGCGAAGACAGTTATATCGAGGTCGCGCTGGAACGGATCGAAGCAGCGCTGCCACTCGACGAGTCTGCGCTGACCATCATGCAGAGCGCCAGGGCGCAGCCCAAGGTCGCGTTCGGCACTTTGGTGGAAACCGGTTATCTGCAGCCGGGCGCGGTGCTGATGGACAGCAAGCGCCGCTGGCGGGCGGAGGTGCGGGCCGACGGGTCGCTGTGTGTGGGGACCGATACAGGGTCGATCCACAAGATGGGCGCCACGCTGCAAAATGCGCCGAGCTGCAATGGCTGGACCTTCTGGCATGTCGAGGTCGAGGGCAAGCTGCAGCCGATCGACACGCTGCGGCAGACCTATTTGCTGGCCAACGAACCTTGAGATGATGTGGTACTCTCGCGACGGCGGGACCCCGGTCCTGCCGACCGTTCGCCCCCCCCCCCCGGTGGGACCTCCGTTACTGCCTTCGTGGAGCACGTTATCGCGTTAAGGGATGCGCGCCTTATCTGCCCTTAGGATAGTCGATGCTGCACACCATACCCCCCCATGCCCGCCTCTACCTGAAACCCGCATGGTTCGTGCCGACGCCGATCGGGTTGGCGGACGGGTCGGCGGCGCGGATGGGCAATGGCCTGATCTGGTTCCAGGGTTATGAACTGAGCGCTTTCGACGGCGCGCGGCGGATTGCGCGGGGCGTGGTGCCCGTGGCGGGCTTTGACGAGGCGATCGCCGCGCTGCCCGCTGCACTGGCAGAGCGGGCGCAGCGGCTTGCGGCTAACGTCTCGGCGATTCGCGCGCCGCTGGCGCTGGGCGAGCGCACGATCCGATTCGATGGGCCGCAGGTGATGGCGATCCTCAATGTCACGCCGGACAGCTTTTCGGACGGCGGCAAACATGGTGATGACCCCCAGGCTGCTGCCGACGCTGGCTTTGCCATGGCGGCGGCAGGTGCGGCGCTGGTCGATGTGGGCGGCGAATCAACACGCCCCCGCGCGGCCAGGATATGGGAAGGGGATGAAATCGCCCGCGTCGTGCCGGTGATCGAACGCCTGGCGGCGGCAGGCGTCGCGGTGTCCATCGACACGCGCAAAGCCGCCGTGATGGAAGCCGCTCTTGCAGCCGGAGCGAAGGTGATCAACGATGTCAGCGCGCTGCTCCATGATCCGCGCGCGATGGAAGTGGCGGCAAGGGCGGACTGTCCCGTCATCCTGATGCACGCGCCGTCGGCAGGCGATGATCCGCACGATAATGTGGCAGGCTATGCCGATGTGGTCACGGATGTTTTCGACATGCTGGAATGGCGCGTCGACGCCTGTGTGGCTGCCGGAATCGCGCGGGAAAGAATCATGGTGGATCCGGGCCTTGGTTTTGGAAAGTCGCTGGCGGACAATCTGGCTCTGGTGAACGACCTGGCCATTTTTCAGGGGCTGGGCGTGCCCGTGCTGTTCGCTGGAAGCCGCAAGCGATTGATCGGTGCCTTGTCCAACGAAGCGCCGACGTCGCACCGTCTGGGCGGATCGATCGCCCTGGCTTTCCGCGCCGCGCAACTGGGCGCGCAGATGGTGCGGGTGCATGATGTGCCTGAAAGCGTTCAGGCGCTCCGGCTGTGGCGGGGGCTGGCGGACGCGGGGCTGAGCGCGGTTTAGGCTGTAGCCGCCACCATTGTCATTCTGCTTCGGCGGCGGTTCCGTTATCCACCTTATCAGGCGATGCTATCTTTTGTGCAGTCGCCCCCTGAGGCGCGAAGATTTCCAGACTGTCGAGCGCTCGCGCCGCGATAGCCTGATATTGTTCGCTCAACATTTCGGGATAGGCGAATGTCGCGATGACTGTGCCGCCTTGCGGCTGGCGCAGCACTCGGATGGCGACATTGTTGCCGTCATTGTCATTGGCGGTGCCGCGATATTCATTGTCGCCGATAAAGTCGCCATCGACCCCCTCAGCTCCGCTGCTGACCTTCTCGACGATCTGCTGCAACGTCTGGTCGCCGCGATCATTCTGCCAGAAAACCCGTATATTGGCGCCTGCGCCGGGGTCTTCAAAAACCGCTCCATCGGCATTGCTGGCCGATGCATCCTTTTGCCATCCTTCGGGGAAGGTCACTGAAAAGCCTCGCTCCATATTGACATAGTTGCGGCTTTCCACGTCATCTGCCTTTGCGGTGGCCAGGGCGCTGGCGGCAGCGGCATTGGCGGCAGCTGCCAGTTCCTCCTGCGTCGGCATGTCCTCAACCGGTTCGGCACGGCCGCAGGCGACCAGCAGCAAAAGGGAAAGGCAGGCGGCAGGGGGGAAGATTTTCATCTCCCTTCCAAAGCATAGCCGCCCCGATATTTCAACGCCGCAACGACCCGTTGAACGACGAGGTGACGATTAGTCCGGGCTGGCGCGTTCAGGCGGCGCTGTCGATACCCAACTCCGCCAGCTTGCGGTAAAGGGTGGAACGGCCAATGCCCAGTCGCCGGGCGACTTCCGTCATGCGCCCACGATAATGGCCGATGGCGAGGCGGATGACGTCCGCTTCGATTTCCGCGAGCTGGCGCACATGGCCGTCGCCTTCGAACAGGGTGATACCGGCCGCCTCGCGATGGCTTTGCGGAACAGCACGCAGGCGGGGATGGGGGGATTCGCCCAGCGCACGAGACCGGATGTGGCTCGCAATCTGGGGAAAGTCCTGCGGCGTCAGGGCATCGCCCTCGCACAACACCGCCGCGCGGAAGAGGGCGTTCTGCAATTGGCGGACATTGCCCGGCCAGTCATGCTGCATCAGCAACGCCAGCGCGTCGTCCGTCAGGCCAAGGCTGTGCAGTCCCGGCTGGGTTGCGATCCGCGCCAGCAGATGACGGCACAGCGCCGGGACATCGCCCAGCCGATCGCGTAGCGGCGGCACGGTCAGTTGGACGACATTCAGCCGATAATAAAGATCCTCGCGGAAGCGGCCTGCCTCTATTTCGTCAACCAGCCTCTTGTTGGTGGCGGCGATCACGCGCACATCGACGTGGAAAGGTCGGCGCGCGCCGATGGGCTGCACTTCGCCATCCTGCAAAACCCGCAACAATTTCACCTGAGCGTCCAGCGGCATTTCGCTAACTTCATCAAGGAAGATCGTTCCCGCGTCGGCGCTCACAAATTTGCCGACATGGCGGTCGAATGCGCCGGTGAAGGCGCCGCGTTCGTGCCCGAACAGGTCGGATTCGACCAGGTTGGCGGGAATCGCGCCGCAGTTCACGGTGATCATCGCCTGTTTGTGTCGGGGTGATGCTGCGTGGATCGCGCGGGCGATCACGTCCTTGCCAACGCCGCTCTCGCCCTCGATCAGCACAGGAACGCGGGCGCGCGCCGCCTTGGCCGCGATGGCGAGTGCGGCGCGGAACTGGGGCGCGGCTCCGACAACATCTTCGAAGGACAGCGCGGCGGAAATCTTCTCGGTCAGCGGGCGCAGTTCACCCTTGCCATGTTCACTCGACAAGGTGGCGTTGAGAGCGGCGAGCAGTCGTTCCGGCGCAACGGGCTTCGACAGATAGTCGGTCGCCCCTGCGCGCATCGCTTCAACGGCGACGGCCACGCTGTTATGCGCGGTCAGGATCAGGATCGGCAGCGCGGGGCGGCGGCTGCGCAGTTCGCGAACGAGGCCTGCGGGTTCATAGCTGGGGCTCCACTGGTCCAGCAGCACTGCGTCGAGCCGCATGCCGTCCTGCGTGCCGAGCATGGCAATGGCGGTGTCGCCGTCATTGGCGAATATCGTGCGCCATCCGGCGCGCGCGGCCAATGCCGACACCAACCTGCGCTGCGCAGGCTCGTCATCTATCAGCATCAGCATGGGTACGCCGTCGCGAGCCATTTCGCCCCTCGTGTTGAATTGGAGGCAAAGCCTAGCCGCTGGGAGTAAAGGCGGCCTTAACCGGAACGTTTTTTCCGACGTTTGCGGCTTGAGGGGGGGCAGGCTTGGCGATAAGAGGGCGCTCGAAAATGCTGACAAGGGGACTGACATGGCGTCGGAAGGAAATATGGACAGCGCGAACCAGACCTATTCTGGGTTCGTGTCCTTGGTGAAGTGGGGCACGATCGTGACGGTAATCCTGACCGCGGTCGTCGTTCTGCTGATTTCCGGCTAGGGCACGCGCCGACAGGGGATGCCAATGAAGATAGCCATCATCAAGGAACTCGCGCAGGGCGAACGTCGCGTCGCTGGCACGCCGGAAACGGTGAAGAAGTTCAAGGCCTTGGGCGCTGACGTCGCTGTGGAAGCAGGCGCGGGGCTGACCGCCGATGTCGCCGACGCGGACTATGCCGCCATGGGCGCAACCCTGGGCGATCGTGCAGCCACAGTCGCGGGCGCGGATATCATTCTGGGCGTGCAGGGTCCCGATGCCGCCAGCATCGCAGGCGCCAAGCCGGGCGCATGGATCGTCGCCGGACTCAACCCGTTCGTTGAACGGGCGCGCGTCGATGCCTATGCAGCGGCGGGTTATGAAGCGCTGGCGATGGAGTTCATGCCGCGCATCACCCGTGCGCAGTCGATGGATATTCTCTCATCCCAATCGAACCTGGCCGGGTACAAGGCGGTGCTGGACGCGGCGGCTGAATATGGCCGTGCCTTTCCGATGATGATGACGGCGGCTGGCACGATTTCGCCCGCGCGCGCTTTCATCATGGGGGTTGGCGTCGCGGGCCTCCAGGCAATCGCCACAGCCAAGCGCCTGGGTGCGCAGGTGTCGGCGACCGATGTCCGCTCAGCGACCAAGGAGCAGATTGAAAGCCTCGGCGCGAAGGCGATCTTCGTCGAAAGCGTCGCGGGGATCGAGGGAGAGGGCAAGGGCGGCTATGCCACCGAAATGTCCGACGAGTACCGGCAGGCGCAGGCTGATCTGGTGTCCAGCCACATCGCCAAGCAGGACATCGTCATTACCACCGCGCTGATTCCCGGCAAACCCGCTCCTCGCCTCATCACGGATGCGCAGATTGCATCGATGAAGCCGGGCAGCGTCATCGTCGACCTCGCCGTGGAGCAGGGTGGCAATGTCGAAGGCGCGATTCTGGGCGAAGTGGTGGAGCGTCATGGCGTAAAGATCGTGGGGCACAAGAATGTGCCTTCGCGCCTTGCAGCCGACTCTTCGGCCCTGTTCGCGCGCAACCTCTACAACTTCCTTTCCGCCTTCTGGAACAAGGACCAGAATGCGCCCGTGCTGGATGAAGAGATTGGCAACGCCATCCGCATCACCCAGGGCGGCAAGGTCGTCAGCGAACGGCTGCTCTAAACCCTTGTCAGGCTCTCTCTCCATGGGGGGAGAGCCGATGGGCACAAGCGATCAGGAGGGCGGAGACGAATGAACGCTTTCCTGGTCATTCCATTTATATTGGCCTGCATTGTCGGCGGCCTTGCCGCCATCCGCATCCCGCGCAAGGAAGGGTTGGCGCTGGCCGCCATCATATTGGTCCTGTGCGCTAGTGGATTGGCTGGTGCGCTGATCGTCGCCGCCGAAGCAGGAAGCGTTGTTGCCCGTTACCTGGGCCTGACCGCGCTGCTGTTCGCCAGCGCGGTGCTACCGGGCGCGATCATCGCGATCCGCCGCGTCGGTAGAGGGGGGCGGCCATGAGCGGCGATGTGGACGCCGTCATCGTCGGGTGGGCATTATCGGCACTGCTCTTCTTCCTGTCCCTGTGGAAATATGAGCCAGAGATCAGTCACAGGCGGCGGCATGCCGCCAGTGCTGGCGCGCTGGTCCTTGCGGTTGCGGCGATTTACGGCGCGGATATCGTGAACCTGCCCGAAATTGCGGGCACGCTGGCCATCGGCGCATCGCTGGGGCTGGTGCTGGCACGCGGGGTGCGACCGCAGATGTTGCCGACTTTGCTGACCGTATTTTGCGGCGCGATTGGCCTCTCCATGCTGTGTGCGGCGCTTGCCGCCTATCTCAACCCCAATGCTTTTGGCCTCATGCCGGTGCGGGGCGACGGCGTAACCTGTTGGGCGCTGTCGCTTATCTGCGCTGCGGCGGCGACTGGCGCGCTGGCGTGGGCGGTCGCCGTGGTTGCGATATTCGCACACCGGGGCGGGCCAAGCGATCAGGCGAGGCGGACCATGTTGCTGGCGTTAGCGGGCGGCCTGGCGGGCTGCTCCGTGACGGCCTTGGCATTTCTGCTGGAGCATGCGGGGCTGGTCGTGGCCGGGGGGCTGGCGGGTACAGCCGGGCTCCTGTTGTCGGTGCGCCTCCATCGCGGGTCGGGCAGGAAGGGCTTGCCCCGGCGCGGCGGCGTGCCTAACCCTTGAGCGGCGACGCAGGGGAGGCTTCCTGCCGAGACTTGGGGGTAAGGCGTTACATGAAGAAACTCGGTCTGATCGGCGGTCTTAGCTGGACGTCCACCGCGCGCTATTATCAGATCATCAATCAGGCTGTGAATCGCGCCAAGGGCGGGCAACATAGCGCGCCGTTGCTGATCGAAAGCCTGGATTTCGCCGATATAGGCCGGTCCGGCACTGCGGATGAATGGACCCATGCGGGGGAGGTTTTGACCGCCTCCGCGCGGCGTTTGGAACAGGCGGGTGCCGCTGCCCTGCTGATCTGTGCCAACAGCATGCACCGTGTCTATGACGATGTACAAGCGGGCGTTGGCATTCCCATCATCAACATCGCCGATGTCGTCGGCCAGAAGATGAAAGCCGACGGGATCAGGAAGGCGGCGCTGATCGGCACGCGCAATGTCATGACCGAAGGCTTTTACCGCAAGCGGCTGGTATCGCACGGCATTTCGCTATTGCCGGCCGATCTGGAGCTGGCTGAACGGATCGACCGCATCGTCTATGAGGAACTGACCCTGGGCAAGGTGAGCCGCAGTTCCGAACGCTATATGAAATCGGAACTGACCGATATCGCGAAGGAGGATGTGCAGGCGGCCATCCTTGCCTGCACCGAACTGGAAATGATCGTCGATGTACGCGCCAACGTCCTGCCGATCTATGATGGCACCGCCATCCATGCACGGGCGGGGGTCGATTTCATCCTGAGCGATTAAAATGCCGGACGCGGTAAAGGGGGCGCTGGCAAGCGCCCCCTTACGTGCTTTCCCATTCTTCGCCGTTTAAAAGGCCGTGCTGATCGAACAGGCGGCCGGGCCCAGAATGACGACGAACAGGGTCGGCAGAATAAACAGGATCAGCGGGACGGTCATGATGGCGGGCAGGCGTGCAGCCTTTTCCTCGGCCCGCATCATCCGTTCGTGGCGGAACTCCGCCGATAGCACGCGCAGCGCCGAAGCGAGCGGGGTCCCGTATTTTTCGGTCTGGATCATGGTTGTCACCACGCCCTTGATCGCTTCCACCTTCACGCGCGTGGCGAGATTTTCAAACGCCATGCGTCGTTCGGTAAGGAAGGACAGTTCGATGGCGGTCAGCTGGAATTCGTCGCCCAGCTCCGGGTAGGCCTTGCCCAGTTCCCGTGCCACCCGGCTGAAGGCGGCATCCACTGTCAGGCCCGCTTCCGCGCAGATCACCAACAGGTCGAGCGCGTCGGGTATGCCCTTGCGGATCGCAGCCGCGCGCTTCTGGATCTTGTTATCGATGAACAGGTCGGGGGCCTTGTAGGACAGCAGCAGCGCCACGGCGAAGGCCATGAACCGCTTTGCGCCACCCCAATCCGGGAAAGTCTCCAGGCCATAGAGCATCAGTGCAGCGGTCCCGCCGACGACAATCGGCAACACCATCCGACCAAAGATGATGGCGACAGCCCAGTCCTTGGACCGGATGCCAGCCTGCCCCAGCCGGATTTGGGCTTCCTTCAACTGGTCGTCCTGCAGCACCTTCAGGCTCGACAGGAATGACCGCATCTGGTCGGTCGTCTGGTTCTTCTTGACCAGCTTCGCGCGACGGCGGGCGGTGGAGGCGGTGATGCCCGCCTTCAACTGTTCACGCCGTTCGTTCAGCGCCTTGACCCGTTTGGCCATCGGGTCGCGCACTGTCGTCACCGCATAAAGCGCGAACAAGGTGGCTAGGGTGGCCAGCGCCGCGAGCAAAGTGCCGATGTCAGTCGCGGTCATGCCGAACAAGGTGCCGCCGGGGACGGGAGCGGATTCCATGATTATGTCCTTCCCATCAAATTTCGAAGCTGATCATCTGCGCCATGATGAAGGCGCCAATGCTCATCCAGCACATGCCGCCGATGCCGATCACCTGCATCAGCGACAGGCCGAACAGGCCCGCCGGGTCGGGGGTGAAGAACGGCGACATATAGTCGAAGTTGATATAGCAGATCATCCCGAACACCAGGAACGGCAGCGCGCCGATGATGTAGGCCGAAGCCTTGGATTCTGACGACATGGCGCGAATCTTGAGCTTCATCTGCGAACGCTGGCGCAGCACCGTCGCCAGGTTGGACAGCGTTTCAGCCAGGTTGCCGCCGGTTTCCCGCTGGATGGCAAGGCTGATGACGAAAAACTGGAATTCCGGCGTGTCCAGACGATCGGCCGTTTCCTGCATCGCCTGATCCATCGTCTTGCCAATCTTGATGCGTTCGGTGATCAGCTTGAATTCTTCACCCACAGGGCCCGGAACTTCGGATGCCACGACACTGAGCGTTTCAGAGATCGGCAGGCCAGAACGCAAGCCACGCGTCATAAGCTCGAGTGCGTCCGGGAATTTGCTTGTGAACCTCAGCACGCGCTTCGTGATCAGGCGACCGACCCACATATGCGGCAGGCCCAGACCTGCCGCCAGGCTGAGCATAACGGCCAGCAGGGGCGGGTAGCCACGCATGAACATCAACGCGCAGACCACGAGGGCAATGACGGCGCAGGTGGTCATATAGTTGTTGAGCGTCCACTTCTTGCCCGTCGCCTTCAACCGTTTCGTCAGGTTTTCCGGGTTGGGGACAAGCGACGTCAGCATCTTCATTTCAGCGCCGGTCTGGCGATTGGATATCGCCTTGCGCATCCGCGCTTCCAGGATCGCGTCATGTGAGCCGCCGTGGCGTGCGCGGATGAGACCGACGCGGCGCCTGCTTGCCTTCCCGACCGACGGCCCGGAAATGGCCATGGCGACCATCCCGAACAGAGTCAGCAGCAGCACCAAGAGCAGGAAGAAATTGCCGTCCATGTGATAGCCCGTTCCGTGAGGGAGTGCCGCTTAGTTCTGCGCCGCAACCTTGCCCTTACGGCGGACAGGGATGCGCGATTTAAGGCCCGCAATCTTGCCGAGCAGGGAGTCGCCCTTCTTTGTCGGCTTGCCGTCGCCTTCATCCTCTTCCGCCGCGCCGATAACCGCGTCGAGCAGGCTGACGCAGGCCGCGCCAACCTTGTTGCCCTTTGCGGTTTCAGCCAGGGTCTTGCCCAGCTTGGCCGACTGGGCGGCGATGCGCAGGTCGAACGGGATCAGGATGTCGATTTTGCGTTCGATCGACGCTTCGAAATCCTTGCGGCTGATTTCCGGCACGCCGGGATGGACCCGGTTGGCGACGACCAGCACGCGCGATTGCGGAGCGTTGCTCTTCAGCCAGGACAGGACGCGGATCGAATCGCGCGCCGCAGCCAGCGTCAGTTCAGTGACGACCACCGTGACATTGGCATCCCCCATAAGATGTGGGTGCTGGATCAGCATGTTGCGCGGCAAATCGATGACGGTGCATTCGAATGCGGACCGGAATTCTTCCAGCAGCTGATAGAAAGCGCCGCCGTCCGTCAGCATCGGCTGATTGATCGGTGCTTCGGCCGACAGAATGGCGAGCGTTTCGCTGGCGCGGACCATGGCGCGTTCAATGAACAGGCCGTCGATACGGCTGGGATTTTCGATCGCATCGGTCAGGCCGCGACCCGGTTCCAGATCCATTGCCAGCGCCGCGGTGCCGAAATGGACATCCAGGTCGAGCAGGGCGGTTGGACGCTGATGCTTGGTGCTGAGCAGCCAGGCGAGCGACGTCGCGATACTGGAAGCCCCTACGCCACCGCGCGTACCGATGACCGCAGTGGTGATATGGGTATGTTCGGGCGCGGCATCGCGTGGTGCAAAGAACACCGCCTGCGCTTGCGCCAGCGCCTCACGCAGCTGGTCAGCACCAAATGGCTTCAACAGATAATCCTGTATGCCGCTGGCCAGCAGGTCGCGGTACAGGCGCACGTCATTGACCTGCCCGGCTGCGATCACCACCGTTCCGGGCTCACAGACTTCGGCAAGGCTGTTGATGTCGTTGA
Organism: Sphingobium sp. ZW T5_29; assembly: GCF_044987515.1. Lineage (NCBI taxonomy): Bacteria > Pseudomonadati > Pseudomonadota > Alphaproteobacteria > Sphingomonadales > Sphingobiaceae > Sphingobium > Sphingobium sp. ZW T5_29. The sequence goes on from NZ_JBJDRM010000014.1 coordinate 22,124, forward strand.
GCGGGTCGCCGCTTTCGGACATGTCGACGAACAGGATTTGCGGGCTGGCGGTGACTGACAGGCTCTGCACTGCATTGCGCATGCCGCCCTTGTTCACCTTTTCAGGGGCCCATCCCATTTCGGCAACGATGACCGACAGCAGGTCGTGGCTGTGGTCGTCGCATACGAAGGCGTGGAAGGGATCACGCTGGCCGGTCATTCCGGGTTTCCAGGGCGCGTTCATCTCAATTGCCTCCATATTGGGATTTAAGTTCGCCCGATCCGGTCGGCGTTTTTTCGCGATAGGTGGAAATCGCGCGGTTCGATGTCGCGGTGCGCAGGTCGCTGTCGCTGCTCTGGCCACGGACCAGATCTTCCGGGTCAGCGATCATCGCGGCCAGATTGCCGTTCACGCCACAGCCGAAATTGGCCGATGTTCCCATCTGCATGCTGCTTTCGGCCTTGTCCGACCAATCGGGACAGCCAGGAACGCTCGCACTGGCGCGGCGCACGATCAGGCGGACGCTGCCGTCAGGAGCCTGTCCCGCAGCAGCGGAGCTGTCTTCGCCGATCAACATGCCCCGGCGGCCCAGAACATCGGCGATGCCTTCGCGCAGGGACGGGCTGTAATATGCGCCGTCAGTGACCAGTGCGACCTTGTCGCCATAGCCAAGGCCAATCGAGGCGAGCCAGTCCTGCAGGCGGACCGCCTCGGTTGCCGTAAGACCGCCATCGGGTCCTGCCTGCACGTCATAGGTGAAAGCGGTGTGGCTGACGACCGGCTGGTGAACCGATTCGAGGCCGCGATTGTCATGCTGGCAAGCGGCGAGCGGCAGGGCGAGCAGCGCAAGCGCGCTGACGCGAAGCATCGTCCGGGACGCACGGGTAATGGGTGACATCATGATCATGTCCTTCGTCCTTCGGATCAGAAGCTGAAGCCGGGAGCGGCGTTCGACTTGGCCTGCCGCTTGCCCTCGTTTCGCGCGGGGACGGCGGGCATCGACGATGAAGCCTGCGGGCCGGGCGGTGGGATTTGTTCGACCGGACCACGGCTGGGCATGGGCGCGCGAGCGCCGCTGACGCCATCATGGCCTTGCTGGAGGAACAGTCCCTGTCCCTGGTTGGCGTTGCGGAAGCCGTCAGTGGGCAGGCGCACGTCGGATGCGTTGATCGGCTTCACGAGATACGGCGTGACGACGATGACCAGCTCCGTTTCGTTACGCTGGAAAGAACGCGATTTGAACAGGCTGCCCAGGATGGGGATATTGCCCAGGCCGGGAACCTTGTTGACCGAATTGCCGGTGTCGTTGCTGAGCAAACCTGCAATCATGAAGGCCTGGCCAGAGCCAAGTTCCACCGTGGTTTCAGCGGTGCGCGTCTTTAATGCCGGGACGTTGAGGTCGACCGAGAAGTCGAGGGTCGACACTGTCGGGCGTACGCGCAAAGAGATGCGGCCGTCCGCCAGAACGGTCGGCGTAAAGGCAAGCTGCACGCCATATTGTTTCCATTCCAGGCTGTTGCCCTGCGTGCCGTTGCTCACGGTGTAGGGGAATTCGCCACCGGCCAGGAAGCTGGCGGTTTCCCCCGAAAGTGAAGTCAGGTTTGGCTGAGCCAACGTCGTGGACAGGCCAGCCGATTCGGCTAGGTCCAGCGCGCCGGCGACATCGATGCCGAACAGCTTTGCAACGCCGCCCAGGCTGTACCCGCCATCGATGGGCGAGGTGAAGCTCCACAGATTACGCGCAGGGTCATAATCGGCGAAGTCGCGAGTGCCGCCGCCGACAAAGCCGATCTTGTTGTTGGTGCCGCCGCCGTCGAAGCTGGAGAAGTTCGTCCCAATCTTGTGGCCGACATCGCGGCTGACTTCGGCGATCTTGACCTGCAGGTTGACCTGCAGCGGCGTGGCCGTGCGCAGACGGCTGACCACGGTCACGTCCTTGCCCACGAAAGCCTGAGTCAGGCGCTCGGCCTCCGCCGCGTCTTCAGGTGCGGCGATCGTGCCGGTCAACAGGACCATGCCATTCATCTTGTTTACCGCGATGTTCGCGTTCGGCATGGCCAGGTCCAGCATGTCGTCGATGCTGGTCAGGTTGTTGCCCACCCGGACTGTGCCGGAAAACAGCACCTTGCCGTTCGTCGCGGTCACGAACACGGTCGTTTCGCCCGGCTTTTTGGCGATCAGGTAAAGCTGGTTCTGTGCGCGGACATGAACGTCCACGACTTCGGGATCGGCGATCACCACATCGGACATTTTTGCCGACAGATTGACCACCCGGCTGCCGCCGACCGACATCAGGATCGCATTGTCTTGCATTGCGGCCGGAGCGGCGTTGAGTGCGGCGGTCGGCGTGGCGGCGATGGCGACGGCCAGGCCCAGCGCGATCGCGGGGCCGGCGAGCGGTTTGACCGCTGCCTTGCCTGCGTGAAGGTGGAAACGCTTCATCTTACTTCCCCCCGACCGGAACTTCGGTCACATTGGTGCCGCGAGCGACGCGGATGACAGGGCCGTTCAGGGCGACTGCGCCAGTGCCCGATCCCCCTGCGGGAACGGCTGCCCCCTGCAAAGGCTTGGCGGGGACGTTGCTGCGCTGATAGCGTGACACGTCGGCGCCGGTTGAAAAGGTGCCGCCCCGATCGATCGGACGCGCCGCCAATTTGGCGATTATCGTCTTTTCGGCCTGCTGGCTGGCGCCGTCGGGCAGGTCGATGTCGGCACCGGCGATTGCAGCGTCCAGCTCTGACGGATTATCAGCCAGCGAACGCAGCGACAGCGACAGCGAACCGATCGTCTGCGCGACCGCGATCTTTTCGGCAATCTTGGGCGTCACTTCCAGGGTGACGTTGGAATAGGTCTGGACGACCGGCTTGCCGTCGTCGCCCATCGCGTCCATGCGCTGGTCGGTGGCGAGCACGCGCAGGTTGCGCAGGATCGTTTCGGAAACCTTGAGTGGATCGCCTTCACCCCCGCCGCTGACGCTTTGCGTCAGGACCAGGTCGATGCGATCGCCGGGAAAGACAAATCCGGCGACGGAATTCTGAGCGGACACCGGCACCGTTACGGCGCGCATGCCCGGCCCAAGAGCCGCAGCCAGGAAACCGCGATCACCCGGCTTGATTACCGAACCCAGCGTCATCGGCTGGCCAGCGGAAATGGCGGTGCGGATGACACTACCGATCAGCTTGGCCGGATCAGCCTGTCCCTTGATGTAATAGGCCTGTTCGACCAGATCCTTGGGCCAGGGCTGAAAACGGAAGCTTTCCGCATTCAGGATCGAACCTACGGGCAGCGCCTTGGTGGCGACCAGCACATGGGGCTGGTCTGCTTCCACCGGCATCGCCGATGCACCCGCCTGGGGCGCGCCCGACGAACTCAGCATGTTGCGCGCTAGAAGGGCCGTCGTGACCGCTATGATAAGCGCTCCGACTAGCAGAACGATTTTCTTGGCGTCCATGATGAAATTCGTCTCCCTCAAACAGGCGAGTTCCGCCTGAACCTTCATGATTACGCAAATTGGTTAAGATATCGTTCGCCAATCAGCCACAAAGCCGCCACCGATATTGCGATGCCATAAGGTATTTCTGGCTGGCCCAGTCGGCGGGTCATGCGATGGTGGACAACCGTAACGATAGTGACCACGCCGCCCAGGATCGCCATGACCATCAGCATCGACAACAGGGGTTGCCATGGGAACCAGAGGGCGAGCGCGCCCAGCATTTTTACGTCTCCGCCACCCATGCACCCAAAGGCGAACAGGACTGCGAAAATCGCGAAAACCGCCAGTGCCAGTATCAGCTGTACAGCCATGCCGGGCCAGAACGGCAGGCCATTGGCAAGCCACCAAAGAGGCGCCATGGCCGCGATAGACAGGTTCAGCCGATTGGAGATGATCCGCGACCGCAGGTCCGTTATGGACGCAGCGATCAGCAGCAGCCCCAGGGCGCACAACAGCGCCAGTTTGAAATATTCCCCCGTCATGACTCTAATCTTCTAGACCGGATGGCTTACCAAACCGTAACCATGCGCCCCATGGATTCGCCCCTATTTACTCCACCGGCCTTTGACCGTCGCGCCTGGCCGATGAATGGGCGGCTGGATTTCTGGCATGCGCCCGATGGTTTGCCGCTGCGGCGCTATCGCCTGGGCGACGGCAATCGCGGACGGATGCTGGTGTTGGGCGGGCGCGGCGACATGATCGAGAAATATCTCGAAGTCATCCATCATTGGGCGGAACAGGGGTGGGCGGTCACCACCTTCGACTGGCGCGGGCAGGGGGGATCGGGCCGACTGACCGCCGATCCGCTTTGCGGCCATATCGAAGATTTCGGCCAATGGATCAGCGATCTTGTTAGCTTCGCCACCGACTGGCGCGCCGAAGGCGAAGGTCCCGCCGTGATCGTCGCGCACAGCATGGGCGGCCACTTGCTATTGCGCGCACTGGCCGAAGGGATGCCGACGCCCGATGCCGCGGTTGCCGTTGCGCCTATGATTGGCGTTCATGCAGGCCTGTTGCCGCCTTGGCTGGCTCGTTTCATCGCTAAGGCCATGTGCGCGCTGGGCTTTGAAGCGCGGCAGGCATGGACCCAGAAGGAAGAATCCAGCTGGCAACGCGCCGCCAGGCAAAAACGGCTGACCCATGATCCAGATCGTTACGCCGACGAGCTATGGTGGCGTGATCATAGCCGGGACATCGCCTTGGGACCGCCCAGTTGGAGATGGGTTGCGCAGGCGCTGGAATCGACCCGGACGCTGGCGCGGGCCGAAGCTCTCAAGCGGATCGCGGTGCCCTTGTTGATTCTGGCCGCGCGCTACGACCGGCTGGTTTCCACCCCGGCAATCCAGCGTGTCGCCAAGCGTATTCCCGGCGCACGCCTGCATATCTACGGGCGCGACGCGGCGCATGAGATATTGCGTGAAAGCGATCATGTGAGGATCGACGCGCTACGCCGGATCGACGCCTTTTTTGAAGAGGCTGCTCCCGCATGATCCGGTTTGACATCGTGATCGTCGGCGGCGGCATCGCGGGGGCCAGCCTGGGCGCGCAACTGGCGCGACACGCGTCCGTTCTGATGCTGGAGCAGGAACCGAGCGCGGGCTACCACGCCACTGGCCGTTCAGTCGCCTTCTGGGAAGAAACCTATGGCGGCCGCGTCGTCCAGCCGCTGACGACGGCTTCGGGTCCGATGCTCCGTTCCCCCGCCCCGGATTTCGCCAGCGGGTCCTTTCTGACGCCGCGACAAACCCTCCATATCGGTCGCGCGTCCGACACCGGCGCGCGCGACCGGTTGATGGACGACTTTTCAGACCGGGTCGACTTGCGCCGGGTCGATCCCGCCGCCCTGCTGCCTGGACTGCGTCCTGAATGGACCATTGGCGTGCTGGAACCGGACGTGTGCGACATTGATGTCGCGGCGTTGCATCAGGCCTATCTGCGCCAATTTCGCGGACTGGGTGGTGAATTGCGCACCGCATGCCGCCTTGAAAGCGCCGTCAGCGAAGGGGCGGGCTGGAGGATCGGCACGGAACAGGGCGAAGTCCTTTGTGGCCTGCTGGTCAATGCGGCGGGGGCCTGGGCCGATCATGTCGCCCTGTTGAGCGGCGTCGCGTCCATCGGCATTGCGCCGCTTCGTCGCACGGTCGTGCAATTGCGCGTGCCAACCCTTCCGTCGCCAGACTTGCCTTTGGTCATGGACCTGCAATCGCAATTCTACTTTCGGCCAGAGGGGCGGGACCGCGTCTGGCTGACCCCGCATGACGAAGAACCCTCGCCGCCATGCGACGCCGCGCCGGAAGAACTGGCGGTGGCTCAGGCGATTGCCCGTTTCCAGCAGGTGGTGGACTGGCCGATCGAAGCGGTCGAGCGCCGTTGGGCCGGGCTGCGCAGCTTCGCGCCTGATCGTGCGCCGGTCTATGGGTTCGATCCGATCCGCCCGAATTTCTTCTGGTTCGCGGGACAGGGCGGCTTCGGCATCCAGACCGCCCCGGCAGCCGCACTGCTGGCGGCCAGTCTGGTGACAGGCGATTCGCTGCCTTCATCCATCGCTACGCTGGACACTGCCGCTTATGATCCGGCCCGCTTCCGCTGAAAGATCAGGCAGCCCGGAAGCGTTCCGCTGCGGCGCAGGCGAGTTGGTCGGCCCGCTCATTTTCCGGGTGGCCGGCATGGCCCTTCACCCATTGCCACGCGACTTTGTGGCGGGCCTGCGCGGCGACCAGCGCCTGCCATAGATCGCCATTCTTGACCGGTTTGCGGTCCGCTGTGCGCCAGCCATTTTTCTGCCAGCCGAAAACCCATTTCGTGATGCCGTCCATCACATATTTGCTGTCGGTATAGATCGTCACGCTGCATGGCCGCTTGAGCGCGTTCAGCGCTTCAATGGCCGCCATCATCTCCATCCGATTATTGGTGGTCTGGGCCTCGCCGCCTGAAATTTCCTTCTCGGTGGAACCAGAACGCAGCACCGCACCCCAGCCGCCGGGGCCGGGATTGCCCTTGCATGCTCCGTCGGTAAAGATTTCGACCTTGGAAGCGGCACTAACCCCGCTGCCCTGCGAAGTCGGGGGGGCGGACATCTGGTCGGCCATTATATGTCCAGCAAATCCGCTGGAGTGGCCTTCGCGTAGAAGTCCAGACGCCGCAGATAGGCGAGCGGGTCCTTGCGCGTCACCATCGCGTCGGCGGGCGTGTTGATCCAGTCATAGGCGCGGGTCAGCAGAAAACGCAGCGCGGCGCCCCGGCACAGGATAGGAAAAGCCGCCCGTTCCGCTGCCGACAGCCCATGCGCCGCTTCATAGCCTGCGATCATCGCGCGTCCCCGATCGCCGAACCATGTTGCACCGTCGTTGCTGAAACACCACGCGCCATGCGTCACCGCCAGATCATAGGCGCGGATGTCGGTGCAGCTGAAGTAGAAGTCGATAAGGCCAGTGACCTCTTCGCCCAGCATCAGCACATTGTCCGGGAACAGGTCGGCATGAATGACGGCGCGGGGCAGGTCGGCCGGCCAGTGCCCATCCAGGAAGGCGAGTTCATCGGCAACGCGTTGATGAAGGCCCGGGGCGATGTCGTTGAAATGCTCGCCGCATTTGTCGGCCAGGTCATGCCAGCCCGGCAGATCCAGCGCGTTGCGGCGTTCGCCCGCAAAACCTTCCGCCGCCTTGTGCAATTGTCCTAGCGCCGCACCCGCCGCACGCGCCTGCCCGGCTGTCGGTTCAGTCACCGAAATGCCGGTCAGAAATTCGATCAGGCAGGCCGGACGGCCGCTCAATTGCTGCAAACGCCTGCCCTCGCGATCGGCGATAAAACGCGGCACCAGGCAGCCCCGGTCCCCCAGATGGTCGAGCAGGTCCATGAAGAAGGGAAGATCGGCTTCATCCACGCGCTTTTCATACAGCGTCAGGATATAGCGGTGGCCATTGCCGTCGGCGCCGGTGGTTTCCAGCAGATAATTACTGTTTTCCACGCCCTCGGCGATGCCCTTGGCCGATACCAGCCGACCAGCGTCATAGCGGGTGAGGAAGGCGTCGATATCCTCCGCCGGAACATGGGTATATACGGCCATGGTTCAGGCAGGCTCCAGTCCACGCGGCAGCTTGAAAGCGATGTTTTCGCGTGCGGTTTCCAATTCTTCCTCATCCACCTCAAATTGCGTGCGCAGTTGGTCGATCACTTCGCGCACCAATATTTCGGGGGCCGACGCGCCTGCGGTCAGCCCCAAGGTCTTGACGTCGCGCAGCCAATCGAAGTCGATCTCGTCGGCGCGCTGGATCAAGCGGGCAGGCGTACCTTCGCGCTCGGCGACTTCGACCAGCCGGACCGAATTGGAACTGTTGGGCGCGCCGATCACGTAAATCGCCTCACATGCCGAAGCGATCGCCTTGACCGCCGATTGACGGTTCGACGTGGCGTAGCAGATATCTTCGCCCTTGGGCGCATGGATCGCCGGAAAGCGACGTTGCAGCGTCGCGACGATCGCCGCCGTATCGTCCACCGAAAGCGTCGTCTGCGTCAAAAAGGACAGGTTATAGGGGTCAGCGGCGGTGAAGCGCTCCGCATCCTCGACCGTTTCGATCAGCGTCATGTGGACGGCGTCCACCTGGCCGAAGGTCCCGATCACTTCCGGGTGGCCCCTGTGCCCGATGAACAATATGTGACGGCCCGCTTCCACCTGCCGTTCCGCCTGGCGATGCACTTTGCTGACCAGTGGGCAAGTGGCGTCCAGATAGTTGAGGCCGCGTTCCTCCGCCTTGGCCGGGACCGCTTTAGGGACGCCATGGGCGGAAAAGACTACGGGCACGCCGTCGGGCACCTGATCCAGTTCCTCGACAAAGACCGCGCCCTTTGCCCGCAAACTATCGACGACATATTTGTTGTGGACGATTTCGTGCCGGACATAGACGGGCGCGCCATATTTCTCGATCGCCTTTTCGACGATGACAATGGCGCGGTCGACGCCTGCGCAAAAGCCGCGCGGCGCGGCGATCAGCAGTTTCAGATGCGGGCGGCCGGTGGTCGAAGGGGCGGTCATGACTGCCGCTTAGGCCAATGTCGCGCCGGAAGAAAGGGGGGAGAGGGGCGTCTGGGGGCTGTACCGCTCCCCATTGCGCGGCGCAGTTTGGATGGCGCGTTCCTTTCGGTTGCGCACCGGGCGGGCTGCGGATAAGAAGCCCCACGCCTTTTCCCCAAGGATTATCCCGTGACCTTTTCCCGAATTGCGCTGACTGGAATGCTTGCCCTGGCTCTAGGGGCCTGTTCGAACCGGGGAGAGATTGATTCCACTGGCGGCATCGTGGCGGTTCGTTCGGCCTGTCCGGTGGCGGCCATTCCCGCACAGACTGGCGACATCACACTGTTCAGCCCGGCTGGCCGCACAGACGCCGCGGCCATAGATGTGGTGGCGAACATCACCGATTTGCGGTCGACCTGTTCGGAAGGCGCGCAATTTTATAGCGAGGCGACGTTCACCGTAAACGCCCGCCGCAGCGACGCCAGTGTCGCTCGCCAGGTTACGCTGCCCTATTTTTCCGCCGTGGTCCGTGGCGGTAACGCCGTGGTGGCCAAGCGCATCGGTCAGGTGGTCCTCGATTTCCCTGCGGGTCAATATCGCGCCAGCACGACCGCCAAGGCGGGTTCCTATGTGGACCGGACGGCAGCGACCCTGCCCGCCGACATCCAGCGCAAGATCACGCAGAAGCGTAAGGCGGGTGATGAAGATGCGGCGATTGACCCATTTTCCCAGCCCGACGTTCGCGCGGCGCTGCAACGCACCAGTTTTGAATTGCTCGTGGGCTTCAATCTGACCCAGGACCAGCTCCGATATAACGCTACTCGTTAAAGCCAGCCATTCACCCGTTCGGGCTGAGCGTGTCGAAGCCCTCTACTTGTGAAGAGAAGAGCAGCCTTCGACAGGCTCCGGGACGAACGGATGTTTTGAGAAAGTTCGTTCCTTGTCCCTCTATATCCGTTTCACCGCCCATCTGAACGCCGTGCTCGACGCGCTGGAGGCTGATGGCACGCTGCCTGCCGGGCTCAATCGCAAGCCGGTGACGGTAGAACCGCCCCGCGACCCAAGTCACGGCGACCTGGCCACCAACGCGGCCATGGTGCTGGCAAAACCTGCCGGTACGAATCCGCGTGCGCTGGCGGAAAAGATCGTCGCGGGCCTTGAACAATTGGACGAGGTGGAAAGCGCAACCATCGCCGGACCCGGTTTCATCAACCTGACGCTGACCGACCCCACATGGCGCACGGAACTGGCCGCCATCCATGCCGAAGGCGCTGATTATGGTCGGTCGCAGATGGGTGACGGCGTCACCGTCAACGTCGAATATGTCTCGGCCAATCCGACCGGCCCCATGCATATGGGCCATTGCCGTGGCGCGGTGGTGGGTGACGCGCTCGCAACCCTGCTCGAATATGTCGGGCACAAGGTCATTCGCGAATATTATATCAACGACGCGGGCGGCCAGGTCGACGTGCTCGCGCGTTCAGCCCATGTCCGTTACCGCGAGGCATTGGGTGAAGATGTGGGCGCGATCCCCGATGGCCTGTATCCCGGCGACTATCTGGTCCCCGTTGGCCAGGCGCTGGCCGCCGACTTTGGCGATAAATATGTAGGCGCGCCGGAGGATGAATGGCTCGTCCTGTTCCGCACCCGCGCCGTCGCCGCGATGATGGATATGATCCGCAGCGACCTTGGGTTGCTGGGTATCCGTCATGACGTCTTTTCATCCGAAGCCGAATTGCAGGCCGCCGGAAAGCCCGAAGCCGCCGAGAAATGGATGCGCGACCATGACTTCGTCTATGATGGCGTGCTTGAAGCGCCCAAGGGCGACACGCCCGAAGACTGGGAGCCGGTCGAGCTGCCCCTGTTCCGGTCGACCCGCTTCGGCGACGATCAGGACCGCCCGATCAAGAAGTCGAACGGCGCATGGACCTATTTCGGCGCGGACATGGCCTATCATTTCCAAAAGGCGCAGACTGCCGACCAGCTGATCGACATCTGGGGCGCGGACCATGCCGGTACGGTGAAGCGCATCCAGGCCGCCGTCGCTGCGCTGACGGAAGGCAAGGCGCGCTTCGACGTCAAGCTCATCCAGATGGTCCGCCTGCTCCGCGATGGCGAGCCGGTGAAGATGTCCAAGCGGGCGGGCAATTTCGTCACGCTGGCCGATGTCGTGCGCGAAGTGGGCAAGGATGTGGTCCGCTTCACCATGCTGACGCGCAAGGCCGATGCGCAGATGGACTTCGATTTCGCCAAGGTGGTGGAGGCGTCGAAGGACAATCCGGTCTTCTACGTTCAATATGCCCATGCCCGTATTTCCTCACTGGGCCGCAAGGCGCAGGAGGCGGGCATCGATCTTCCCGCACCCGACCTGTCCCGCCTTGGGACGCAGGAGCTGGGGCTGGTGAAGCTGGCGGCGCAGTTTCCTCGCGTGGTGGAAGGGGCGGCGGCGGCCCGTGAACCCCACCGTATCGCCTTTTATCTCAATGACTTGGCTTCGGAATTCCATGGCTGGTGGAATGTCGGAAACGATAATCCCGACGCGCGGGTCATCCAGATGGGCGATCCCGCTACCACATCCGCGCGCCTTTTCTTGAGCCGCGGAATCGGGCAGATCATCCGCAACGGCCTTGCCCTGATGGGCGTGGCCGCTTTGACGGAAATGCAATAGGCCAAGCGGAGGCAAGGGTAAGATGGGCGACTATGCGCGGGGGAGGCTCGATCTCGACGATGACGAGCGTCTGCCCTGGCTCGAGCCTGCCATGGAAGATGAAGACGAGGATGGCCTTTCGCCGCTGCGGCTGCTGGGCTTCATCCTGTGTGGCCTGTTGCTCATCGGTGTCGTCGTTGCGGGCGTGTGGCTCATGCAGAATCGGGGCGACGCTGGCGGCGAGGGCAAGCGGATTGCCGCGCCCGCCGGTGACTACAAGGTCCCGGCGAAGGAAGCCGATGCCAAGAAGTTCGACGGCGAAGGGGATGCCAGCTTCGCGGCCAGCCAGGGCGTGGCCCGTGATGGCCGCATTGACCCCAGCCGCGTTCCTGAAGCCCCGATCAGGCCTACCGGACCTGCCGGTGATGCGCGCGTCGCCATTCCCGGCAAGCCGTCGCAGAGCGTGACGGCGCGCGTGGCGGATGAAACCAACGCACGTCCCGCCGCCAGCCAGCCGACGCGCGGCGCAGGCGGTGCCGTGATCCAGCTGGGTGCTTATGGCAGCCAGTCGGGCGCACGCGACGCCTGGGCGCGGCTGTCGAAGCGTTTCGCCTATCTGGCTCCGCTCACCATGTCGGTCGAACCGACGCAGGTCGGCGGCAGCACGCTCTATCGCCTTCGCGCCTCCGCCGGACCACAGGCCAGCACGCTTTGCGGCAAGCTGAAGGTTGCTGGGGAAAGCTGTATCGTCGTCAATTGACGATGGCCTGAAAGGGCGCGCGCCGGGATCTGGCGCGCGCTCGTTTCGGCAAGATCGCCCTGACGGTTCCGATCCCAAGAAACCCCTTCGACAGCAGCGTTTCCACCCGCTACCATCTTCGGCATGAAACCCGTCATCTTCGGCCTGTCAGGCGAAACCCTTACCCCTGACGAGCGCGCTTTCTTTGCCGATGTGCAGCCCGCGGGCTACATTCTCTTTCGCCGCAATATCGCCGATCGCCAGCAGCTTCGCGCCCTGACCGACGACCTGCGCGCGCTGCATGGCCGCGACGACCTGCTCATCATGATCGATCAGGAAGGCGGACGCGTTGCACGGATGCAGGCGCCGGTCTGGCCCAGCTTTCCCCCTGCCGGGATGTTCGACCGCCTTTATGATGTGGCACCGTCCAGCGCCATCGCCGCCGCCCGCGCCAACGCGCACGCCATCGCCGTCACTCTGGCGGAGGCGGGGATCACCGTCGATGCGCTCCCGCTGCTTGATGTACGCCAGGAAGGCGCCAGCGACATCATGGGTGATCGCACATTCGGGACCGAGCCCATGCGGGTGGCCGCTTTGGGGCGCGCCGTCATCGAAGGACTGGCAAAGGGTGGCGTCGTCGGCATCGTCAAGCATATGCCGGGGCATGGACGGGCGCTGGTCGACAGCCATCTGGGCCTGCCGGTCGTCACCGCAGACGAAGATGCGCTGCTGACTGACCTCGCCCCGTTCCAGACGCTCAAGGGCGCGCCGATCGGCATGACCGCCCACGTCGTCTACACCGCCTGGGACGCTGACTTGCCCGCCAGCCTTTCGGCCACCGTCATCGACACCATCATACGTGGAAAGATCGGCTTTGACGGCCTGCTGATGTCGGACGACCTGGACATGAAGGCGTTAAGCGGCAGCATCCCTGAACTTGCCGCAGCAGCGGTGGCGGCGGGGTGCGACTTGGCGCTTAATTGCTGGGGTCGAATGGATGACATGGTGGGGATCGCCCGTCTGCTGCCCGACATCGGCGTGAAGTCAAAGGCCCGCTTGGACCGCGCCATGGCGTCGGCCAAGCTGGACAGGGATAATCCCCCGCTGGAAACGCTGCTGGCCACGCGCGACCATCTGCTGGCGATGGCGGCCGCGTGAGCTTTCCGGCGACAGATATTCTTCACGCGGTGGACGAAAGACCCTCGTCCGCAGCCCGCGCCGACGTGCTGACAGTCAGCTTCGACAGTTGGGAAGGCCCGCTTGACCTTCTGCTTGCCCTGGCTCGTTCGCAGAAGGTCGATCTGCGCGAAATCTCCATCCTTGCGCTGGTCGAACAATATCTTGCCCATATCGAAGGCGCGCGAAAGCTGAAGCTGGAACTGGCGGCTGATTATCTGGTGATGGCCGCCTGGCTCGCTTATCTGAAATCGGCGCTTCTGCTGCCGCGTGAGGCGCAGCCCGAACCCGCACCGGAAGAACTGGCCCTGCGGCTCCAGTTACGGCTTCAGCGACTGCAGGCCATGCGGGAAGCCAGCGCCCGGCTGATGGCCAGCGATCGGGTTGGCCGCGACGTGTTCGTGCGCCCACATCCTGAAGGATTGCGGCTGGTCCGCCGCGCGAAGTGGACGGCCAGTCTGTTCGATCTGCTGCAATGCTATGGGCAGATCCGTGCCCGGACGCAGCCCGTCGTTCATATGGTCGTGGCGCGCCCGGTCATGACGCTTGATGAAGCGATCCAGCGCGTCGGCGCATTGTTGGGCGCGGCGATCGACTGGACGGCGCTGCAATCTTTTCTGCCCACCGGTCAGGATGATGCCATGGCGAAATCCGCGCTCGCCAGCAGCTTTGTCGCAGCGCTGGAACTGGCGCGGCAGGGGCGGCTGGAAATCCAGCAGCAAGGGATATTCGAACCGATCTTCCTGCGTGCGGCGCTGCCCGAACATGGTGGAGCGCTATTGCCGTGACGCAGGAACCCGACGATTTCATCCGCGCGGTAGAAGCTGCGCTCTTCGTTGCGGAACATCCGCTGTCCCTGACGGAATTGCGCCAGCATGTCGGCGACGGGGGCGACCTGTCCGCCACCCTGGCGACGCTGACCGGCCATTATGCCGGGCGCGGCGTCAATCTGGTGGAGCGGGGCGGGCGGTGGCATTTCCAGACGGCCGCCGACCTTGCCCACATTTTGCGCCGGGAAAAGGACGAAAGCCGCAAATTGTCGCGCGCAGCCATGGAAACGCTGGCGATTATCGCCTATCATGAACCCGTCAGCCGCGCCGAGATAGAGGCCATTCGCGGCGTTCAGGTGGCGAAGGGCACGCTCGACGTGCTGATGGAGGCAGGCTGGGTCCGTCCCGCCGGGCGGCGCGAAGTGCCGGGGCGGCCTCTGATCTATACGACGACAGTAGAATTCCTGTCACATTTCGGGCTTAGCAGCCGCCGTGACCTTCCCGGACTGGACGATCTGCGGGCTGCTGGATTGCTCGATCCGGTTGATCTGGCGCTGGAAGGGCTGGGTGCTCAATCCGGTCTGGAAAATGACGATGAAGACGCCTAGATAGGTTGGGTTTCAGGAGTACGTTCAAATGGGTTCCTTTTCATTGATGCATTGGGTCATCGTCCTCCTGGTGGTGATGCTGCTATTTGGTGGTGGTCGCATTTCCGGCCTGATGGGCGACGTCGCAAAAGGCATTAAGAGCTTCAAAAAGGGGATGGCGGACGACGATGATGTCACGCCCACCAAGCCCGCGACCCGTCTTGAAGGGCATCGCGTGCCTGAACAGGACGCGCCGACCGCCACGGAAGAAAAGACCAAGGCCTGATCTTTCCACCGACCGGGCGGTAGACGCGCATGTTCGATATCGGTTCGACCGAACTTTTGCTGATCGTGATCATCGCGGTGATCGTGATCGGTCCCAAGGACTTGCCTCGCGCCTTGTACAAGGTGGGACAGGTTCTGGGGAAAGCGCGCGGCATGGCCCGCCATTTCCGCACCGGAGTCGATGCAATGGTGCGCGAAGTGGAGATGGAGGAACTGGAAAAGAAATGGGCCGACCAGAACCGTCGCATCATGGAAGAACATCCGTCGGAAACGCCGTCCGTCGTTGATGCGGAGCCGTCTTCCTCGGCGACAGATGGCGTGACTCCGCCGTCATCGCCGCCACCTTTCGTGGCCCAGTCCGCGCCCGCAGCGCCCGCTCCGGCAAGTGATGGCCCGCCCTATCTTGTGGCTCAACCCGATACGAGCAAGGGCGACCCCGCCGCATGATGGACATTGACGACAGCAAAGCGCCGCTGCTCGAACATTTGATCGAACTGCGCGGACGGCTTTTGAAATGCGTGTGGGCTTTGTTCCTGACAGGCGCCGTCTGCTTCTATTTCTCGGAGCAATTGTTCGCTTTCCTGGTCCACCCGCTGAAGGAAGCCTTTGGCGATGGCGGCGGGCGTCTGGTCTACACGAAACTTTACGAAGCCTTTTTCGTGCAGGTAAAAGTCGCGATATTCGGCGCTTTCTGTCTGTCCTTCCCCATTATCGCCAACCAGCTCTGGGCCTTTGTAGCGCCCGGTCTCTATGCCAAGGAAAAGAAGGCGCTGCTGCCATTTCTGGTCATGACGCCGGTGCTGTTCCTGATGGGCGCCAGTCTGGCCTATTATGTGGTGATGCCCACCGCCTTTCACTTTTTCCTGCAGTTTCAGGGCAATAGCGGTGGTCTTCAAGTGGAGGCCCTGCCCAGCACCGACGCCTATCTGACGCTGGTGATGCAGTTCATTCTGGCGTTCGGCATCAGTTTCCTGATGCCCGTGCTGTTGATGTTGCTCAACCGCGCCGGTTTCGTCACCCGCGCTCAATTGATCGGGCTGCGGCGTTACATGATCGTGGCCGCGTTCGTGGTGGCCGCCGTGCTGACGCCGCCCGATGTAGTGTCGCAACTGATGCTCGCAATCCCGCTACTGCTGCTTTATGAAATCACGATCGTCGCGATATGGTTCACCGACCGCCGAAAAGTGGTCGAAACCGACGTCACCGATACCTCTGACGCGCCCATGTAAAAAGGGCTCGCGCAATGCGAGCCCTTCGACAGACGCTACGGCGTCCGCCTTGCTTAATCAGCTGCGTCTTCGACGGCCTGGCCAGCACTCTGCACGTCTTTGCCTGCGCCTTCTACGGTGTTGCATGCCGCTACCATCAGCGAACCGGAAAGCAGCAGGGCGGCAAGGATCTTCTTGGTCATGTTAGTCTCCTTAAAACTTGGCCGACTGGGCACGCCAAGTCAGCAGCGGAAACAAAACCCATGGAGTTGGAATACGTTCCGCATCCGCAAACATCTTCAAAAAGAAGGAAATACCCCGAAAATAGCTGAGCCCGGAACGCGTCGGGGGGGGGGGAGAAGCGTTCCGGGCTCATTTTTTTTGGACAGCAAGAGCGGGGGGCAAAAGATTTGCTATCCGAGGTGTAGAACCCCCGTCCTTTGAATTTGGTTCCCCTGATATT
The DNA here is from genome assembly GCF_044987515.1 of Sphingobium sp. ZW T5_29. Taxonomy (NCBI): domain Bacteria; kingdom Pseudomonadati; phylum Pseudomonadota; class Alphaproteobacteria; order Sphingomonadales; family Sphingobiaceae; genus Sphingobium; species Sphingobium sp. ZW T5_29. Next base: position 38,483 of record NZ_JBJDRM010000014.1, read on the forward strand.
CGTGATCCTAAAATATTAAAATGCGCTCATATCTCAACAGGTTGGCGATTCTTCCCCATTATCCATGAAAAAAATTCACCTTTTCCCTGTTGCGTGGCCAGGCGCAAACCGGCTTCATCGACCTGTCAGATGCGGGGGCGACCTGTATTTCGATACTCCGGGCGGATAGTGGACTGCGGCAGCGCTGCCTCCTCCATCGCATCTGCGCTAGTGGCCGACGTCGGTTGAACGCCGTCATGCACTTTGGCCACATTATAAGGGGGAGCGGCCACGAAAGGAGCGGGCGGCGAAGGCCGGAATGAAGGGCCGGACTGATATTCGCGCCCGGAATAGGAAATGCGGAAAGAGGCTGGAGCGCCTTTTACCCCGGGCATCCGGTAAAAAATATGCGCGCCGACGATGGCGACCGGGTTCAGTGACGGTGCCCAACTGGGTCTGACCGCCAGCGTGTGGTAGAAAGTCGCAAGCCCTACCGGTGCATAGGCCTTCCCGGAAAGCGCTTCCTGCGCGATTCGTCGGGCTCGCGCCCAGCTTTGCCGGTCACTTGCGCGCGCCATCGACCCGTCGCAACTGAACGTGAACTGGCAGCGGAGATCCGTTCTTTCCGATCCCTGATAGACGACGCCGCAAACGCTGTTCGGCCAGAGCGGGCTGCGCACTCGGTTCAACACGACCTGGGCGACGGCCCGCTGACCCTCCTGCGGTTCGTTGCCAGCTTCATAATAAATCGCCGACGTCAGGCAGTTGAGCGCGCGATAGCTGTCGAGCGCCGTCACCCCGCGAAAGACCGCAGCCGGTGCCGCTGGAGACGCGTCAAGCGTCAACACCGCGGTGCTGGCGGTTGGCCGGTAAGCGGGCAGGCGGTCGAACAATCCCTGGGCAAAGAAGAAGGCGGAACCTGGAAAGTTGGCGCCCGGCTCTTCTGCCAGGTCTTCCCGCGCGGCGGCGGCGTCCAGCAGGTCGAGCGGCGCCGCGGTGATCAGGCGCGGCGCGCCCAGCGCCAGCAACGCCAGCGCGGCGATCACCCCATGCCTTTTCCCTGCGCCCACTCGTGCCAAGTCGTACCGTTCCTGAAAAAGCCGGAAAATCGCTTCTTCCCAAGGGCGTTAGAGTAAAAAACTTGCGATTTCCTGATCAAATTCAGGCCTGTCCCGCGCCGGGACAATGTCATCGCCAAATGTTACGGCCTATCCGCCAAGCGTCTCTTTTGCCGGATCATCATTCCCTTGCTTGGCAAGGGTCATGTCCCTCCGCTATGCCAACGCCATGCTGGTTCAAAAAGATAGCCTCGCCCTGATAGGCAACACGCCCATGGTGCGCCTTGCCGGGCCTTCAAAGGAAACGGGCTGCGACATTTTCGCCAAATGCGAATTTGCCAATCCCGGTGCGTCCGTGAAGGACCGCGCCGCGCTGTTCATCGTCAACGATGCGGAGGAAAAGGGGCTGTTGCAGCCTGGCGGCACCATTGTCGAAGGGACTGCGGGCAATACCGGCATCGGCTTGGCGCTGGTCGCCAATGCCAAGGGGTATAAAAGCATCATCGTCATGCCGGAAACGCAAAGCCGGGAGAAGATGGACACGCTACGCGCCCTGGGCGCGGAGCTGGTCACGGTGCCCGCAGCCGCCTATTCTAACCCCGGCCATTTCGTCCACACATCCCGCCGGATCGCGGAGGAGACGAAAAATGCGGTCTGGGCCAACCAGTTCGACAATACCGCCAATCGCAAGGCGCATATCGTTGGCACTGCCGAGGAAATCTGGACCCAGATGGACGGGCAGGTTGACGGCTTCACCTGCGCGGCGGGGACCGGCGGCACCATTGCTGGCGTGGGCCTGGGTCTCAAGGCGCATGATGAGGATATCACCATTGCCCTGACCGACCCCCATGGCGCGGCGCTCTATAATTATTACGCTCATGGCGAATTGAAGGCGGAAGGGTCTTCGGTCGCCGAAGGCATTGGCCAGGGGCGCATCACCGCCAATTTGGAAGGCGCGCCCATCGACACGCAGTTCAGGATTTCCGACGAGGAAGGCCTGCTGTGGGTCCGGCGACTGCTGGCGGAAGAGGGGCTGTGCCTTGGTCTTTCGTCGGGCATCAACGTTGCGGGCGCAGTCGCGTTGGCGAAGGAGCTTGGTCCGGGCAAGCGGATCGTCACCATCCTGTGCGACACGGGCTTCCGCTATTTGTCCACTTTGTACAATCGTGATTGGCTGGAAGCGAAGGGGTTGACGATATTCCCTTGGCTCGCGCACAATCGCTGACAGCCGACACAGGTCGCGGCGGCGAAGAAAAGAGCATTGAATGGCTGAAACACCCCGCCGTCAGGAAGGGTTGCAGCGCGTCCAGATCGGCCTCACGGGGCTGGCGGGCGTGGTTCTGCTGGTCGGTTTGGCCAACATCGTGATCGACAAGGCGCGGGTCGATGACGCCGCCATGCCGCCGCCAGCCGTCCCGACACTGGAACTGAACGCGGTCGCGCCCAAAGAGCCACTGGCTGAACTGGGCGTGCAGCCCGCACCTGAACAGGCGCCGATTGTGCCTGATCTTCAGCCCGATCCCAATCTGAAAAAGCCGATGGATCAGGACCTTCAGCCAACGGAGCCTTGAGCCTCCGCGCCTGCCGTCCTGCGCTGACATGCCATGTCACCCTTTGCGGTGCTTGACCGCCCCGTGCCCCCTTATCCCTCAACCCCGTTCAGGCTCAGGGCGAACGGCAAAAAAGGTGGTGCCGATTCAAAGTTCGTAGCTCTAGGCCTGGGAGGGCATTGGTGTGCAATCAAACTTCGGACGGCAAGGGGTCAAAATGCACATTAAAACCAGAACAAAACAGGATTTCCCAGTTTTCCCCTAAATTTCCCTTTTCTTGTCGGCCTCCCCTTGGTATTTGAATGCCATAGGGGTTTTCAGGCTTTGCTAGTCCTGCGGACCGGGCTGCTGTGATGCGGTTCGGCGGCTGACGGCCTGCGCCCTTTTGAACAGAGGGGCAAACGGTCCAAACGTGTCGGAAACCATTCTCTTTACGGGTAACGCATTCAGCGTCGCGGACGGCAAAGGCCGCTTCGTGTTGCCCCTGGAGATGCGTCGGCAGGTCAAGCTGTCCAGCGGCAATGAAAATCGGCTTTATCTCTCGGTCCACGGCGACAACCCCTGCGCCACGGGCTTTGGGGAATCGCACCGCCGCCACCTGTTCAACGAAGTCGAGGACCTGGCCCGCGAAGCGCGTGCGCAGGGCCGCGAATATAATGCCGACCTGGAACTGGAGCGCCGCCTCGGCACCATCGAGGAAGTGAATTTCGACGAAGGCGGGCGCTTTGCCATGCACCCCGATATCAAGGATGAATATGGCATCACCGACGCCGTCTTCTTCTATGGCGTGGGCCGTTACATGCAGCTGTGGAGGCCCGAAACGCTGGTCGATAGCAAGGACCGGCCCGAACTGATCCGCAACAAGGTGCGCCGCTGGCTCGACCAGCGCGATTCGGGAGCCGGCAAGTGACCGCTGTTGCCGCCGATCCCGATCGCCACATTCCCGTACTGCTCGATGAAGTGCTCGACGCTCTCGCCATCAACCCCGGCGAAGTGCATGTCGATGGGACCTTTGGAGCGGGCGGCTATTCCAGCGCCATGGCTGCGCGAGGGGCGCAGGTCTTTGCATTCGACCGTGATCCCGACGCGATTCGCGAAGGGCAGGCGCTCGCCGATGCCAATGGCATCACGCTGATCGAGGGTGAGTTTGCGAGCATGGACGTCCTGTTGGCGGAGCGCGGCGTCGCTTCGGTTTCGGGCGTCACGTTGGACATTGGCGTGTCGTCGATGCAGCTCGACCGGGCGGAGCGCGGCTTTTCCTTCCAGTCCGACGGCCCGCTGGCCATGACGATGAGCCAGTCGGGGATGAGCGCGGCTGACTTCCTTAACACAGCGGCTGAGCAGGACATTGCCGATGTCCTCTACCGCTATGGTGAGGAGCCTCGGTCGCGCCGGGTGGCGCGCGCGATTGTCGACGCCCGGCCGCTGGAACGGACGGCCCAGCTTGCCAGCGTCGTTCGCCGCGCGTTGGGGCACAAGCCGCATGACAAGAAGGACCCCGCCACCCGCACTTTCCAGGCGATCCGCATCCATGTGAATGGTGAACTGGACCAGCTGGAACGTGGGCTGGAAGCGGCCGAGGCGCTGCTGGAGGAAGGCGGCCGCATCGCCGTCGTCACTTTCCACAGTCTGGAAGACCGGATCGTCAAGCAATTCCTCCGCAAGCGTAGCGGTGGAGAAGGAAGTGGTTCGCGCCACCTTCCTGAAAAGCAGGCTGGGGAGGCCCCCACCTTCCTCAAGCCTGCAAAGGCGGTGCGGCCGGGGGATGCGGAACTCGCCCGCAACCCCCGTGCCCGCTCCGCCACATTGCGCAGCGCCGTTCGAACGTCGGCGCCCGTGCCTGCTTCGTCGCGGAGTGCCCGGTCATGATCGCGGTCAAAAGGTTGCAGAGCCTGATCTGGATCCTGCTCGTCGCGCTGGGCGCGCTCGGCGCATATCTGGTGTCGTTGAAGGTCGCGACCGAACGGAATGAACTGATGCGCGTCCAGGCGCAGATCGCCCGTGCCCAATCCGACATCCGCTATCTGGAAACCGAATTCAGTGCGCGTGCCAACATGCGCCAGCTTGAGCGGTGGAACCAGGAAGATTTTCTGTACGCGACGCCTACCGCCCAGCAATATCTGGGCGGTGAGCGGGCGCTGGCGCATCTGGACGGGGTTCAGCCCAATGGACCTGACTATGTCGCGCCGCCGGTGATGGTGGCGATGGTGCAGACGCCCGCCGATCTGCCCTCTGCCCCGCAGGCCGCGCCAGCAAGCCCCGCCGCGACCCAGATTCGCAGCAACATCGCCGTCATTCGTGAAGCGCATGCGGCGGACAATGTCGACAAGATCGCCAAGCCCGCCGCCAGTGGCGCGCAGGACAAGGCCAAGGCTGACGCCGATGTGTCGAAACCCAATCCGCTGGCTCGCCGCGCCGAACGCATGGCGATGCTGGATGCAAAGCTGCTGGATGACAGCACCATCAGCGATATCAGTGACAAGGCCGCACGCGAGCGCAAGAAGAGGACGCACTGATGGCGACGATCATCGTGCAGCCGGGTGGTGCGCGCGCAGGCAAGCAGCGGATCGACCTCACCGCCGTCGCGCACAACCGGCTGATGTTGTTGCTGATCCTGTTCCTCGGCATCACGGCTGTGCTGATCCTGCGGCTGACCTGGGTCGGCATTTTTTCGGGCAATGGCCGGGATGGAGTCGCCGGTGCGGGCCTGCTGCCCGCGCGCGCCGATATTGTCGATCGCAACGGCGTGCCGCTGGCGCGGACCATGGATGCCTATTCGGTGGCGGTGCGCCCGTCCAAGCTGATCGGCGAACCCGCCGAGCTGGCGCGCAAGCTGCACGAAATCTTCCCCGACGAACCCGAAACGTCCTTTTACAAGGCGTTGACCGGAAAGGGCTGGGCCTATCTGCGCCGCCGCGCGCTGCCCGAAGAAGTGGCGGCGGTGAACGCGCTGGGTGAAATCGGCATCGAATTCCCGCGCGAAAAGGAACGCCTTTATCCGCAGCGCAGCCTGGCCGCCCATGTGCTGGGCTTTGCGCCGAACCGGGAAGGTGTCGGCGGGATGGGCGTCGAATCCGCGTTCAACGACCGCCTGACCGACGCGGCGCTTCGCGGTCAGCCTTTCGCCATTTCCATTGACAGCCGGGTGCAAGGCGCGCTGGAAAGCGAGCTTTATGCGCAGATGGTTGCGCAAAATGCCAAGGGCGCAGGCGGCGTCATTCTGGACGCCAACACTGGCGAAATAATCGCCATGGCGTCCATCCCCGTGTTCGACCCCAACAAGCTGGCCAATTATGCGGGCAAGACATGCAGCCAGTCGCCGCTCTGCAATCACATGGTCCAGGCGCGCTATGAGCTTGGCTCGACATTCAAGCCTCTGTCGATTGCCGCGGCCATGGATCGCGGCGTCGTCACGTCTATGGGCAAGCGCTACGACGCCACCGCGCCGCTCGCCGTCGCGGGCTTCCGTATCAAGGATGATCATGCGCTTGGCCGCTGGCTCAATGTGCCGGAAATCCTGGTGCACAGCTCGAACATCGGCACTGCCCGGATCGCGGACGAAATGGGCGCTGAATCCATGCAGCAGCTTTTCCGCAACCTGCAATTCGACCAACGCGCCCCGATCGAGCTGAAGGAGCGCGCCAAGAGCCTGTGGCCGACCAATTGGGGCCGCATCACCACCATGACCGTGTCCTATGGCCATGGCATCGCCGTAACGCCTTTGCATCTCGCTTCGGCTTATGCCGCGCTTGTGAACGGCGGCATCTGGCGCCCCGCGACGCTGCGCAAACTCCATGCTAATGAAGTGCCGGAGGGGCATCGCGTCTTTTCCGCCGCCACCAGCGCCCGTATGCGCCAACTGTTGCGGATGATCGTCGCCGCGGGTACAGGTCGCAGCGCCGACGCCAAGGGATTCCGGGTGGGCGGCAAGACGGGCTCCGCTGAGAAGCCTGAAGAAGGCCGGTATAATAAGAGTTCTCTGGTGACGACTTTTGCGTCCGCATTTCCGATGGACAATCCCCGCTATGTTGTGCTGACCATGATGGACGAGCCGAAAGGCAACGCCCAGACATTCGGCCTGCGCACTGCCGCATGGACAGCCGCGCCGGTGGTCAAGCGGGTGGTGGAGCGGGTCGGACCGATGCTGGGCGTCCTGCCTGACGAGCGACGCGACGTCGATATTTCCGACCTCATGCCCCTGCTCGGCAAGGAGGATCATTGATGCGCCTGGGATCGCTGGTCGATGGGCTGGACGCCCGGATCGATCCCGGCGCGCCGCTGGAATCGGTGGTGTCGGGCTTTGCGATCGACAATCGGAAAGTAGCGCCCGGAACCGTCTTCGGCGCCTTTCAGGGCCTGCGCGTCAATGGCGAAGACTTCATTCCCGACGCTGTCCGTGCGGGAGCGGTAGCGGTCGTCGCACGCCCGCAGGCGACGGTGGAAGGCGCGGTGCACATCGCCCACGACAATCCCCGCCGCCTGTTCGCCTTGCTCGCCGCGCGCTATTTCGCGCCTTTCCCCGATGTGACCGTTGCCGTCACCGGCACGAACGGCAAAACATCGACCGTCGAACTGGCCCGCCAGCTGTGGCGGATGCTGGGGCATCATTCCGCATCCATCGGCACGCTGGGCGTGACTACATCCGTCGATCAGGTGTCGACCGGCCTCACCACGCCGGACATCGTCACATTTCTGTCCAACATGTCGGGCCTCAGGCGCGAAGGCATCAGCCACGCCGCTTTCGAAGCGTCCAGCCACGGCCTTGCCCAATATCGGACGGAGGGCCTGCCTGTGTTGGCGGCGGCCTTCACCAACCTGTCGCGCGATCATCTCGACTATCATGGCGACATGGACAGCTATTTTGACGCGAAGATGCGGCTGTTTGATGAAGTTGTCGCGCCCGACGGGACGGCCATCGTGTGGGCTGACGACCAATGGTCGGACAAGGTGATCCAGCGAGCTACGAAGCGGGGGCTTCGTGTGCTGAGCGTCGGGGTGCAGGGGCAGGCATTGCGTCTTGCCAACCGCACCCCGACCCAGTTGGGCCAGACGCTGGAGGTCGAGGCCGATGGCAAGCTCCATAGGGTTAACCTGCCGCTGATCGGCGCTTATCAGGCTGCGAACGCTTTGACCGCGGCCGCGCTGGTGATCGCAGGCGGGGAGGATGCGGCGAAGGTCCTTGAACTGCTCGGTCGGGTCCAGCCGGTGCGCGGTCGCCTTGAACGCGCCGTCATCACGAAGGCGGGCGCGCCTGTCTATGTCGATTATGCCCATACGCCCGATGGCCTGCGCGCTGCGATCGATGCGCTGCGCCCCCACACAGCTGGCCGCCTGATCGCCTTGTTCGGCGCGGGCGGCGACCGCGACGCTGGCAAGCGGCCGCAGATGGGCAAGGTGGCGGCGGAGCTTGCCGACCATGTCATCGTAACCGACGATAATCCTCGTTCCGAAGATCCATCGACCATTCGTGCCGCCGTCATGGCGGGTGCGCCGGGTGCGGAGGAGATTGGCGGTCGTCGCGACGCCATCGCCGCCGCCATCGCGCAGGCCGGTGCGGACGATATCGTCCTGCTTGCCGGCAAGGGCCACGAACAGGGCCAGATCATCGGCGACCGCGTCCTGCCGTTCGACGATGTCGCCGTGGCGCGGGAGTGCGCGGGTTGAGCCCGTTATGGACATCCGATGAAATCGCGCAGGCCGCGGGGGGCGTCGCATCGGCGCCCTTCGCCGTTTCGGGCGTCGCTTTCGACAGCCGGGAAGTGACTGGCGGGGACCTGTTCGTGGCGATGAAGGGCGAATCGACCGACGGCCATCGCTTCATCGGCAAGGCGTTTGAACAGGGCGCGTCCGGCGCGATCGTCAGCGAACCGATCGAACAGCCGCACGTGCTGGTCAAGGATAGCGCGGCGGCGCTGGAGGCGCTGGGCCGCGCATCCCGTCAACGGATGGTGGGCAAGGTGATTGGCGTCACCGGTTCGGTCGGGAAAACCGGCACGAAGGAAGCGCTGTTCCACGCACTCGACCGTATCCGCCCCGGCGAAGTGCATCGTTCGGTCAAGAGCTATAATAATCATGTCGGCGTGCCGCTCAGCCTGTCGCGCATGCCGCGTTCGTCGGCGTTCGGCATATTTGAAATGGGGATGAACCATGCGGGCGAACTGGCGGAACTGACCCGGCAGGTCCGGCCTCATGTCGCCATCGTGACCGCGATCGCGCCCGCCCATATCGAATTTTTCGGGACCGAAACCGCGATCGCGCAGGCGAAGGCGGAAATATTCGAAGGGCTGGAGCCGGACGGGACGGCGATCATTCCCTATGACAGCCCGCATGTCGCGACCCTGTATGACAAGGCGGAACAACATGCCGCCCATGTCCTGACCTTTGGCTTCGATCCCGAAGCGGACGTTCATGTCCGCGACATGGTGCCCGCGGCGAACGGCGGGACGCTGGTAACGGCGAAACTGCCCAGCGCCGAACTATGCTTCACGGTCGGTGCGCCGGGCGAACATTGGGTGTCCAACGCGCTGGCCGTTCTGGCCGCAGTCGAAGCGCTGGGCGGCGACTTGGCCGTGGCTGGCCTGGCCCTTGCCGAAATGCCCGGTCTTCCCGGACGTGGTGAGCGCAGCAGGCTGGCCGTGGGAGAGGGCGAGGCGCTGTTGATCGATGAAAGCTACAATGCCAATCCCGTCAGCATGGCGGCGACGCTGAAGCAACTGGGCCGTGAACAGGCCAGTCGCCGGATCGCGGTGCTGGGCGGCATGCGCGAACTGGGCGACCGCAGCGGCGAATTGCACAGCGGCCTTGCCGATCCGCTGACAGCGGCGAAGGTGGACCATGCCATATTGGTGGGCGCGGAAATGACGCCACTGGCGCAGGCGCTTGCCGGGGTGCTGCCTTTCGACCATGTATCCGACGCTGCCGAAGCAACGCGCCTCATCCAGCATGAAATGCGCGCGGGGGACGCGATCCTGGTCAAGGGGTCGAACGGCATCGGCCTGTCCCGGTTGGTCGCAGCGCTCGTCACTGACAAGAATCTGGGGGGCTGACGATCGATGCTTTACTGGCTTGCCCAAACCATGGATTTCGCGGGGGTCTTCAACCTCGTCCGCTACCTGAGTTTTCGCGCGGGCGCGGCGATTGCGACGGCGCTCATCATCGGGCTTGTCATCGGTCCCCGCTTCATCGGCTGGCTACGTGTGCGGCAGGGCAAGGGTCAGCCGATCCGCGACGACGGTCCGCAAACTCATCTCGCCAAACGCGGGACGCCGACCATGGGTGGCCTGATGATCCTGACGTCGGTGATGGCGTCGGTCCTGTTGTGGATGGACCTGTCGTCCATCTATGTGTGGGCCTGCCTGTTCGTGACGCTGGGTTTCGGAGCGATTGGCTTCCTGGACGATTATGACAAGGTGACGAAGGCGAGCCACAAGGGGCTTTCGGGCAAGATGCGGTTGGTGCTGGAATTCCTGATCGCGGGCTTTGCCGCCTGGCTGATCGTTAATCAGCATGGCAATACGGCGCTCTATCTGCCCTTCTACAATGGCCCGGCGATTGAGCTGGGGCCATTCTACTTCCTGTTCGCCGCTTTCGTGATCGTCGCGTTCGGCAACGCGGTCAACCTGACCGACGGGCTGGACGGGCTGGCCACCATGCCGGTTATCATCGCGTGCATGGCGTTCATGGCGATCGTCTATCTCGTCGGTCGCGCCGATTTTGCCGAATATCTGGGTATTCCGCATGTGCCCGGCGCTGGCAACCTGACCATATTATGTGGCGCTATCATTGGCGCGGGGTTGGCCTTCCTCTGGTTCAACGCGCCGCCCGCCGCCGTGTTCATGGGCGATACCGGCAGTCTGGCGCTAGGCGGCACCATCGGCGTGATCGCGGTGACCGCGCATCATGAAATCGTGCTGGGCGTTATCGGCGGCCTGTTCGTGGTGGAGGCGATGAGCGTCATCATACAGGTCTTTTTCTACAAGCGCACGGGCAAGCGCGTGTTCCGCATGGCACCCATCCATCATCATTTCGAACAGCTGGGCTGGGCCGAACCGACCGTCGTGATCCGTTTCTGGATCATCTCGTTCGTGCTGGCGCTCGCTGGCCTTGCCACGCTGAAGTTGAGGTAACCGGGATGGGCATTGTTTCCACCGCCGCCTTTGCTGGCAAGACCTACGCGGTCCTGGGCCTGGCCCGTTCCGGCCTCGCCACCGTCGAAACGCTGGTCGCCAGCGGCGCGCGCGTGGTCGCCTGGGACAACCGGGATGAAGCGCGCGCAGTTGTGGCTGACAAGGCCGAACTTGCCGACCCGCTCGACATCGATCTTGCGGGCTTCGACGGGGTGGTCGTGTCGCCGGGCGTGCCGCTGAACAAACATCCCATCGCCATGCACGCAAAGCTCGCAGGCGTGCCCGTGATCGGCGACATCGAATTGTTCGCGCTCGCCCGCCCGACATTGCCCGCGCATCGGGTCGTCGCCATCACCGGCACCAACGGCAAATCGACCACGACCGCGCTCGTCCACCATATCATCGAAACGGCGGGCATCCCGACCCGCATGGGTGGCAATATCGGGTTGCCGATACTGGGGCAGGACCCGCTGCCGGACGGCGGCATCTACGTCCTGGAACTGTCCAGCTACCAGATCGACCTGACGCACAGCCTTGATTGCGATGTTGCAGTGCTGTTGAACATCACGCCGGACCATCTGGACCGCTACAATGGCTTTGAAGGCTATGTCGCGTCGAAGGCGCGGCTGTTCGCCATGCAGTCGGCAGGTCATGTCGCCGTGATCGCGACACAGGATGACCCCAGCCGGGAAATCGCGGACCGATTGTCCTCCCGCAAAGCTTTGATCAGGGTCAACGCGACGGACATCGATCCCGCCGCGCAAGCCGGATGGCCGTCTCTTCAAGGTCCGCACAACGCCCAGAATGCTGCCGTCGCCATCGCCGTCGCCCGCGCGCTGGGCATCGACCAAGCGACGATCGAACGGGGCCTGCAAAGCTACGCCAGCCTGCCGCACCGGATGCAGCGCGTGCGCGAAGTCGGCGGCGTCCTGTATGTCAATGACAGCAAGGCGACCAACCCAGCCTCCACCGCACCGGCGCTGGCGGCTTATCCGCCGGTGAATGGCCGACCCCGGCTGCACTGGATCGTCGGCGGGCTGGCCAAGACTCCTACGTTGGACGAATGCGCGCCCTATTTCGGCAATGTCGCCCATGCCTACACCATCGGTGAAGCGGGCCATATGTTCGCCGACCTGCTGCGCCCGCATATGGCGGTGGACGACAGTGAAATGCTATCGGCCGCCGTTCGCCGCGCCGCAAGGGCGGCGCAACCGGGGGACATCGTGCTGCTTTCGCCCGCTTGCGCCAGTTTCGACCAGTTCCGCGATTTTGAAGCCAGGGGCGACGCCTTCGTGGCGGCCATTGCGGCATTGGAAGAAGGCGGCGTCAGCGGTTAGAAGCCAGGCTGGCGAAGAAGGGGCGACAGGGATGTTCAGGGCAGGCGACCTGGTAAAGGGGTTCCGCAACCACACCGTTCCGCGTGAGCGGACGGCGCTGGCCATCTGGTTCTGGGAAATCGACCGCGTGCTGCTGTCGCTGATCGTCGCGCTGATGGCGATCGGCCTTGTGGCCGTGGCCGCCGCCTCGCCGGTCGCGGCGATCGACCGATCGACCAGCACCGTCGCCGTCACGCCGCTCATTTATTTCTACCGGCAGCTGATCTGGGTCTTCCTGGGCCTGCCGATCATGCTGGTCATCTCCATGCTGCCTCGTCAGCAGGCGCGGCGATTGGCCATGTTCCTTTCCGCCTTCTTCATCGTGATGCTGCTGGCGGTGCCAGTCCTGGGATCGGCGGTGAACGGCGCAAAGCGATGGATCGACTTGCCCGGCTTTCGTTTCCAGCCGTCCGAATTCCTGAAGCCCGCCTATGTCGTCAGCCTCGCCTGGTTGCTGTCCTTGCGCGAAAGGGACGCCAGCCTGCCACTCATCCGGGTGACCGGCGCGGTGACCCTGCTGATCGCGGCGATATTGATGAAGCAGCCGGACTTTGGCCAGACCGTCATCTTCCTCGCCTGCTGGAGCTGCCTGTTGTTGCTGTCCGGCGTGCCGATGCGCGTCATCGGCATATTGGCGGGCGTCGGCCTTGCCGGGCTGGTCGCCATGTACATGTTCTATGAAAATGGCCGCCAGCGCATCAACGACTTCCTGGGGCTGGGTGTCGCGCAGGATGTGGGACCGGACCAGACCGAACTTGCGTTCCGCACCATCACGCATGGCGGCTTCACTGGCGTGGGGCCGGGCGGCGGACAGCACAAGTTCAGCCTGCCCGAAGCGCATACCGACTATATCTTTTCGGTGATCGGGGAAGAATTCGGCCTGCTCGCCTGCATCGGCATCGCCTGCGTCTATCTGGCGATCATCGTCCGGGTGCTGCTGCGCCTGCTGGATGAGGATGATCATTTCACTATCCTCGCCGCTGCGGGTCTCACTACCCAGTTCGGATTGCAGGCAATCATCAACATGGGCGTCAATGCGCAGATATTTCCTTCAAAGGGCATGACGCTGCCCTTTATCAGCTACGGCGGCTCCTCTATGCTGGCGCTTTGTATCGGGGTAGGCCTGTTGCTCGCATTCACGCGGCGCAACCCATTCATGGGTCGGCATACCGTCGTCAAATGGAGTGGCCGATGAGCATTTCCCGTCACTTCGTCCTCGCTGCAGGCGGGACGGGTGGTCATATGATTCCAGCGCACGCCGTGGCGGAGGAGCTTATGGCGCGGGGTCATCATGTCGCGTTGGTGACGGATGAACGCGGCGCGAAGATCCCCGGCATCTTTGACAAGGCGCAGGTGCATGTGCTGCCCGCCGGTCGGATGACGCGCAATCCGCGAAGCTGGCCGGGCGCGCTCAAGGCGATCCTGGCTGGCCGCGCCATGGCCCGCCGCCTCAACGAAACATTCCGTCCCACTGCCGTCGTCGGCTTTGGCGGCTATCCCGCCATGCCCGCGTTGCTTGGCGCGCTGGCGGATGGCATTCCCACCGCGATCCACGAACAGAACGCCGTTCTGGGCCGGGTCAACCGCCTGCTCGCTCGCCGCGTCGATGCCATCGCCACCGCCTATCCCTCGGTCGCGCGGCTGAAGGGCAAATATGCGGACAAGGTGCATCTGGTCGGTAATCCCGTCCGCGAAGAAGTGAAGCTTCTGCGCGAGGAGGAATTTCCCGCGCTGACCGATGAAAGCGTTTTCCGCGTGCTGGTGATCGGCGGCAGCCAGGGCGCGTCCATCCTGTCCAGCGTCGTGCCCGATGGCTTGGGCATGCTGCCGCTCAGCCTGCGCCGTCGCCTGCAAGTGACGCAGCAGTGCCGCGCGGAGGATATTGAGCGTGTCCGTCGTTTCTACGCCGACCTGGAAATCCCCGCCGACCTTGCCACCTATTTCAACGATGTCCCGGAAAAGCTCAGCTGGTCTCATCTGGTCATCGCCCGCGCGGGCGCATCGACGCTGGCGGAACTGACCTGCGCGGGCCGTCCCGCCATATTGGTCCCGCTGCCCAGCGCCATGGACGACCACCAGACCGCCAACGCGCGGGAAATGACCGAAGCGGGCGGCGCGCGCACCATTGCGCAATCGCGCTTCAATGCGGTGGAACTCGCCAAGCAGATGCAGAAGATGGCGCTGGAACCCGGCGCGCTGCAAAATGCTGCCAGGCGTGCCCGCGCCTGCGGACGTCCCAATGCGGCGCGGGACATGGCTGACCTGCTGGAAAGCATCGGCCAGGCGCCGATCATGAACGATCCGCTGCGCGTCGGTCCGGTGCCCACCAGCCTCAATCTGCAGGGCGTCCCTGCGTGAAGAACATCAACCCATCCCTGTTGCGCCTGACCGGCCATCACTATCTGGAATACAAGGAATACCGCGCATGAAGGGTGTCGGCACGGACATCGGCACGATCCATTTCATCGGCATCGGCGGCATCGGCATGTCCGGTATCGCCGAAGTGATGCACAATCTGGGTTACAAGGTTCAGGGCAGCGACGTCGCCGAAGGCTATGTCGTTGAAGGGCTTCGCAAGAAAGGCATCGCGGTGATGATCGGTCATAAGGCCGAAAATCTGGGCGACGCCGCCGTGGTCGTGACCTCCACCGCGATCAAGAAGGGCAATCCCGAAGTCGATCTGGCGCTGGAAAAGCGCGTGCCTGTCATCCGCCGCGCGGAAATGCTGGCGGAACTGATGCGGCTGAAATCCACCGTTGCCATCGCCGGCACGCATGGCAAGACCACGACCACCTCCATGGTAGCGGCGCTGCTGGACGCGGGCGGCGTGGACCCGACCGTTATCAATGGCGGCATCATCAACAGCTATGGGTCGAACGCCCGCCTGGGCAAGAGCGACTGGATGGTGGTCGAAGCGGACGAAAGCGACGGCAGCTTCCTGCGGCTGGACGGCACGCTGGCGGTCGTCACCAATATCGACCCTGAACATCTCGACCATTATGGCAGCTTCGAAAAGGTGAAGGACGCCTTTGTCGAGTTCGTCGAAAATGTGCCCTTCTACGGCGCGGCCATGCTGTGCCTCGACCATCCCGAAGTGCAGGCGATCCTTCCGCGCGTGCAGGACCGCCGCATCGTCACCTACGGCTTTTCGGCGCAGGCCGACATTCGCGGCGAAAATGTCCAGCCAATTCCCGGCGGCAACCGGTTTGACGTGCAGATTCGCGAACGCGACGGATCGATCCGCCGCATCGAAGGCATCGAAATGCCGATGCCCGGCCGTCACAATGTGCTGAACGCCATGGCGGCGATCGGCGTGGCGCTGCAGATGGGTATCGACGACGCGACCATCCAGACCGGCTTTGCCAAATTCGGTGGCGTAAAGCGCCGCTTCACCAAGGTGGGGGAAATCCGCGCCGGACAGGGCGTCGCGACCGTCATCGACGACTATGGTCACCATCCGGTCGAAATCAGGGCTGTGCTCGCCGCCGCGCGGGAAGGCCTGTCTGCTTCGGCAAGTGGCGGGCGCGTCATCGCCGTGGTGCAGCCGCACCGCTATACCCGCCTGCGCGACCTGATGGATGAATTCCAGCAGGCGTTCAACGACGCCGACATCGTCTATGCCGCGCCCGTCTATGCAGCGGGCGAACAGCCGATCACTGGCGTGGACAGCGCCGAACTGGTTGCCGGGCTGAAACGCCGGGGCCACCGCCACGCCGCCACTGTTGACGGCGCGGACGATCTGGCCCGCGCTATCGCCGCCGATTGCCAGGACGGTGACATGATCATCTGCCTGGGTGCTGGGGACATCACCAAATGGGCGGCGGGGCTGGCAGCGGCGGTTGCGGAAAAGGGAGCGGCCTGATGTTCGAACTGTTAAGCGTAGGGCTGGAAATGCAAAAGCGGATGATCGACATCCACATGCAGGGCATCGAAGCAGCGCAGGAGATGGTGGAAACGGCGCAACGCAACGTCGACGCCGGTCTGGCCGACTCTCCGGCGGGACAGGCCGGGACAAAAGCGGTCACGCGCTGGATGCGGCTGTGGGGTATAGGCGCTTGACGCTGACGGCGGCGACCCTTCCCCCGGTTCGCGGCACGCTAAAGGCAGATGCGCCGCTGGCCCCATTGGTCTGGTTCAAGGCGGGCGGACCCGCGCAATGGCTGTTCGAACCGAAGGATGCGCCGGATCTGTCCGATTTCCTGGCGCGCCTTGATCCGGCTATTCCGGTGATGGCGCTGGGTCTCGGTTCCAACCTGATCGTCCGTGACGGCGGCGTGCCGGGCGTGGTCGTGCGACTTGGCAAGCCGTTCGCAAAGGTGGATCGGATCGATGCGACAGCGCTGCGCTGCGGCGGCGGCGCGTCGGGCATTCTTGTGTCCTCCACCGCACGCGACGCTGGGATTGCCGGGCTTGAATTTCTGCGTTCCATTCCCGGCACGGTGGGCGGCTTCGTGAGGATGAACGGCGGCGCCTATGGCCGCGAAACCTGCGACATATTGGTTGAATGCGATGTCGTGTTGCGGTCGGGCGAGCAAGTGACGCTATCGCGGGACGAACTGGATTATACCTACCGCCACAGCAGCCTGGCCGACGGCGCGGTTGTCGTCAGCGCCCTATTTCGCGGCATGCCCGGTGATCCTGTCGCCATCCAGGCGGAAATGGACCGCATCGCCACGGCGCGGGAAGAAAGCCAGCCGCTGCGCAGCAAGACCGGCGGGTCGACCTTCAAAAATCCTGCCGGGCACAAGGCATGGGCGCTGGTGGACGAAGCCGGTTGCCGTGGCCTGCAACTGGGCGGCGCACAGGTATCGGAAAAACACACCAATTTCCTGCTCAACACAGGCGATGCTACCAGCGACGACATAGAGGCGCTGGGCGAAGAAGTTCGCCGCCGGGTGAAGGAAAAAAGCGGCGTCGAACTGGAATGGGAAATTCAGAGGGTGGGGGTGCCCCGGTGAGCACCGCCCCTGACAAAGAGGGCATCCCCATGCCTGGCCCGAACATATTATATGAGGTTTTGCTATGACTCGTGGCCCCTGGCATGTCGCCGTTCTGATGGGCGGCTGGTCGGCTGAACGCTCCGTCTCCCTGTCGTCGGGCGAGGGCGTGGCCAAGGCGCTGGAATCGCGCGGTCATAAGGTGACGCGCATCGACATGGACCGCAATGTGGCGCAGCGCCTTTCGCAAGCCGGGGCGGACGTCGTCTTCAACGCGCTTCATGGCGTTCCGGGGGAGGACGGCACGGTGCAAGGCATGATGGACCTCATGGGCCTCACCTACACCCATTCGGGCCTCGCAACGTCGGTGATCGCCATCGACAAGCAGTTGACGAAGCAGGCGCTGGTGCCCCACGGCATTCCCATGCCCGGCGGTCACATCGTCGACAGCGCCAGCCTGTTCGAAACCGATCCCATGCCGCGTCCCTATGTGGTGAAACCGGTCAATGAAGGCAGTTCAGTCGGCGTCGCCATCGTGACGCAGGACGGTAATTATGGATCGCCCATCGGCCGCGATGTCGAAGGGCCCTGGCAGCATTTCGACCAACTGCTCGCCGAACCCTATATTCGCGGCCGGGAACTGACGACCGCCGTTCTTGGCGATGAAGCGTTGCTGGTGACGGAACTGCGCCCGAAAAGCGGCTTTTACGATTTCGACGCCAAATATACCGACGGCATGACCGAACATGTCTGCCCCGCCGACATCCCCAACGAAATTGGCGAAGCGTGCAAGGCCATCGCCCTGCGCGCGCACCAGTTGCTGGGCTGCAGGGGGGCGTCACGATCCGATTTCCGCTGGGACGACACGCAGGGCGTAGACGGGCTGTTCCTTCTGGAAGTGAACACCCAGCCCGGCATGACCCCGCTCAGCCTCGTCCCTGAACAGGCGGCGAAGCTGGGCATCGAATATGCCGAATTGGTCGAACGGATTGTCGAAGACGCCCTGATACAGGCACAGGGAAAACAGGGGGCAGGGCATGGCTGAAGCACGCATCCGGCGCGGCGGCACGGCGCGGCTGGCGCGCACCGCCTCGATGGGCGGACGCAAGGGCGGCGCGCGCGGACAACCGGGCAAGCGCCGGTCCTGGATCGGGCGCATGGTCCACGCGCTGCCGGTCAGCGATGATATGCTCCAGCGCATGGCCAGCTGGGCGATCGTTGGCATCGTCATCGCTGTCGTTGGCGGCGTCGCCGTGCTGATGGGCGTTCCGGCGATGGCCGGGCAAAAGGCGGCGGAGGTTGCCGCCAATGCGGGCTTCGAAGTGCAGAAGGTCGAAGTTCGCGGTGTCGAACGGATGGATGAACTGCCGGTCTATAATATCGCGCTCGGCCAGGTGGATCGCTCGATGCTGTCGCTCGACCTGCCCAAGGTGCGGTCGGAAATGCTGGGGCTTGGCTGGGTCAAGGATGCCCGCATCTCCCGCCGCCTGCCCGATACGCTGGTGGTCGATATTGTCGAGCGTGATCCGGTCGCGGTGTGGCAGCATGATGGCCAACTCCACCTGATCGATGTGCAGGGCGTCGTCCTGCAGTCCGTGTCCGCGAACGCAATGCCCGACCTGCCGTTGGTCGTCGGGCCTAGCGCCAATCGTCAGACGGCGGGCCTGAACAAGCTCATGGAAAACGCCCCGGCGCTCAAGCCCATGTTGGCGGGGGCCACATGGGTCGGGAACCGCCGGTGGGACCTGCGCTTTCAATCGGGCGAAACACTTTCTCTGCCGGAAGGAGATAAATCCTCTGCCACCGCGCTCGTCAATTTCGCCCGGATGGATGGCGTCAACCGCCTGTTGGGCCGGGGTATCGTGAAATTCGACATGCGTGACCCGGACCGGTTTGTCCTGCGTCTGCCGCGCGACCAGGCACGGGAAAAGCCCGTCGCTTCGGAAGCGGGCAAGGATCAGGCTGAAACCGCCTCCGTGGGCGAGGAGGGCTGACCCGTGGCACAGCCCAAGGTCGAAAAGCTCGTCACCGCGATCGACATCGGATCGTGGAAGGTGTCGGCCCTCATCGCCGGGCGGACCGATACAGGCGAACTGGCGATCCTGGGCACTGGCCAGCGTGAAAGCCGGGGCGTCCGGCGCGGCTTCATCGCCGATATGGAGCGCACCGAACTTGCCGTGCGCGAAACGGTGGAGCAGGCCGAACGGGTCGCGGGCACCAATATCGAAGATGTGTGGGTCAGCTTTTCGGGCGGCAGCCTGGTCAGCGACGTCGTCACGGTCGAACGCGACATGGGCGGCTACCGCATCGAACAATCGGATATCGACGATCTGCTGACCACCGGCCAACAGGGCATCGACCCTGATGGCCGCGTCGTGCTGCATGCTCAACCGACCTGTTTCACGATCAATGGCCGCGTGCCGGTGAAAAAGCCGCTCGGCATGCACGCCGACCTGCTGGGCGTCGATATCCATGTCGTGCTGGCGGACGGCGCACCGCTCGCCAATCTCGACCTGTGCGTGCGCGGCGCTTATCTGAACGTCAACAGCATCGTCGCGTCCCCCATCGCGACCGGCCTTGCCTGCCTGTCCGAAGAGGAAAGGGACCTTGGCGTGGCCCTCATCGAAATGGGCGCGGGTGTCACCAACGTGTCCCTCTATGCGGGCGGCATGCTGGTCGGGCTGCACAGCATCCCGATCGGCGCGTCCGACATCACCGACGACATCGCCTCGGCCTTCGGCATCCGCCGCAGCCAGGCCGAACGGATCAAATGCTTTTACGGATCCGCGATGCAGAACCGCCGCGATTTCCGCGAGATGATAGAGATCGCGCCGCCCCACGGCGACGTCGCGCTTCCCGGCCAAAGCGCCGGGCCGAACGCCGACGGCGGCAAGATCACGCGTGCCGCCCTAGTCGCGGTAATTTGCGAGCGGCTGAACCAGTTGATGACCGAAATCAACGCCGCGCTCGCGGGGATGGGCTTCAACACGCCGACGGGCCGACAGGTGGTTCTGACCGGCGGCGGCGCGGAAATGAAGGGGATTGCCGACTATGCGCAGGGCGCGCTGGGCCGTGCGGTGCGGATTGGCCGTCCTCGTGGCCTGGCCGCCTTGCCCGAAGCGCATAGCGGCCCGGCTTTCGCCACTTTGGCTGGACTTGCGCTTTATGGCGCTTCGAACCCGGTTGACCTTAGGACGATAGCGCCGACCCCGCAGACCGTGCACCGTATCGGCGCGCCGCAATGGTGGCAGCGTATGGTCCGCGCCATAAAGACCAACTATTGAATAATCGGAAGCTAAACGAATTTTACTAGTGAAATACGCCATTATCTGTTGCATTAACCTTCGATGACAGTTTGGCTCATGTCGCCGGAGCTGAAGGGAGCTAATATTTATGAGCATTGAAATCAGCCCACCGCATGTGGATGAACTAAAACCACGCATTGCGGTGATCGGCGTCGGCGGCGCGGGCGGCAATGCCATTGCGAACATGATCGCTGCGTCGGTTGAGGGTGTGGATTTCATTGTCGCCAATACCGATGCGCAGGCGCTGAACGCCTCGCCCGCGGAGCGCCGGATTCAGCTTGGCCCGCAAATCACCGAAGGTCTGGGCGCGGGTTCGCGTCCTGAAATCGGCAAGGCGGCGGCGGAAGAAACCATCGCTTCGGTGGACGACGCGCTGAACGGCGCGCACATGTGCTTTATCGCGGCTGGCATGGGCGGCGGCACCGGCACCGGCGCTGCTCCCGTCATTGCCAAGGCCGCGCGCGACAAGGGCATCCTGACCGTCGGCGTCGTGACCAAGCCCTTCACCTTCGAAGGCAATCGCCGCATGAAGTCGGCGGAATCGGGCATCGATGAGCTGCAGAAGCATGTCGACACGCTCATCGTCATTCCGAACCAGAATCTGTTCCTGATCGCGAATCCCAACACCACCTTCAAGGAAGCCTTCCAGATGGCGGACGAGGTGCTGCAACAGGGTGTTCGTGGCATCACCGACCTGATGGTCATGCCAGGCCTCATCAACCTCGACTTCGCGGACGTCCGGTCGGTGATGGGCGAAATGGGCAAGGCGATGATGGGCACGGGCGAAGCCGAAGGCGATGGCCGCGCGCTGCAGGCCGCTGAAAAGGCCATTGCCAACCCCTTGCTCGACGGCGTTTCGATGCGCGGCGCGAAGGGCGTGATCGTATCCATCGTCGGCGGCGAAGACATGCGCCTGATGGAAGTGGACGAAGCGGCCAACCATATTCGTGAACTGGTCGACCCGGACGCGAACATCATCTGGGGTTCCGCCTTCAACGACGGCCTGAATGGCAAGATTCGCGTTTCCGTCGTCGCGACCGGGATCGACAGCGACGTAACGGCTGGCGCGGCTCCGCTGACCCAGCCCTTCAGCTTCGCCAGCCGTCCGGCCGTTTCCGTGCCAACCGCCGCCGCGCCGTCCCGCCCAGCGCCGCAGGCCACCCCCGCGCCCGCACCCGTTGCCGCCGTCGAAGAGGAAGCGGAACCGCTGGAACTCGACGTCCCCGCCGCGCCGGAGCCAGCGCCGCTGGCCCCGCCCGTCGCGGAAAAGCCAGCGTCGTCGCGCCCTGCCGCTGTTTTCTCGGATGAGGACCCGTCGCAGGACGAATTGCTGCTGGGCAGTGAAGAAGCGGAACCGGAACCGGCTCGCCCTGCTCCGGCACCTGCCGCTACGTCGCAGCCCGCCCCTCGCGTCGCTACGGGCGGCACCCTGTTCGAACGCATGGCCGGTTTGACCCGCGGAACGGACAGGACTGCACCTTTGGCTGATGATGATGCGGCCACGCCGGACATTCCGCGTTTCCTCAATCGTCAGAGCAATCAGTAATCCTTGGGCGCTGCCCATTGGCTTAAGAGCGCGCCGTCGGTCGCCCAAGGCGATCCGGCGCGCTTTTCGTGATGGTAAATTGCCCATTCACGCAGCAATTCGCTAAAGGGATGGTGTGAAACTTTCGGCTATATCGATCATGGCGGGCCTGCTTGTAGCGGGGACTGCTCAGGCGCAATCGGGGATGGTGCAGGCTATTCGCCCGCCCAGCACCGAAAATCTGAACCGCCATCTTTCGCGCCTTGCGTCCAATCCGCGCGACGTCGATGCGTTGATCGGCGCTGGAGAGGCGGCGATCGACCTTGACGATACCCGTGCAGCCGCTGGATTTTTCGCGCGCGCCGACATGATCCAGCCCAACAATGGCCGGGTGAAGGCAGGCCTCGGCAGGGTCATGCTGAAAACGCAGAATCCCACCGAAGCGCTACGGATGTTCGATCAGGCGACCAAGCTCGGCTATCCCGAAGCAACCTTGCTCAGCGATCGCGGGCTTGCGCGGGACCTCACCGGCGATCAGGCGGGTGCCCAGCGGGATTATCAGGCAGCGCTCAAGCACACGCCCGACAACACGGAACTGACCTATCGCTATGCCGCGTCGCTCGGCATATCCGGCCAGGTGGAGGCGGCGGACAAGGTGCTCCAGCCGCTTTTGCACAAGAGCGACCGGCCGGCCTGGCGTTTTCGCGCCTTCATCCTGGCGATGAACAACCGGCAGGATGACGCGCGCAAGATCGCCAGCCAGACCATGCCTGCCCAACTCGCCGCCGCAATCACGCCCTATATGGTCAAGATGCCCTATTTGACGGCGGCCCAGAAAGCCGCAGCGGTGCATTTCGGCCATTTCCCCACCACAGTCGGGTCCACCGTCGCCGCCGTGACACCAACGCCTGCGCCTTCGCCAGCGACGCCTTCCGCAGTCGCGCCGTCTCAAGCGGCTCCTGCAACCGTGGCAGCCGCTCCGACGCGGCAGACGCGGGCGCAACGGCGATCGGCGAAGCCTGTGACGCTCGCCCGCGCGGACAATCGCGCTGCCCCATCCGCCTCCGTCCAGACGCGCGCGGCCACCACCAGCGCAACAACGCCGGTTGAGCCGGGAGAGGAAACAAAGCCGACTTCTTCGCCAGCCGCAGCCCCGTCCGCGACCATGCCGCCTGCCGCCCCGCCGCCTACCGCCACACCTGCCCGCCCATCTGCGTCGGGCACCGCTCAGGTTCAGGGGCCACCCGCACCGGGCTTCGAATCTCTTTCCGCTCGGCCCTCCACGCCGCCCTCCGCGCCACTGGCCGCGACCCCGGCTCCGACACAGGCTCCGGCACAAGCCGCCCAGCCAGCCGCCATCCAGCCTGCTCCGGTACAATCCGCGCCCGCCCAGGCTGCGACCCCACCGACCCCGACGCCCACCACGCCGCAGCCAGACCCGGCAGCCACGCGGACGCTCGCCGACATCATCCGCACGATCGACGTGCCCGATTCCGAACGCCGTCCGACCGTGGCCGCCGTCGATCTGGCGGAGGTCGCGGCGCTTCAGGCCGCGCGCAGGGCGGAACAGCAGGCTGCCGCCGAAGAAGTGAAAAAGACCGCGCTGGCTGCAAAGGCCAAGGCCGCTGCCGCCGCCAAGCTAAAGGCTGAGGCCGACGCCAAGGCAAAGAAAGCGGCTGAAGAAAAGGCCCGCTTGGCGGCCAATCCCTCGCGCAACTGGGTGCAGCTTGGCGTGGGCAGCAATCGCGGCGCATTGGCCTTCACGCTCAAAAATCTGCGCCGCAAATATGATGATGTGGCCCCGCAGGACGGCTGGGTCGCCAATTGGGGTCGGACCAACCGGCTGTTGATCGGCCCGTTCGCCAGCTTCACCCGTGCCAAGGCCGTGGAATCGAAGCTGAAAGGGGCGGGGGCCGACGCCTTTGCCTGGCAAAGCGAAGCGGGCGAACTGGTCGAACGGCTGACAACCAAGTAAAGGCGCCCGCATGTCGAGCCTTGCCTCCTATGCGTCGCACCCGGACCACAGCCGTGGACGGCTCCATCCTGAAATCGGGGGAGAGGTTCGCGGCCCGCGCGATATTTTTCAGCGCGACCGCGACCGTATCATCCACTCCATCGCCTTCCGCCGCCTGCGCCATAAAACGCAGGTGTTCGTGTCCCCCGATGGCGACCATTTCCGCGTTCGGTTGACCCACAGCCTGGAAGTTGCGCAAATTGGCCGCACCACCGCCCGCACGTTGGGCCTCAATGAAGATCTGACCGAGGCGCTTTGCCTGGCCCATGACATCGGCCATCCACCCTTTGGCCATGCAGGGGAAGATGCGCTGGAGGCAGCGCTGGATGATCATGGCGGGTTCGATCACAATGCCCACACTCTGCGCACGCTCATGCTGCTCGAATCGCCCTATCCGCTGTTTCAGGGGCTGAATCTCAGCTGGGAAATGCTGGAAGGCCTGGCCAAGCATAATGGCCCCATCGATCATCCCGGCTGGGCGATGCGGGAAGTCGACGCGCTGCTGCCGCTCGACCTTGGCCACCACGCATCGCTCGAAGCGCAGCTGGCGGCGGTGTCCGACGACATTGCCTATGACAATCACGACATTGACGACGGCCTGCGCGCGGGATTGCTGACGCTGGACCAGCTGCTCAGCGTGCCGTTGGTGAAAAGCTGCTGGGACCGCGTGCGCGCCCGCTATCCCGATGTGGCGCAGGACCGGCTGTTGCGCGAACTTGTGCGCGAACAGATCGGCGTGATGGCCAATGACCTGATCGCCGCCACGCGTGAGAATATTCGGCGGTCGGGCGTGCGCACGGTCGACGATGTTCGCGCGGCTGGGGAAACACTGGTCGGCTTTTCCCCCGAACTGGCGGCGCAGGAACGCGACCTCAAACGCTTCATGTACGCCATGCTCTATCATCATCCCTCACAGCAGGCCGCCGCCGACCGCGCCCGCGTCATCGTCAGCGACCTGTTCCGCGCCTATCGCGAACAACCCGGCCTGATGCCCCCCGAATGGCGCGACGATTGTTCGCTGGATGAACCCCGCCGCAGCCGCCACGTCGCCGACTTCATAGCGGGCATGACCGATCGCTATGCCGAACGGCGTCATGCCGAGATATTCGGGGAATTGCTGTCCGCCTGACGCAGCCGCGCTTGGCAAAGGAGGATGGCGCCGATTGAGCGATTGACGCCGCGCTTCAATTCCAGCAATGCGAAGGGGTCTTCACGGGCCGATCGGATTCGGCCTTTGGACATGATGCGGGAGAGTATGGGAAGCCTTTCAGGCCACCCCGTCGCCGAAGGAGCAACCGCCCCGGAATCTCTCAGGCGCAAGGACCGCATCATGGGCAGGCACTCTGGAAAGCGGACTGCGTTCAACGTCGTCCCACCGAAGGGGTAAGCCATCCGGTCGCCTGACCGGTGGTCAAAGCTCTCAGGTCCCGTGACAGAGGGGGTGGCATCACGCGATGGGTCCGGGTTCGGGCCTGTGGCGTTTGTCGCTCGTAAACCCGCACGGAAAGGCCGCTTATGTCCGGCAGTGAAGACGTCACTCATCTCGAAGAAGAATTGCCGCTGCAGGATCTGCCGCTCGACGCGTGGCACCGCGCGAAGGGCGCGCGCATGGTCGGCTTCGCAGGCTACCATATGCCCATCCAGTATGAAGGCATCATGGCCGAACATAGCTGGACGCGCGAACATGCGGGGCTGTTCGATGTCAGCCACATGGGCCAGCTGACTTTTTCGGGCGACGGTGTGGACGACGCGCTCGAACAGATTTTGCCTAGCGACATCAAGGGGCTGAAACCCTGTCGCCAGCGCTACTCGATGCTGCTCGACGAAGATGGCGGCATACTCGACGACCTGATGGTCTCGCGCCTCGGCGATGGCGCGTTCGACGGTGCGGACATCTACATGGTCGTGAACGGCGCGACCAAATATGACGATATTGGCTGGATGATCGAACATCTGCCTGACGAAGTCGTCATGAACCATATGGACGAACAGGCGCTGCTGGCGCTGCAGGGACCCGAAGCCGGGGAGGCGATGGCTGTCCTTGTCTCCGGCGCCGCCGACCTCCTGTTCATGCAATCCGGCCTGTTCGAATGGCGCGGCGTGCCGCTGTGGATCAGCCGGTCGGGCTATACGGGTGAGGACGGGTTCGAAATCAGCCTGCCAGCGGACGCCGCGAAGCTGCTTGCGGATGCGCTATGTGAACTGCCGCAGGTCAAGCCCATCGGCCTTGGCGCGCGCGATTCGCTGCGTCTGGAAGCAGGCCTGCCGCTCTACGGCCACGACCTGACCCCTGCTGTCAGCACCATAGGCGCGGATCTCGGCTTCGCCATCCAGAAGCGCCGCCGCGAAGAAGGCGGCTTCATCGGTCACGCCCGCGTGATGAAGGAACTGGCCGAAGGATCTGGCAGCCGCCGCGTGGGCCTGAAAATCGAAGGTCGCCTGCCCGCGCGTGAGGGCGCGACCATCTATGCGGGCGACGTGCTGGTGGGCGAAGTCACATCGGGCGGTTTCGCGCCCACTGTCGGCGCGCCGATCGCCATGGGCTGGGTCAGCATGCCCCACGCCGCCATCGACACCGCGCTCGAAATCGAAGTGCGCGGCAAGCGCATCGCCGCCACCGTCGCGCCGATGCCGTTCGTGCCGCACCGCTACCGCCGCAAAGCCTGACCCACTTTTTTCCGAGGGGAGAAAACCATGAGCCGTTATTTTACCGACGAACATGAATGGATCGACGTAGAGGGCGAAATCGCCACGGTCGGCATCACCGACTATGCGCAGGAGCAGCTGGGCGACATCGTGTTCGTCGAACTGCCCGTGGAAGGCGCGACCTTTGACAAGGGCGACGACGCCGCCGTCGTGGAATCGGTCAAGGCCGCCTCCGACGTCTATGCCCCCATTTCCGGCGAAGTCGTCGAAGCCAACGGCGCGCTGGAGGACGAACCCGCGCTGGTGAACAGCGATGCGGAGGAGGACGGCTGGTTCTTCAAACTGCGCATCACCGACGCCACCGAACTGGAAGGGCTGATGAACGAATCCGCCTACAAGAAGTTCGTGGCCTCGCTCTAAAATAAGCCCCTCCCTTTCAAGGGAGGGGGAAGGGGTGGGTCGCGACCGCAGGGCGCGTCCGCCCTATCGCTACGGAGCAGCGCTCGCCCCGCTCGCGACCCACCCCCAGCCCCTCCCGTGAAAGGGAGGGGGGAGAGTTCTTGGAATATGCGCTACCTACCCCTTACCGACAGCGACCGGCGTGAGATGCTCTCCGTCATCGGCGCGGATTCGATCGATGACCTGTTCGTGGACGTGCCGGTCGAGGCGCGCCTTCCCGGCAAGATCGCGGGCCTGCCCGATCATGCCAGCGAACTGGCGGTCGAGCGCCATATGGCGACGCTCGCGCGGGAAAACCTGTCGGCGGGGGAAGCGCCCTTCTTCCTGGGCGCCGGTGCGTACAGGCATCACATCCCGGCCAGCGTCGATCATCTGATCCAGCGCGGTGAGTTCCTGACCGCCTACACCCCCTATCAGCCCGAAATCGCGCAGGGCACATTGCAGGTGCTGTTCGAATTCCAGACGCAGGTCGCTCGCCTGCTCGGCTGCGACGTCGCCAACGCGTCGATGTATGACGGGTCGACCGCCTGCTGGGAAGCGATCGGCATGGCCCGCCGCATTACCAAACGTGGCAAGGCGATCCTGTCGTCCGGCCTGCATCCGCATTATGTCTCCGTCGCCAACACCATGGCAAAATTCACTGGCGACACGCTGGCGCATGAAGCGCCCAGCCTTGACGCCGCGACGGATATCGACGCGCTGATCGCGGGCATCGACCAGGATACCAGCTGCGTCGTCGTCCAATATCCCGATATATTGGGCCGCATTGCCGACCTGACCCCGATTGCCGACGCCGCCCATGCAGCAGGCGCGCTGCTGGTGGTCGTCGTGACAGAGCCAGTGGCCCTTGGCGCGATCAAGGCTCCGGGCCAGATGGGCGCGGACATCGTCGTCGGCGAAGGTCAGTCGATCGGCGTCGGGCTTCAGTTCGGCGGCCCCTATCTTGGCCTGTTCGCCTGCAAACAGAAATATGTCCGGCAGATGCCGGGCCGCCTTTGTGGCGAGACGGTGGACGCGGCGGGCAAGCGCGGGTTCGTGCTGACCCTTTCGACGCGTGAGCAGCATATCCGCCGTGAAAAGGCGACGTCCAACATCTGCACCAACTCCGGGCTTTGCGCCCTGGCGTTCAGCATCCACATGACGCTGCTGGGCGAAAAGGGGCTGCGCGATCTGGCCAGCCTCAACCACGCCCTCGCCTGCCAGGCTGCCGATCGTTTGAGCCAGGTGCCGGGCATCACGTTGATGAATGACAGCTTCTTCAACGAATTCACGCTGATCCTGTCGAAGGACGCCCGTGAAGTCGTCCGTAAACTCGCCGACAGGGGCGTGCTGGGTGGCGTGTCGCTGGGCCGACTGTTCCCCGACGCGCCACAGATCGGCAACGGGCTGGTGGTCGCCGTCACTGAAACTGTCACGCCGGAGGATATCGAAACCCTTGCCAAGGCGCTTGAGGAGGAACTGGCATGACCATGATGAGGGAAGGCCGCCCGACCACCCCCGTTCCTGTCAAGGAAGCCCATATGGCCCCCGCGACCGCCACCGGCAATCGCGCGTTGATGCTGGAGGAAGCGCTGATCTTCGAAATCGGATCGCCCGGCACGACCGGCGTCGATTTTGCCGAAGCGCCAAAGGTCGCCAGCCGCATCGGCAATCTCGCCCGCACCGACAGCATCGGCCTGCCTGGCCTGTCGGAACAGGAAACGGTGCGCCACTATACCCGCCTCAGCCGCCAGAATTATGCCATCGACCTTGGCCTCTTTCCGCTGGGCAGCTGCACGATGAAGCATAATCCGCGCCTGAATGAGAAAGTCGCGCGGATGCCCGGTTTCGCCGATCTCCACCCGCTCGCGCCGCAATCGACGGTGCAGGGTGCGCTCGCCGTCATCCATGAACTGGCGCAATGGCTGGTCACGCTGACCGGCATGCATTCGGTCGCGATGAGCCCCAAGGCAGGCGCGCATGGCGAGCTTTGCGGCCTGCTCGCGATCCGCGCCGCGTTGGAAGCACGTGGCGACGCCCGCAGCGTCGTCCTGGTGCCGGAAAGCGCGCATGGCACCAACCCGGCCACGGCGGCCTTTTGCGGCTATAAGGTAGAAGATATTCCGGCGACCCCCGACGGGCGCGTCGATCTGGAAGCGCTAGAGGCCCGGCTGGGACCCGACGTGGCGGCGGTGATGATCACCAACCCCAACACCTGCGGCCTGTTCGAACGCGATATGAAGACGATTTCCGACGCGGTCCACGCCGCCGGAGCCTTCGTCTATTGCGACGGTGCCAACTTCAACGCCATCGTCGGACGGGTTCGCCCCGGCGACCTTGGCGTCGACGCGATGCACATCAACCTGCACAAGACATTTTCGACGCCCCATGGCGGCGGCGGCCCCGGCTCCGGTCCGGTGGTGCTGTCAGAAGCGCTGACCCCCTTCGCGCCGCTGCCCTTCGTGGAGCGAAAGGGCAACCAGTTCGTGCTGGTGGAGGAGGAAACGGCCGAGCAGCATCATCGCTCGACCTTCGGCCGCATGGTCGCTTTCCACGGCCAGATGGGCATGTTCACCCGCGCCCTGACTTATATATTGAGCCACGGTGCCGACGGGTTGCGCCAGGTGGCCAGCGATGCGGTGCTGAACGCCAATTATATCCTGCGCAGCCTGGACGATGTTCTGGACGCCCCGTTCGGCGGCAGCGGCCCTTGCATGCATGAGGCGCTGTTCAGCGACAAGGGCCTTGCCGAAGGCTTCACCACGCTCGACATCGCCAAGGGGCTGATCGACGAAGGCTTCCACCCGATGACCATGTATTTCCCGCTGGTCGTTCACGGCGCAATGCTGATCGAACCGACCGAAACGGAAAGCAAGGCGGCGCTGGACCAGTTCATCATGGCGCTGCGCAGCCTGGCCGAACGGGCCAAGGCGGGCGATGAAGCGCTGAAGGGCGCGCCATATCACGCCCCGCGCCGCCGCCTGGATGAAACCCTGGCCGCGCGCAAGCCGGTCCTCACCTGGGCCGATCCGATGCTGGCGCAGGCGGCGGAATGACGGACAGGCCGGAACCGTGGGCACCCGGTTCCGGCCCGGCGGTCGCGGGCAAACGTCACGCCCCCGCGACGCTACGCAACCGCGACGCGATCCTGTCCATCTTGCGGAATGAGTTGCCATCGTCCGGCCTGGTGCTGGAAGTGGCGAGCGGCAGCGGCGAACATGCAATCCACTTCGCCGCCGCGCTGCCGAACCTCGACTGGCAGCCCAGCGATCCCGACCCGACCGCACTCGCCTCGATTGAAGCATGGCGCCGGGACGCTAGCCTGCCCAATCTGCTGGCCCCGATCCAACTCGACGCCGCCAATGTCTGGCCAATCGAAATGGCCGCCGCGATCATCTGCATCAACATGGTCCACATCAGCCCATGGGCAGCAACGGTCGGGTTGTTCGGGGGCGCTGCGCAAGTGCTGCCCATTGGCGCGCCCTTGATCCTCTACGGCCCCTACATTGAGGGCGACGTCCAAACGGCACCATCCAATCTGGCGTTCCATCAGTCGTTGCAGGACCGCAACCCCGACTGGGGCTTGCGCGATGTGGCCGACATCGATCACGTCGCTGCCCAGTCCGGTTTTCGCCGTACAGGACGAACGGAAATGCCAGCAAATAACCTGACCCTTATCTACCGCAGGGGATAGATCGTTCGGAAAGCGACCATTTATGGTCATCGAATATCACCAGCCGCATTCCTGAAACCGGTCGTTCATCAAATGGCAAGTGCAGGAGCGAATGACTTGATCTGGAAGATTGCAGACGTCGCGGGATCACCTGGGCGCGGATGCTAGCGCTTTTTCAAAAACCACTTCCATTTTCGCGTAGGCCGAAGCGGTGGGATGCACTCCGTCCTTGCTGTCGCTCTCCGTCAAACCGGACCGTCCATCGTCGAGGGCAGTGTAGTAATCAACGATCGTTACATGTTGTTCTTTCGCATAAGCGCGTAGCCAGTCGTTCAGCGCCTTAATTGACGCTACTGGTTCGATTTCCGGTCTCCAGTTGAACTTTGTCGTCGGCAACACGGTGCCCAGAAGAACCCTGATATGGTGGGCTTTGGCAAGCTCCACCATGGTGCGAATGTTGGCTTGGATACGACCGATGTCGGTCGGACCCGTGTTGCCTGCGACGTCGTTCGTTCCCGCCAAAATGTGGACGGTCGCTGGTCGCAAGGCGATGACATCGGCTTGAAAGCGCCCGATCATTTGTGCCGTGGTTTGGCCGCTGATACCACGACCTATCCGATCGCCCTTGAAAAAGTCTGGCCTGGTGCCCCGCCACGCTTCCGTGATCGAGTCCCCGATGAAGACAGTGCGGTGTTTGCTTGGAGCAGGAAGTCCCCGATTGGCAGCTTCATAGCGACAAAGGTTTGGGAAGTCCGTCGCTAGTCGGCTCTGTTGCCATGCTTGATATGCCGCCAAGCCATCAGGGGCCGGTTCTTGGTCAACTTTCCCTCGCACGCTTGCCGCGAGATATTCCGCTGCGACTTTGGGCAGACGAGGAAGGGAGGCGCAGGGATCGGCCATGACGCCCACCGGCAATGGGGTAGGCTCGGCCGCGACTGCGGGAGAACCCAGACCAAGCACGAGGCCAATCTGCAAGACATGAAAACGGAACATCATTGGTCGACCCTTGCAGAAAAAGCGAATATTCTCAATTGGGCGATCGTTCCTCAGGATCATTTCATCCAGAAGCGTCAGCTATCGCCAATTACTTTTCGGCGAGAGGACCGACTGGAAACGACCCGCATGGCCGCTGCCATACTGCGAACCGCATGGCCGATAAGCCGCTGATCCGTTTCCAAGCTGGCAAGCTGCTTGGCGGCAGCCGACCAGTTACTGCCGGTAGGCACGCCGTGCTCCTGCGAAGGCAGGAGCCCAGTTCAGACGTTGCAATGATCCACTCCGGGCGGGACTCGGCTCCTGCCTTCGCACAAGCACCTTTCATCCAGAGCGAACATCGATGTCCGCTTCCGACCCATGAAGGCGAATGCGCGCATATTTCCCGTTTCCCTCATGGGCAGGGCAAGCGACCTTCGACAAGCGCGAACCGACACGATATGGCAGCATTCCAATGTCCAATCCGCTCATCGCCCTTGTCACCGCCGAACTTTCCGGCCCGGCTGATCCCCGCGCCAGCGCGATGGCGGGGGCGCTCGCTGCCAGATATCCCGACGCCGCCCGCGCCGTCCTGTTCTACGGCTCCTGCTTGCGAGAGGAAAATCTCGATGGGCTGATGCTCGATTTCTACCTGATCGTTTCGGACTATGCGGCGGCCTATGGCAAAAGCTGGCTCGCGACCGCCAATCGCCTGATCCCGCCCAACGTCTTTCCGTTCGAACATGGCGGGTTGATCGCCAAATATGCTGTCCTGTCGGAAGCGGACTTTGCCCGGCTCAACAGCCCGACAGCCGACAATATTTCGGTCTGGGCACGTTTCGCTCAGCCTTCGCGGCTGCTGTGGGCCGCGAATGACCTCGCCCGCCATCGCGCCATCACCGCTGTCGCCCAGTCCGCGCCGACATTACTGTCCCTCGCCCGGCCCATGACGCCGGGGCAACAGGATGTTCTGACCCTGTGGAAGACCGGCTTTTCCCTCACCTACAATGCAGAGCTGCGTGCGGAGCGAAAGGGGCGATCCTTCTCAATCGTCGATGCCGATCCGGACCGCTACCGTCGCTTCGGCGAAGCGGCTCTGGCGCACGGCCTGACGCCATCGCCCGGCCCTGAACAGGCCGCCGCGCGCTGGCGGCGCTTGCAACGGCGTGGCAAATGGCTGTCCGTCATCCGCCTGGCGAAGGCCAGCTTCACCTATGCCGGCGGCATCGATTATCTCGCGTGGAAGATCAACCGGCACGCGGGAACGGCGATCCAGATTAAAGCATGGCAGCGGCGCTGGCCACTGCTGGGCGCGATCACTCTGCTGCCGCGGCTGTTCCGGGGCGGTGCGATCCGCTAAGCGCGTGGGACAGGGCCTGGGACAGGCCCGCCAGCGTGTAAGGTTTGCGCAGGACTTCATGGCCGCCGAAGTCGGTGCTGATGGCTGTGTCGCCCGCATAGCCGGTGACGAACAGCACCGGCACATGCGCGTGGGCCGGGGGCAGGTTGCGAATCATCTCCGGCCCGGTCATGTCGGGCATCAGCACGTCGCTGACGATCAGGCCGATGTCGCGATAGCTGGACAGCAGTTTCGTGGCTTGCGACGGATGCTCGCAGGCGATGGGCAGATGGCCAAGCTCGGCCAGCGCCGCCATCGTCTGGTTCAAAACGCGCGGATCGTCTTCCACCACCAGAATGCGGGTAGGGGGGTGCAACACCGGCTCCCGCTCCGCCATGGCGAGGTCGGCGCGCTCCTCCGCCTCCGCCCCGATCGTGCGCGGCAGATAGAGGTGAACGCTGGTGCCCTTGCCCTCTTCGGATTCGATGCGGATTTCGCCCTCGCTCTGGCGCACGAATCCGAAAATCTGGCTGAGGCCCAGGCCCGTGCCCTTGCCGACCGGCTTGGTGGTGAAAAAGGGTTCGAACACGCGCGCGGCGACGTCCGCGCTCATGCCGCAGCCATTGTCGGTAACGCTCAGCATGACATAGTCGCCTTCCGCGCATTCCCCGACTTCATTGGCGGCCAGATGGACCTGCGCCGTTTCGATGATCAACTCGCCCCGTCCGTCCATCGCATCGCGCGCGTTCACGCACAGGTTCAGGATGGCATTTTCCATCTGATGCTGGTCGACGAAGATGCGCCAGCCCTTGGACTGGTTCACGATCGACACCTTGATCTGGTCGCCGATGGACCGGTCGATCAGGTCGGCCATGCCAGACACCAGCGCTTCGGGCGCCACCGCGCTGGGCAACAACGGTTCGGACCGGGCAAAGGCGAGCAGGCGGCGCGTCAGGGCGGACGCGCGGGTCGCGCCTTCCATCGCATTGTCCAGATGATGGGCGGCTTCCCGGGGTTTCAGACGCAGCTTGCGCTTGGCCAGTTCCAGTCCGCCGACGACGACCGCCAGCATATTGTTGAAGTCATGGGCAATGCCGCCGGTCAACTGACCCACTGCATCCATTTTCTGCATTTGCCGCAGATTTTCCTCGGCCACCGCGCGATCGGCCGTTTCCTTTTTCAGCTGCTCATAGGCGTCCGACAGTTCAGCGGTGCGCGCCGCGACGGCGGCCTCCATCCGGTCGGCGCGCTCCGCCTCTATTTCCGCCATGCGCCCCGCATTGCGTCGGTCTGTATAGGCGGCGTTGGCGATCCACAGCGCGAACAGCACGCAGACCAGCAGGACCAGCCCGAACAGGCGCGACGTCTTCCCGACCCATTCGGTGCGGTCGCCCGCCAGCGTTACGGCGACGCTGCGTTCCTGCAAACGCGCATTTTCGGCCCGGATGACGCGATCCAGCAGGACAGTGATCTGCTGCAGGTCGGCCGACCGGCCCGCCCGATGAAACTGGCCCAGCGCAGTCATTTTCTGGTCATAGGTGGTGCGCAGGCCGATTTCGGCGAGTGTCTTGCCGCGCTGCGTGAAAGCCGCCTGCAATTCCCGCACATTGTTGCGCTGCCATCCCGACTTGCGCGTGGCGTAGGCCAGCAGCTTCAACTGGCTCGAAGCCGTGCGCCATTGATCCTGGAACAGCCGCCCCACGTCGGGGTCCAGGCTGATGACATATCGCGCCAGCGTGACTTCGGCGCGCGCGGTTTTGGCCTCGAACGCGCGAGCGACGGCGATAATCTCGAAACTGCGGCGCTGTTCCTTCAGGGCGCGCTCATGGTCGCGCGTCGCTTGGCTGGCATTATAGAGCAGGGTGCCGAGCGAACCGATCAGCAGGACGACAAGGATCAGCGGCAGGAAGCGTCCCACTGCGGCCCGCCACCCCGTCGCCTGATCTTCCATATAATAGCTGTCCGGCATTATCGGCACATTAGTCGAACAGTGCGACCGGCGGAATATAATGGATGAGGCGCTACTCCTTCATCCATTCGGTTCGTCCCGCCCTTCGCCCGGCTCATCGTGCGAAGGATGCTCCCCGTCGGTCAGCCGATTGCGCCGGTCGCGTGTCCAGCCGCTTCGAACATCTTGATAATCTGCCCGACTTGCTCATCGCTATGTTCCGCGCACAGCGAACAGCGCAGCAGGAAAGTGCCCGCAGGCGTCGCCGGAGGGCGCGCCATGTTCACGTACAGGCCCAGTTCCAGCAGCGCCTGCCACATGGCGACGGCCTGCGTCTGGTCGGTCAGGATGACGGCGATGATCGCCGATTCCGGCTGCTTCGTGCCCAATGTAAAGCCAAGGTCGGTCAGCCCCTTGTGCAGCCGCTTGCTGTTCTTCCACAGATGCGCGCGCTTTTCGCCCGCATTCATCAGCTTGCGGATCGACGTGGCGGCGGTCGCGACGACGCTGGGCGGCAGCGAAGCGGTAAAGACATAGGGGCGGCAAACCAGCCGCAGCACTTCGAACTTGGGATGGTTGGACACGCAGAAGCCGCCCACCGTGCCAACGGATTTGGAGAAGGTGCCGACCACGAAGTCCACATCCTTGTCCACGCCTTGTTCTTCGTAGACGCCCCGGCCATTCGCG
Organism: Sphingobium sp. ZW T5_29; assembly: GCF_044987515.1. Classification (NCBI taxonomy): domain Bacteria; kingdom Pseudomonadati; phylum Pseudomonadota; class Alphaproteobacteria; order Sphingomonadales; family Sphingobiaceae; genus Sphingobium; species Sphingobium sp. ZW T5_29. The sequence continues at coordinate 74,056 of NZ_JBJDRM010000014.1, forward strand.
CCGAAAAAGCCCATGCCGTGGGCCTCGTCGACCAGGATCATGCAGTTGGGATGCTTGCGCACCGCCGCGACCATTTCCGGCAAAGGCGCAACGTCGCCCAGCATGGAATAGACGCCTTCCAGCACGACCAGCTTCTGCGCGTCGGCGGGCAGGCGGCCCAGACGCTTGTCCAGGTCCTCGACACTGTTGTGGCGGAAGCGGACGACTTCGGCATCGCCCAGGAAACAGCCATCATAGATGGATGCATGGCTGTCGGCGTCCAGCACGACATAGTCGCCCCGGCCCGCCAGCGTGGAAATCATGCCCAGATTGGCCTGATAGCCGGTCGAAAACACCATGGCGCCCGACATGCCGTAGAAATCCTTGAGCGCGTTTTCGACTTCGGTATGCCCCAGATAGGTGCCGTTGAGCACGCGGCTGCCGGTGGTGCCCGCACCGAATTCGTCCAGCGCCTTCTTGCCCGCGGCGACCACGTCCGGGTCGAACGTCATGCCCATATAATTATAGGTGCCCAGCAGGATCGTTTCGCGGCCCTTGATGATGGCCAGGGTCGGCGATTTCACTTCGTCCATGACGATGGCAAACGGATCGCGCACACCCGTCGCCAACAGCGCCTCGCGCTCGGCAATCAACGGATCGAATTTGGAAAACAGGTCACGCGCTCCGGCCACCTCTGCGGGTGTGTGGGCGTCGGTGGCGGTTTCAGCGGCGTCGGTCATAACAGTCCCCTAACCGTTCAGGATTTGAGCCAGGTCGAACCGCCTTGCCGGGCGAAATCAGGGCCGTCACGCTCCGCCTTCGCTCCATCAGCGTCTATTCGACGTCACTCAGGCCGAACGGCACACAAGTAAATCAGGCGGCCTTCAACTTCGCCACGGCGTCGACAAGCTGGCCGATATTTTCGATCTCTGCCTGCATGTTCATGGTGATGATGATGTCGAATTCATCTTCGATCGCCGCCACAAAGTCCATGACGGTCAGGCTATCCCATTCCAGGTCGCCTGCGAAGGATGTGGCTTCGGTGAGTTCGACGCCCTTCTTGTTGAAGGGAGCGATCTGCGCCGCGATGTTGTCGAAAATCTGCTGGCGATCCGTCATTATGTCTTCAGGCTTTCCCGTCAAAGGGCGGCTTTTGCCCCCAAGCGCTGCCTCTTGGCAAGGGAATAAGGCGGCAATCGGGCATCTTCGCGCCCGATTGTGCCGTCCGTGGCACGATCAGCGGAAGTTGTCGGCGTAGGCCTGAATCTTCAACGTCTTGGGCGGGGTCGTGATGACGGTGTAGGACAGGCCGTATTTTTCGGCATAGGCAATCGCCGCGGCTTGGGTCGGAAAGTTCAACCGGACCTGCGCCTGCGTGTCGCCCGAACCGGCCCAGCCGGTCAGCGGATCGGGGCGCTTGGCTTCGGCTGCCGCAAATTCCAGCACCCATGTGCTCGTGCGCGCCTTGCCCGATTGCATGGCGTTCTTTTGAATCTGGTGGATGCGCGCGGACATCGAAACGTCAAACTCCCTTTGGGAAACCGGCTTTGCGTTGCACCAGCGCAAGGCGCAAAGTCAAGGCTTGGCGCGCGCGTCGGCGCGTTTCGTGCGCAGCGTCGCTGCCGCGCCCGCCGGATCGTCCGGCCAGGGATGGCGGGGATAGCGCCCGCGCATTTCCTTGGCCACCGCGCTCCAACTGCCTGCCCAGAAACCGGGCAGGTCGCGCGTCGTCTGGATCGGCCTCCCCGCCGGGGACGTGAGCGACAGGACCAGCGGAATGCGCTGGCTGCCCACGACCGGATGCTCGGCCAGCCCGAACAGCGCCTGGGGCCGCAATTCGACGCGCGGTCCTCCTTCGGCTGTATAATCGATCGCATGGCTGCTGCCCGCCGGTGACCGGAAATCGGGCGGAGCCAGCCGGTCGATCTGCTGCTTGCCGTCCCATCCGATCAATCCTTCCAACACGGCGGACAGTTGCGACCGGTCGATGTCCGACAATCGCCGCCTGCCCGTCAGCAGTGAAGGCAGCCACTCGTCCAGCGTCGCCATCAGCCTGTCGTCCGAAATAATATCCACCCCAGCGAAATCGGCCCGCATCCGCAGCGATTGCGCCGCATCGGACCAGGGCAGCAGGCTGAGGCCGCCTTGGCGAACGCCATGCATCAACGCCTGCGCCACTGCGTCCGGGTCGGGCCGGTCGTCGGACCCGGACGACAGCCGCACAGCGCCCAGACGGCGCTCGCGCAACGCCTCGATCCCGCCGGTTTCAGCGCGAAAGCGAACGGTGCGATGTTCGGCGACATGTCCGCCGAACAGGCGCAGCACTTCCGCTTCGCTGATCGGCGCGGCGGACAGGATGCGCGCGCCCGCAGCGCTGCCCTGCACCTCGCCCACCGCCAGCCAGTCCTCGCGGGCGAGCGCGCTCAGCGGATCGAGCCGAAAGCCGCGCCCGCCCACGCTCGCCCACTCCGAACCGTCGGCGGACCGCCGCTTCGCCACCCGATCGGGAAAGGCGATGGCCAGGCACAGGCCCGTGTCGTGATTACCTGTCTCCCCTGTGCGACCTGCTTCCCTGCCGGGCATCAGCCGCGCCCAGCGCTTCGCCATCGCCCGCGCTGTATCCGCTCGCTTGCCGCTTTCCCTGCGCCATCGGACCCGTCGCTGCGACAGGTCGGTGTCCTGCCCGCCTATGCCGCGCTCGCCCAGCAGCACCGCGACCTCAGCCGCCACATCGGCCAGCCCCAGTTCGCCCGCGCGCACCAGCATGTGGCCAATGCGGGGTTCCAGCGGCAGCTTCGCCAACGCCTTGCCATGGCTGGTGATCCGCCCGTCGTCGTCCAGCGCCTCCAGCACGTTCAGCCTTTTGCGCGCCTCACTCACCGCTGCGGCAGGGGGCGGGTCCAGCCAGCGCAGGCTGGCCGGGTCGGTCACACCCCAAAGCGCGCAGTCCAGCAACAGGTTCGACAGGTCGCTTTCCAATATCTGGGGTGGGTCGAATGGCGGCATGCCCGCCGTCGCCGCTGCCTCCCACAAACGATAGGCGACGCCCGGCCTCTGTCTGGCCGCGCGCCCGGCCCGTTGCGTCGCCGCCGCCTGACTCGCCCGCTCGGTCACCAGCCGGGTGACGCCCGCCGCCCGGTCATAGCGGGGCCGTCGCGCCAGTCCTGAATCGATGACGATGCGGACGCCGTCGATGGTCAGGCTGGTTTCGGCGATCGACGTCGCCAATATGACCTTGCGCCGTCCGTCGCGCGACGGGCGGATGGCGGCGCGCTGGGCGGCGGGGTCCAGACTGCCGTGCAGCCTGTGAATCTCCACGCCTTCGCCTTCCACCCGTTCCGCCGTGCGCTCGATTTCCGCCACGCCGGGCAGGAACGCCAATATGTCGCCCTCCGCCTCATCCTTCAGCGCCCGGCGGATCGCCGCCGCCATCTCATCCTCGATCCGCTTTTCCGCCGCTCGTCCGATGTGACGCAGTTCCAGCGGCTGAATGCGCCCCTCGCTTTCGATCACCGGCGCGCCGTCCAGCAACTGGGCAAAACGCGCGCCGTCCAGCGTTGCCGACATCGGGACGATCCGCAGGTCCGGCCGCAGCGCTGCCTGAGCGTCCAGCGCGAGCGCCAGCCCGAAATCGCTGCCCAGACTGCGCTCATGCACTTCATCGAACAATATGGCGGATACGCCGGACAGTTCCGGGTCGTCCTGTACGCGCCGCACGAAAATGCCTTCGGTCAGCACCAAAATGCGGGTGCGGGCGGATGATTTCGAATCCATGCGCGTGGCGTAGCCGACCGCTCCCCCCGGCTGCTCCCCCATCAGTTCGGCAATACGCTCAGCCGCGGCGCGGGCCGCCAGTCGGCGCGGCGACAACAGCAATATCTGCCCCGTGCACCATGGTTCGTTCAGCAGGGCAGGGGCCACCGCCGTCGTCTTGCCCGCGCCCGGCGGCGCGACCAGCACGGCATTGCTTCCCGCGCGCAGGGCGTCGATCAATTGGGGAAGCACCTGGGCGATGGGCAGGGCGACAGTCATGCCGATCCTCTCGCTCCATTCGCGCCTCAGCGCAATGGTCAGCCGAACAGCAGCCTGTGGATCGGGTTGTTGGGGTCCAGCAGCATCTTGGCCGTCAGGCCCAGCGACATGATGATCAGCAGCGGCCTGATCAACCGGCTTCCGAACCGCATGGCCAGGTGAGATCCGATCTGGCCGCCGGTGATGCTGCCAACGGCCATGACCAGCCCCGCAATCCATATCACATGCCCGCCCGCGACCATGGTCAGCAGGCCCGCCACGTTGCTGGCCAGGTTCACCGCCTTGGTCTGCGCGGTCGCCCGCACCAGCCCCAGCCCGCCCATCGTCAGAAATACGGTCGCGTAAAAGGCTCCAGCGCCCGGACCAAAGAAGCCGTCGTAAAATCCGACTGCGCCGATCAGCAGGCTCAACCCCGCCGTCCCCAGGCGGCTATGCCGGTCCAGCTCGCCGATCCGGGGCGAAAAGGTGAAATAGGCGGCCAGTGCGATCAGCAATCCCGGCATCAGCCCCGCCAGGATCGACGGATCGACCCGCTGCAGCAGCCACGCGCCACCCACCGATCCGGCAAAGGCGGCGGCGATCGGCCATCGATAGGCGCTCAGGTTCATATGCCCCGCCCGCGCATAGGCGATGCAGGCGCCCAGCGTCCCGATCGACGATTGCAGCTTGTTCGTGGCCACCGCCGCGACCGGCGGAACGCCTGCGGCCATCAATGCGGGCAAGGTGATCAAGCCTCCGCCACCGGCCATCGCATCGATGCACCCGGCCATCAGCGCCGCCGCCATCAGAAAGCCCAGCGTTTCAGGAGAAAGGATCACACCCTCCCCCTTATATGCTCATATGTTCCTGCGAAGGCAGGAACCCAGTCCCGCTTCATCATGGGAGCGCGCCTCCGCCCCACGGGCATCTCTCAATAAGCTCGCGCAATCGCAAACTCGACAGCCTCGACCAGCGCCGCTTTCGCCTTGCCGCTGTCGAACCGGCCCAGCGCGTCGATGGCCCGCTGCCCATAATGGCGCGCACGGGCCAGCGTGTCGTCGATGGCGCCGGTTGCGCGCAGCAATTGCGTCGCGTGCGCCAAATCCTCGTCGCTCGTCCGGTTGCCGGCAATTGCCTGCTTCCAGAAAGCGCGGTCTTGCTCTGGTCCACGGGCATAGGCCAGGATCACCGGCAGCGTGACCTTGCCATCGCGGAAATCGTCGCCCGCATCCTTGCCCATGGTCGCGCCATCGGATTCATAGTCGATAGCGTCGTCGATCAGCTGGAATGCGATGCCCAGGTTGCGGCCATAAACGTCCAGCGCCTTTTCCTCCGACTCGTCCCGGTCGGCGACGACAGCGGAAATGCGGCAGGCGGCGGCGAACAGGGCGGCGGTTTTTGCGCCGATAATGTCCAGATATTGTTCTTCGCTGGTATCGATCCGGCGCTGTGCGGTCAGCTGGTTGACTTCCCCCTCCGCAATCACGGCGGACGCGTTGGACAGGATTTTCAGGATCTTGAGCGATTCCGCCTCGACCATCAGTTCGAATGATCGCGAAAACAGGAAATCGCCCACCAGCACGCTGGCGCTGTTGCCCCAGATGATGTTCGCCGTCTTGCGGCCCCGGCGCAGGCCCGACCCGTCGACCACATCGTCATGCAGCAGGGTGGCGGTGTGGATGAATTCGACCGCTGCGGCCAGCTTGTAATGGCGGGTTCCGGCATAGCCGACCAGGTCCGCGCAGGCGAGCGTGAGCATGGGCCGCATCCGCTTGCCGCCGCCCGCGATCAGGTGCCCGGCCAGTTCGGGGATCAGCGGAATGCGCGACTGCATTCGGTCCAGGATCACCGCGTTCACCTGGTTCATCCCGTCGGCGACAAGCGCCATCATCGGGTCGAGCGAAGGCGCGCCGTTGGCGCGGCCGATGGTGTGGACATTGCCGGAGGCGGGTGCGGTCATGACCCGGCCCATGTGGCGGTGCAAAATGCATATAGCAAGCGGGAATAGCTTGCGCGGGCGGCGGGAAGGCGCAAAAAGCGCGCGGAACAGGGAGGACCGGCGTGGACGACACATTGAAGCGGTATCGGGAAAGCATCGACAATATCGACGCGGCGCTCGTGTTCATGCTGGCCGAACGCTTCAAGATCACGCAGGCCGTGGGCGAATATAAGGCGCAGCACGCGCTGCCGCCCGCCGACCCAGGCCGTGAGGAACGGCAGATCGGCCGCCTGCGTCAGCTGGCGACGGACGCCAACCTCGACCCCGATTTCACCGAGAAATTCCTGCGCTTCATCATCGACGAAGTGATCCGGCACCACGAACGCTTGCGCGACGGCTAACCCCGCTACGCAGGTTCCGCCACCGGTTGCCGACCCTGCGACCGGCCCAGCAGCACGCCCGCCAGCGCCAGCGCAAATCCGGCAAGTTGCACAGGCCCCAGTCTTTCGCCGAACAATGCCCAGGCTTCGATGGCGGCCAGCGGCGGGACCAGCAGCAACAGCATCGACATGCGCGTCGGTCCCTGCGTGCGCACCAGCCAGACCAGCAGTGACAGCCCGCCTGCCGACAGCCCCAGGACCGACCAGCCCAGCCCGACCCACAACAACGGCGCATTGTCCCAACGGACCTCGCCAATCGTCGCCGCCGCCATAATCGCGACCATCGCGCCGCCCGCATTCTGCACCGCGCCTGAAATCCATATGCCATCGCCGGAAATCGTGCCCCGCTGGATCAACGTCCCGCCAGTCATGGCGATGACCGCGAGCAGCCCGGCGACGGCGGGCAGGACCGGGATTCCACCCACGCCCGACCGCTCGATCGCGGGCATCAGCACGCATCCCACGCCCAATATGGCAATCGCCAGCCCCGCCCAGGCGCGCCCCGGCAGCCGCTCACCCATCAGGGCGACGCTCGCCACCGCCACCATCAGCGGCTGCAGCGCGCCCAGCAAGGACATGATGCCCGCAGGCATGCCGTGATAGACGGCCCACCAGCTCACCGTCAGGTAAAGCCCATGCAGCATCGCGCCCGCCACCAGATGCAACCGCAGCCGCTTGCCCGGCGGCAGTCGTTGTCCGGCCTTCAGCGCGATGAGTCCCAATAGCAGCGCCGTCAGCGTCAGCCGCACGCTCAATATCAATTCCGGCGCGCCATGCGGCACCGTCGCCCGTGCGACGATGAAGCCGGTCGACCAGATCAGCACGAACAGGACGGACGCAACCAGCGCGATCATCTGCGCTTCATTCCCGCCCCGCCCGGATCGCCGCACCCCCGGCAAAGGGGGTGATGGCGACCAGCAGCAACGAAGCCGCGCCCAGGAATTTGAACGCCGCACCGCTCCCGTCGCCCATCGTCCCCGCGCCGAATATCAGCAGCGGAACCGCCAGCGGCAACGCCAGCAACCCCGCCAGCGCCCCGCTCGACCGCAATCCTGCCGTCAGCGTCGCGACCAGTAGCCCCAGCGCCGCCAGCGCGGGCGTGCCGATCAACAGCCCCAGTTCCAGCAGTCCGATGGTCGCGCCGTCCAGCTTCAGCAGCGCGGCAGCGGGCAACGTCGCCAGCATCAGCGCCGGGCCAAATCCTAGCCAGTGCGCCACCAATCGCGCCAGCACCACCATTTCCTCGCCAATGCCGCGCGCCGCCAACTGGTCGAGCACGCCCGCATCGCGATCCGGCGCGACCAGCCGGTCAACCGGCAGCAGGCTGGCCAGCAGCGCCGCGATCCACAACATGCCGCCCCCCGACCGCTTTAGCAGCGCAGCGTCCGGCCCGACCGCGAAGGGGTACAGGCTGGCCACCAGCAGCAGGAACGCAACGGGCAACCATAGCCCGGCCGACTGCCACGCCTGCCGCAGGTCGCGCGCCACCAGCAGCGCCAGCACCCTCATGCCACATCCTCTGCGGCGTAATCGATCAGGTCCAGCGTCACCGGCGCAGGCAGGGGCAAGGGCTGGTGCGATGCCGCCAGCACGACACCGCCGTCGGCCAGATGCCGTTCGACACAGCTCCCCAGCAGCGCCAGCGAAGCATCGTCCAGCCCGTTGCCGGGTTCGTCCAGCAGCCAGACCGGCGCACCGCTCGCAATCACCCGCGCCAGCGCCGCCCGCTTGCGCTGCCCGGTCGACAACATCCGCACCGGCATGTCGCGCAATGGCGTCAGCGCCATCGCCGACAAGGCCCGGTCCAGCGCCGCCCCGTCCACACCATCGATCCGCGCCCAAAAGGAAAGGGCCCCCGCCAGCGACTGCTCCATGTCCAGCGCCAGCCGTTCATCGGCCATCGCGATCCGCCCGCACCGTTCGACGGAGCCTGCGGCTTCCCGCAGCAGCCCGGCGCAAATGCGCATCAGGCTGGACTTGCCCACGCCATTGGGGCCACGCAACAACGCGCTGCCGCCCGCTTCCAGCGACAGGTCCACGCCCCGGAACAACAACCGCCCGCCCCGCGCGCAGGCAACGCCCGACAGGCGCAGCGCCGCCCCGCTCATGGTGCGACCATGTCCTCCAGGACGTGCATGTCGATATCGGACAGGCCGAAATGATGGCCGATCTCATGCACCACGACATGGGTGATCAGCGCGTCCAGCGGCACCCCGGTTTCGACCCATTCATCCAGCAGAGGTCTGCGGAACAAATGGACCGTCGGTGGACTGTCGCCGGTCTGCACCGGATCGCCCACGGGCCGCCCGCTATACAGGCCGGTCAGGCCGAACGGATCGTCAATCTCCATGTCCTTCAGGACCTGCGCGTCGGCAAATTCCTCGACGAACAGGACGACGTTGGACAGATGGGACCGGAATGGATCGGGCAGGCGCGACAGCGCAGCCAGCGCCAGGGCTTCGATCTGGGCGCGCGTCGGCGCGATCTGGCTGTATGGACCCTTATCGGACATGGCCGGGCCATAAGCGAAAGCCTGTCATGTGGATAGAGCGATCATCGCCTGCCGCCCTGCCGTGCCGCCGCGTCCCGACCGGTCAATTCCGACGGACGCTCTCGATCCGGTCCTCATACCCCCGCAGCGCGTACACAACCGACGGGTCGCCTGCATAACGCCGGCGCAGCATCGCCAACTGAGCGTCCGTGCCAGTGCACAGCCTTGCGACGCTTTCGGCCAGGAACACACGTCGTTCGCCGTCATAGGGTTCCTCGCCCCGGAAATGGTCGCAACTGTCGCGCACCACCATGAAACTGGTGACTTCATCGGGGAAGGCCGTCAACTGGGCGGCGTCGGGGGAAGGGGGCAGGTCCAGCGATTCCAGCGGTGCGGGATGCGCCCTGACCGTCACCTTGGGGGATGGCCTGACAGGCGCGCTGGCAATGTCCACCGGCGGCGCAGTGTCCACGACATTGGCGGCGACGTCGGCGACAGGCGTCAGGCCGTTATCGGCGGGGGCATCTTCGCTGGACGAATCACGGCACCCGGCGGCCAGCGCCAGTATCAGCATCATCGGAAACAGCCCCACCCGTGCGCCCAACGATTTCCTCCCGCAAAATGGCGATCAGGTCAGCGACATGTGGCAGCCGCTGCTCTTCCTCATCGAGAATCGCCATGAAAGCGGTTTGCCTATAGGCCTGCACCGCTTCTTCCGAAAGGCGGCTTGCCATGGGTATTGTGGAAATCACGATGTCCAGAAGCCGCTCCACGCCATGCAGCCGCCCCCACAGATAGTCATTTTCTCGATAGGCCCTGCTGAAAAAGGCACCGAAGCTATTGAATTCTATGCCTTTTAATGTCGCCTCCGCACCGCCGGGCCGGATTGCCGAACAATCCTCCGGCGAAATCCGGTCGACTTTGACCGGATCATATTCATCCATGGCGTGTCCCTGGAGCAACGGTAGCGTGGCTATGTCGTAAAATGGAAAGCCCAGATAGGACAGCAACATGACCCGCCGTTCCGCCTTGGGCAGGTCGGCCAGTGCTTCGGCCAGCATCAGGTCGGCGGTTTCATCCCGCTCCTTCAACCCGCGTGCCTGGGCGATGGCGTCCAGCGCCTTGCCCGGATCGTTGGGCACCTCTTTGGCCGCTTCCCGGATCGCACCATTGTAAAAGTCCGCGCCTTCGCACTCGGTATAATGGGCGATGGCGGCATAGATGGCATCGTGCATCTTTTGGACGACGCTACTGTCAGCCTCTGATTCCACCTCCAATGTCTCCGCCAGCCGCCGCGCCAGGAAACGCAGCCTGCGAATGCGGAAAGCCAGGTCATGCGTGCGAAAGAATGTCACGGGCGGAGAAACCGGCCCCACATCCTCGGTCAATTGGTCCGCGCCGATGGCCCGGACATGCGACCACAGCGCCTGTCGATAGCTTTCCCGCATCAACGGGCTTTCCTCACCGCTCAGGCCGAACAACAGCGCGGCCAGGTCCTCGACAATGCCGGACAGTTTCAGATGGCCATAAGCGGGAAAGGCAAATCCCGCGGAATTCGCGGCGCGTTGCTGCGCCTTCGCCCGCCATGCGGACAGCCGCGCCGGGGTTGGCCGGTCCAGGAACAACAGCCTGCCGATCGCGCTTTCGACTTCCGCCTCGATTCCCGGTCTCAGGGCATTCAGGATGCGGACCATGCGACGGATGCGTGAACTGTGATGATCGATCGCGTCCAGATTGTCGCGGATCGGCTGTTCGCGCGGAATGTCGCTCAGCGCGCCAAAGATCGTCCTGAAAAATCCGGGAAGGACGGCGCTGTCGCTGCCTGCCTCTTCTTCCGATATATCCGGCTTATTGAAACGCACTGAACGGCGGCCGGGCTTGGGGTCGATATAGACGAATCGGCGGTCCACTTCGCGGCGTGACGGCCTGTTGCGCAGGGCGCCGATCGCTTGTGCAAAGGGCGCGTTCGCCAATACCGAACCGTCGATCAATATGGCGTCCTCTGCCGTGCCCCGCGTCCAATGCAGGGGAAGCGCACGGGCCAGGAAAGCGTCGCGCGTCGGCCACTTGCGATGCCGTTCGTCCAGCACCTGATCCAGTTCGCGCACGGTAAAGGGTGGGAAGGCACCGGGGAAACTGGCCGTGGCCCGCGCGGCAAAAACCAGTTCTGCGGGATCGGCGAATGTGCGGCGACTGCCGCCCACATCGCGCCCGCGCGCCCGGAAACCGATCGACAGCCGATGTTCGGTTTCGATGACCTGCGCCGGGCTGTTGAGGTTCAGGCTCTGGGGATGGCCTTCAAAGTCCGTGACGGTGACGAACAAGTCCAGCGGATGGCCTTCGGGCAGCAATGTCGGCCCGCGCTCCGTCTTTTCCATCGCGTCGAACGCGTCGAGCAGCATCGATGTGAATATTGCTCCGCCAAAGGGCGGCTCGAACCAGCGGGATCGGATGAAATGGGACAGTTTGTGGCGGACTTCCTCTCGCGCGCCGGGGGCGACCGTCCTCTCGACCGTGTCACCTGGGTGCCGCGCCGCCATCCAGACCAGCGGCGCGGCCCAGAATTTGGTGATCCGTCGCGCCGGTCGGGCGTCGGGATGCAGCAATTTTTCGACATCGGCATTTTCCAGCCACATGTCCGTCAATGGCTCCAGCGACTGGCCTGTCTCAATCGCCTGCGCCAGGAAAATGCCGTTGATCCCGCCCGCGCTCGCGCCTGCTATGATGTCGGGCATGATGCGCAGCCGAACGCCACTGGCGGCCTCCAGATCCTCCAACAGCTTGCGGTAGACCGCTTCGCTGCTGTTGCCGCTGACCGTGCCGTCATGAAATCCCCGGCTCGCCCGCGCCAGCCGCCAGATTTCCTTGGTGATGCCGTGCATGTAGACCGCCAGGCTGATCCCGCCATAGCAGACCAGCGCAAGGCGAAGCTCCCGCTCCTTCATGCCCGCAGCTCCGCCCAGATCGGCAGATGGTCCGACGCCTTGCGCGCGGCTGCGCTGTCATGCACGCCGCAATCCAGCAGCTTCAACTTGCCGCAATGCATGATGCGGTCCAACTGCGCCACTGGCCGTCGCGCGTGGAAGCTCCGGCCGCAGGGGGCAAAGCTGTAATGCCGCGCGAAATCGGCCAGGCATCCCCGGTTGGCGCTCCATTCATTAAGATCGCCCATCAACACGGTCGGCATGGCCTCGCGCGTGCTGGCCACGTGGATGACAGCCGCCGCCTGCTTTCTGCGCCACAGGCCCGACAGGTCCAGATGCATGCCGAAAAACCGCATCGTCGTCCCGCCCAGCGTGACTTCGGCCAGCGTCGCGCCGCGTGGCTCCAGGCAGGGCAGGTGGACCACGTCGTGAACGCCGACCTCCGCCTCCTTGCGGACCAATATCGCATTGCCGTGCCAGCCCATCGAATCCACCTGGATGTTCAGCGGAACCGCCTTGTAGGGGCTGACGCTCTCCAGCAGCCACGGCGGGATCGCCGCCGACCTGACGCCGAACCGCCGGTCCGCCTCCTGCAACGCGATCACGTCCGCGTCGATTTCGTTGAGCACCTCCAGCACCCTTTCCGGGTTGCGGCGGCGGTCGGTTCCTATGGCCTTGCGGATATTGTAGCTGGCGACGCGAAAGGACTTCATTCCCAAACAATGCCTCACTCGCCCGCCGGTTGCCATAGGCTTGCAAACTCTCGCCCGCTTTGTTCTTGAAACGTTCGCAAAGCCGCGCCATAGGTCGCGCATGGCCAAGGCAAAGCGCAAATTCGTCTGCCAACAGTGCGGCACCGTCTCCAACCGCTGGCAGGGCCAGTGCGACGATTGCGGCGAATGGAACAGCATCGCCGAAGAAGCCGCCGAAACCGTCTTTTCCGCACGGCACGATCTCCATACCGGTGGCCGCGCCCTCACTCTGGTGGGGCTGGACAGCGAAGTCGAACTTCCCCCCCGCACCAGCACCGGCATCGCCGAATTCGACCGCGCGCTGGGGGGCGGGATCGTGGCGGGCTCCGCGACTCTGATCGGCGGCGACCCCGGCATCGGCAAATCGACCCTGCTGCTTCAGGCGGCGGCACGCATCGCCGCGCGCGGCCTGTCGGTCGCCTATATCAGCGGGGAGGAAGCGGCCGATCAGGTCCGGCTGCGCGCCCAACGCCTGGGCCTGGGCAACGCGCCGGTTCAGCTTGCCAGCGCCACGTCGGTTCGCGACATATTGACGACGCTGGGGGAAGGGGAGGCGCCCGCTCTGCTCGTCATCGATTCGATCCAGACCATGCACAGCGACCTGATCGAAGGTGCGCCGGGCACGGTCAGCCAGGTCCGCGCCTCCAGCCAGGAACTGATCCGCTTCGCCAAGCAGCGCGGCACCGCGCTCATCCTCGTCGGCCATGTGACAAAAGACGGCAGCATCGCCGGGCCGCGCGTGCTGGAACATATGGTCGATACCGTGCTCAGTTTCGAAGGTGAGCGCAGCCATCAATATCGCATCCTGCGGGCGATCAAGAACCGCTTTGGCGGCACCGATGAAATCGGCGTCTTTGCCATGGTCGCCGAAGGGCTGGAGGAGGTGGCGAACCCGTCCGCGCTGTTCCTCACCCACCGCGATGAAAATGTGACCGGCGCCACCGTCTTCCCCGCGCTGGAAGGAACGCGGCCCGTGCTGGTGGAAATCCAGGCGCTGGTCGTCCGCCTGTCCAGCGGCGCGACGCCCCGCCGCGCGGTCGTGGGGTGGGACAGCGGTCGGCTGGCCATGGTCCTGGCCGTGCTGGAGGCGCGCTGCGGCCTCAGCTTTTCGACCTGCGAAGTCTATCTGAACGTCGCGGGCGGCTACCGTCTTTCCGACCCTGCCGCTGACCTTGCCGTCGCCGCCGCGCTCATGTCGGCTTTGTCCGAACGGCCTGTGCCCGCCGATGTCGTCCTGTTCGGCGAACTCGCACTTTCAGGTGAGATCCGCCCGGTCGCCCATTCGCCACTGCGTCTGCGCGAAGCGGCCAAGCTCGGCTTCAACCGCGCCTATGTGCCCGCCGCCGCCGCTGACGGGGTGAAGGGCATTTCGGTCAGCGGCTATCGCGCGCTCAGTCAATTGGTTGACCAGATGCTTGGGCGCGGATAGCCCATCGGCCATGAACGCCGTCGATATCCTCGTCCTCCTCGCGCTGGGTGGATGCGCTGTCCTGGGCCTGCTGCGTGGTTTCGTCCTCGAAACATTGTCGCTGATCGCCTGGGTTTCGGGCATTTTCGCCATCCGCCTGTTCCACAGTTCGGTCGCTGAACTGCTGACACCCTTCGTCGGCACCAGCAGCGGCGCGGCAGTACTCGCCTTCGTCCTTGTCTTCGGCATCACCTTTGGCGCTGGAAAAATCCTTGCCCACGCCATTGGCCGCCGCACCCGCCAGTCGGTGCTGGGGCCAGTGGACCGCGTGCTGGGCGCGGGTTTCGGCGCGGTAAAGGGGCTGATCGGCGCGACGCTCGTCTTCCTTGCCTTCAGCCTCGTCTACGACACTTTTTATGGCAGCACCGCCCGGCGGCCCGATTGGCTGTCCGACGCGCGCACCTATCCGCTGCTCAATGCCAGCGGCCAGGCGATCAGTGAATTCGTCGCGGAACGCCGCGCCCGCCCACCCGCGCCGGAGGATGAGTAGCCGTTCGGCGGGCGTCCTACCTGCTCCGAAGACGCTCTAAATCCAGCCCTTGACCCGATAGGCCTCTGCCGTCGCCTTCAATCCGTCCTCGGTCGCGACCTGCGGCTGCCACAGTGACTTGGGCGGCTTCTTCCGCTTCGCCACGACCCAGTCGGGATGGCAGAAATAGCTGACCCGATCCTGTGTCAGTTTCGCGCCCTTGCCGCGCAATATCCGGTCCAGCCGCGCGCCCACACCCAACGCCCAGCTTGGCGTCGAAAAGGTCCGCACCGAACGCCCGACCGCGCGCCCGATCGCCTGGCCGAACTCCAGATGGTCCCAACCGCCCGGTGTGCCGTCATCGGCTTCATAACATTGGGCCAGGCTCTCTTCCTGCTCGGCCGCCACTGCCAGCAGCAATCGGGAAAGGTCTCCAACCTCAATCAGCGAAAGCCGTCCGCCCGGAGGCAGCAGCATGATGCCGCGCCGGGCCATGCGGAACAGTTCCAGCATCTCGCGGTCGCCCGGTCCATAAATGGCGGGGGGCCGCACGATGGTCCAATCCAGCCCGCTGGCCTTCACATGGCGTTCGGCCAGTTCCTTGGACCATCCATAGTCGGACAGGTCCGGTTCCCGCGCCGCCAGCGACGACACATGGATCAACCGCCGCACCCCGCGCTGGCGCATGGCGTCGACCAGCGCCATGGTGCCGCGCGCATTGCCGACTTCGAAACCTTCCCGGTCAGGCGCGTTCACCACGCCCGCGATGTGGATCACGACATCGGCGTCGCGCACCAGCGTATTCAGCGCGGCTCGATCACTCAGCGAACCCGGCACCCATTTCAGGCGCGCGCGCGGCGGTTGCGCCCGGCGGGTGATGGCGGTGACATGATGACCGGCGGCCAGCGCCTGATTAAGTGTTTCGGCGCCGACGAATCCCGTCGCGCCCGTCATTGCAATGCGTAGGTTCATGATGCGTCAGACCATCGCCATATGATC
Organism: Sphingobium sp. ZW T5_29; assembly: GCF_044987515.1. Taxonomy (NCBI): domain Bacteria; kingdom Pseudomonadati; phylum Pseudomonadota; class Alphaproteobacteria; order Sphingomonadales; family Sphingobiaceae; genus Sphingobium; species Sphingobium sp. ZW T5_29. The sequence continues at coordinate 89,528 of NZ_JBJDRM010000014.1, forward strand.
GCGATGGACCAGCACCGATCGGGGCAGTTCGCCCAGCAAAGCAGCGATATCCTCGCTGCGCTTGCCGATGATGCGGGTCGCCTGCGCGCTGTCATATTCGCTCAGCCCACGCGCGATCACGCGGCCATCCTGGGTCAGAATGTCCACGACATCGCCGCGCTCAAACACGCCTTCGACCCCGGAAACACCCGCTGGCAACAGGCTGTTGCCTTTGCCCAGCGCCCGTTCCGCGCCCGCGTCCACGGTGATGCGGCCGCGTACCGTCAACCGTCCGGCCAGCCAGCCCTTGCGCGCACGCTTGGCGGGGGCTGCCACGAAAATGGACCCGCGCCCGCCATTCTCCCAATGCGACAGCGGCGCATCGACCTTGCCGGAAATGATCGCCAGGTGAGCGCCCGCGCCGGTGGCGATTCGGGCCGCCTCGATCTTTGACGTCATGCCGCCCGATCCCATGCCGGACGCGGAACCGCTGTCCGCCATAGCGGCGATTTGCGCATCGATGCGCTCTATTGTCTCTATCAGCATTGCGTCCGCATTGGCGTGCGGATTGGCGGTGTAAAGCCCGTCCACGTCCGACAGCAGCACAACCGCGTCAGCCCGTGCCGCCTGTCCGATCCTTGCCGCCAGCCGGTCATTGTCGCCAAAGCGGATTTCCGCCGTCGCCACGCTGTCATTTTCATTGACCACCGGCACCACGTCCAGCGCCATCAACCGTTCCAGCGTCGCCGAAGCGTTCAGGTAACGCCGCCGATGTTCCAGGTCGTCCAGCGTCACCAGCATCTGCGCGGCGGTGATGCCGCGGTCCTGCAACAGGCTGGCCCAGCATTGCGACAGGGCGATCTGGCCCGTCGCGGCGGCGGCCTGCGCGTCTTCCAGGCTGCCGCGCCCGCCCTTGGGCAGTTTCAACCGCCGCGCACCCAATGCGATCGCACCGGACGACACGACGATGATCTGCTGCCCGGCTGCCTTGCGCGCGGCGATGTCATCGACCAGCGTCCGCAACCAGCTTTCCCGCACCTGCCCATCTGCATCGACCAGCAGCGCCGACCCGATCTTGATGACCAGACGGCGGATCAGGGCAGGGGGAAAGCCGGATAGCGAAGGGGTCACGGAAACAATATCCATCAGGTTAGAACGCAACGCAGGATAGCCGCACGCCTGCTGTCCGCCAGGGACTGCGGCGCACGCGTCTTGGGCGTTCCGTTCAGATCGGCGACCACGACGTTTCGCCTTCTTCGTCCGGCGCGTCCACGTCCTTGGCCTTGGCCTCTCCGAACAGGGGCAGCACCGCGTCCAGCAGTGCGGGCACACCTTCCCCGGTCGCGCCGGAAATGATGAACACATCCTTCACGCCCGCCTCGCTGCGAAGCTGGGCGGCGATATCCTCCATCAACTCCTGACCCAAAAGGTCACCCTTGTTCAGCGCCACGATCTGCGGCTTTTCATCCAGGCCGCCGCCATAGGCCGCCAGTTCGTCCTGCACGATGCGGAATGCATCGACCGGGTCGTCGCTGGTCGCGTCGATCAGGTGCAACAGCACGCGGCACCTTTCGATATGTCCCAAAAATCGGTCGCCGATGCCCGCGCCTTCGGCTGCGCCTTCGATCAGGCCGGGAATGTCGGCCAGCACGAATTCGCGGTCACGATGCTGGACCACACCCAATTGCGGCTTGGTGGTGGTAAAGGCATAGGCCCCGACCTTGGCCTTGGTATTGGTGACCTGGTTGATCAGGGTCGACTTGCCTGCGTTGGGCATCCCGACCAGTCCGACATCGGCCAGCAGTTTCAGGCGCAGCCACACCCACATTTCCTGCCCCGGCCACCCCGTGCCGTGCTGGCGCGGGGCGCGGTTGGTGCTGGTCTTGTAGGACAGATTGCCTCGACCGCCATCGCCGCCGCGCAGGAATACCATGCGCTGGCCAACTTCGGTAAAGTCGGCCAGCACTTCCTGCTCTTCATATTCGGGATAGCCGTCTTCATCTTCGGTGCCATCGATCGGCACGGGGTCCGACAGGATCTGGGTTCCGACCGGCACCTTGACGATCAGGTCTTCGCCACCCGCGCCATAGCGATTCTTGCCCGCGCCGCCCTTGCCGCGCTGCGCCTTGAAATGTTGGGTGTACCGAAAATCGATAAGCGTGTTCAGCCCGGCGACCGCTTCGAAAATAATGTCGCCGCCCTTGCCGCCGTTACCGCCGTCGGGGCCCCCATATTCGACATATTTTTCCCGCCGGAAACTGACCGCGCCGGGTCCGCCCCAGCCGGATTTGATGAATATCTTAGCCTGATCCAGAAAATGCATCGCTGGCCCATAGCCGCTTATGACGCGGAATTAAACCTCGTCTCACGCAGCAAGATTGGCGATCGATTTTAACAGGTCTGCGACCGGCGGCGCGGCACGCTTTCGTCAGGATAAGGCAGTCGCGAATGTACCGCCTTATCCTGTCATGTCTGCTTCATGCGGCCAGCGCCGGGGCCGCGTCCCGATACAGGTCGATCGCCACGTCCGTGGGCATTCGACCGCCTACGCCTTCTTCGAACACCAGGCAGTCGGCCATCGCGCCGCGCGCGGGGCTGTAACGTTGTTCGATCCGGCCCATCGGTCGGAAACCGATCTTGCGCAACACGTTGCCCGACGCGGGGTTGTCGGCGAAGTGCGCCGCGCGAATCGCGCCGATGCCCGCTGCGCGCGCCATGCTCATGATCGCGCCTGCGGCTTCGGTGGCAAAGCCCAGTCCCCAATAGGGGCGAGCGACCCAATAGCCGATCTCCGGCGCACCATCGTCCGCCAGATGCACGCCGCATCCGCCGACCAGCCGGGGGGCGCCCTGGGTGCGGGTGAAGGCCAGCAGTTGCGGCATGCGCAAATCATGCGGCTGCGACAGGAAATTGCGCGCATCCTCTTCGCCATAGGGCGCGGGAACGCGGCTCAAATTGCGCAGGACCGCCGGGTCATTAATCGCCTTGGCAAGTGCGGGGGCGTCTTCGATCCAGCCGGGCCTCAGCAGCAGGCGTGGGGTACGGGCGAACATCTTCAAATCTCTCCTCTGTCGGCTCGCCAATGGCCGCAAAAAGTTACGGCTTGACGACGATATTTCTCTGGCTGAGCCCCGCCCGCAGGACGCGCGAGGCGATCAGTTGTTCCAGAGCTTTGAGGGAAAATGAGGGGGAACGCCGCTGAACGGAAAAAGGGGGCGCTCCCTGATGGAGGCGCCCCCTTTTTCCCTCGAATATCGGCAGGCTGGAAAAGCTTGTGCCGAAAGGATCGCCCCGTTGGTGAGGAACGATCCGTCATCGATCGTCCGTTATTCGGCTGCTGCTGCCATTGCATCGACCGACACATATTTGCGGCCCAGCTTGCCAGTGTGGAATACCACGCGGCCTTCGCCCAGTGCGAACAGCGTATGGTCCTTGCCCATGCCGACGTTACGGCCGGGATAGACGCGGGTGCCGCGCTGGCGAATGATGATGTTGCCGCCGATCACTTCCTGACCGCCGAACTTCTTCACGCCAAGGCGCTTCGATTCCGAATCGCGACCGTTACGCGATGAACCGCCAGCTTTCTTATGTGCCATGACTCAAACTCCTCGAAACTTGTTTGCCAGCAGCGCTCAGGCGCCGATCGATACGATCTTCAGGATCGTGTGATTCTGGCGGTGGCCGTTCTTGCGGCGATAATTATGACGGCGACGCTTTTTGAAAACGATGACCTTCTCACCCTTCGCCTGCGCGATGATCTCGGCGGCTACGGTCAGCTTCTGGGCATCCTTGACGTCTTTGCCTTCACCGGCGAACAGGACGTCGTCCAGGGTCACCTTGTCGCCAGCCTCACCGGCCAGCTTTTCAACGACGATCTTGTCTCCGGCGGCGACGCGATATTGCTTGCCGCCCGTGCGCACGACTGCGAACATGGCTCTTCTCTTCTCGTTCAAATCTGCTTTGACGCAGATCGTCGAGGACCTTTGAAGTCCTGTTGACCCGCGTGGGAATGTGGCCCGGTAGTGCAATGACTCGGACCTGTCAACTGATATGGGCTGTGACGGCCACTGGCGATGGGCACTGGTTTTCGACCCGATCCGTCGCTATCTGATGGGCCGAAGGGATCATTAAAGCGCATGAGGTCAACGTCGCTCACGGGCAGCAGGGGGAAGGGGCGTGGCCTCTTCTTCGCGGCCCTGTGCATGGCGATCGTCGTCGCGCTATTCTCCGCCCTCGCGCCGCTGGGACTGCCTTCCAGCAGGCTGACCGGATCGGCCTTCAACCCCGCCACGACCAGCGTAATCCTGAAGGCCCGGTCCCCCCTGGTAGCGGCTGGCCCCGTCCTGCATGAACCAGACGGCGATCGATCGAAAATCCATTTCCATCCTGTGCCTCATTCATGGTTTTCCCCTGTCACGATCCTTTCTCCCGGCGCTCCCACAATAGTCGCGAAACGCTGGGCAAGACAGTATCGCAGCCATGACCGCCATCCTGCGCTCGTATCCGACCAACACGCCCGCGCACCTCCAGCGTTCTTCTGATAATTGTGTCGGCCACGCTTTGCGGACCGCCACCAATCGGAAGATATTTTCCATTCCCCACCGAAAATGGGGGTGGGCTAGCGTTAATCGCTCTGGCAGCGATGCTAGCCAAGCGAACAACATTCACGCACCACGCGATCACGTCGACGCACAGGAATAGCATATATGCCCCATCACACGCCGCTGATCGGCACGATCGTAGCAGGTTTGGTCGTCGCCTTCATAATGGGCGCCATTGCCCACCGGCTGAAATTGTCGCCGCTCGTCGGATATCTCATCGCGGGGATACTCGTCGGTCCCTTCACACCTGGCTTCGTCGCCAATACCGGACTCGCGAACGAACTTGCCGAGATCGGGGTCATCTTGCTGATGTTCGGCGTCGGCCTTCATTTTTCCCTCCGCGATCTTCTTTCGGTCAAGAATATCGCCGTCCCCGGCGCTATTGGACAGATAGCCGTCGCGACTCTCATGGGGATTGGGTTGGGCCACTTCATGGGATGGTCTGTCCTGGGAGGGCTTGTTTTCGGATTAGCGCTATCGGTGGCCAGCACCGTCGTCCTGCTGCGCGCGCTGCAGGGAGCTGACCTTGTCGAAACCCGACGGGGGCGGATCGCGGTGGGCTGGCTGATCGTCGAAGATCTGGTCATGGTCCTGGCTCTGGTACTGCTTCCCGCGCTCGCGGGGGTTATGAACAGCGCGGATGGTTCAGGCGGAGCGGAGGCTTTGCTTGCACCGCTTTTGAGTACGCTCCTCAAGGTTGCGGGCTTTGTCGCCCTCATGCTCGTTGTCGGTCGTCGTATCATTCCCTGGGTGCTGCATTGGGTTGTACACAGCGGCTCGCGGGAGCTTTTTCGCCTTGCCGTGCTCGCCATCGCACTAGGCGTCGCATTTGGCGCGGCGATTGCGTTCGATGTTTCCTTCGCATTGGGTGCCTTTTTCGCCGGAATGATCCTGGGCGAAACTCCGTTGAGTAGGCGCGCGACTGAAGAGACGCTGCCATTGCGCGATGCCTTTGCAGTGCTGTTTTTCGTGTCCGTGGGTATGCTCTTCAATCCTGCGATCGTGGTACAACAGCCCCTGCCATTGTTGGTGACGGTCCTGATCATTGTAATCGGCAAGTCCATCGCCGCTTTTGCAATCATGCGCGCGTTCGGCCATCCGGGCGACACGGCGCTGACCATCGCGGCCAGTCTTGCCCAGATCGGTGAATTTTCTTTCATCCTGGCGTCGCTGGGGACGACACTGGGAGTGCTGCCCGCCGAGGCGCGTGATTTGATTCTGGCGGGTGCGATCGTATCGATCTTCCTTAATCCATTCATATTTTCCCTCATCGTGCGCGACCATAAGGAAGAGGAGATCGAAGAAGAGGAAGCGGCGGAAAAAGCGAGGCAGGTCCCCCTGATCGGCCACGTTTTGCTCGTGGGATATGGGCGCGTCGGCAAGTTGATTGCTGCCCGACTGGCAGAACGGAAAGTGCATTTCGTCGTGATGGAAAGCGATGCTGATCGGGCGGATGAAGCCGAAGAGGACGGCCTGTCAGTGGTCCGGGGCAGCGCGCTGGATGATCGTCATCTGCTGGCAGCGGGTATCCGTAAAGCACGCCGCATGTTGATCGCGGTCCCCGAAGGGTTTGAGGGTGGCGCGATTCACGAACATGCCCGCCATCTCAACCCTGAACTTCAGGTCATCGCCCGTGCCCATTCCGATGCGGAGGTCGCTCATCTTGAAAAGCTGGGCGTGCGGCATGTTGTCATGGGTGAGCGAGAACTGGCTGCGCGGATGTTGTCGCTTTGCGGTGCAGGATGAGGCGATGATCAGGGCCGCTTTATCAGAAGCGGCCCTGTAAAATTCACCCGCGAGATTTTCGGGGGCCGCCCTGCCTGGGTCCGCCTTTGAACGGTCGTGGACTGTGTGCTGGGGGACGCGGTCCCCGGTCGCTGTTGGGACGACCTTTTCCGGGAGCGCGGTCCCGGCGATTCTCCCGCGCGACTTCTCGCGGCGCCCCCTCGATCCGTTCAATCGCGACCTCTGCCCCTTCGTCGCTGGCCTGACCGGTCCGTTTCACCGCGCTCAAAAAGCGCTCAGCGAAGGCCGACGGGATTTCGAACATGGTTTCGTTCGCCGCGATCCTGATCGCGCCGATATCCTGCCGCGATACATGTCCGCGTCGACAGATCAGCGGAAGTATCCAGCGGGGGTCGGCATTTTGCCGCCGTCCGATGTCCATGCGGAACCAGACAGTGTCTTCAAAGCCCGGACGGGGTCCTTCCCGGCGGACAGGGGCTTCACTGGCGTCGAGTAATTCCTCAGGGGCGGGGAGCGCGGCCCGAGCGCTCTTCACCAGCATCGCCGCGATTTCCTTGGCGCTCTTTTCCGCCAGTAGTTCCGCGCCCAATGCCCAATCCTGCTCGTCCAGGTCCGTCCGCTCCATCAGAGTGGAGCGCAGCCGGGCGTTATCCTGTTCCTGAATGGCTTCCTTGCTCGGAGGGGTGCCCCATTCGACGGGGATCTTCGCTCCACGCAGCATGGATTCGACGCGGCGGCGGCGCGGATATGGCACGACGAGAACCGCGGTTCCCTTCTTGCCCGCGCGTCCGGTTCGACCGGACCGATGCTGCATCGTTTCGGCGTCGCGTGGAATTTCGACATGGACGACCAAGCTGAGGTTGGGCAGGTCGATGCCGCGCGCAGCGACGTCGGTGGCCACGCAGACCCGTGCACGACGGTCGCGCAGTGCCTGAAGCGCGTGGTTGCGCTCATTCTGGCTATGCTCGCCCGATAGCGCCACGGCGGCAAAACCACGTTCGGTGAGGCTGGCGTGGAGGTGACGGACGTTGTCGCGAGTGGCGCAGAACAGGATGGCGGTTTCCGCCTCATGATAGCGCAGCAGGTTGACCACGGCGTTTTCAATGTCGGCGGGAGCGACGGTCACTGCCTGATAGCTGATGTCGCCATGGCCGCGCTCATCGCTGACTGTGGAGATGCGCAGCGCGTCCTTTTGATAGCGCTTGGCGAGCGCCACAATCGGCTTGGGCATGGTGGCGGAGAACAGCAGGGTGCGACGATCATCGGGCGCGCCGTCCAGAATTTCTTCCAGATCTTCGCGAAAACCCATGTCGAGCATTTCGTCGGCTTCATCAAGCACCACGGTCTTGAGGCCAGACAGGTCAAGCGCCCCGCGTTCGAGATGGTCGCGCAGACGACCGGGCGTGCCGACGACGATATGCGCGCCGTGGCTGAGTGCCCGGCGTTCTTTGGAGGCATCCATACCGCCGACGCAGGTCGCGATGCGGGCGCGAGCCTCGCCATAGAGCCATTCAAGCTCACGGCTCACCTGGAGCGCCAGCTCGCGGGTCGGCGCAATGGCGAGCGCCAGTGGCTTGCCCGCAACGGGAAGGCGGTTGTGTTCGCCCAGCAGTTCGCCAGCCATTGTCAGACCAAACGCGACTGTCTTGCCGGAGCCGGTCTGCGCCGAAACGATAAGGTCGCGACCCTGCGCTTCGGGCTGTGTCACTTCGGCCTGCACCGGGGTGAGTTTTTCATATCCTTTCCGCGTCAATGCGTCGGAGAGGAGGGGGGGGAGATGTTCAAAAGACATTATAATTTCCGTCGGTAAAGCGACCCGCCATTCCCGACGGATACATGATGACCTGATGCGCTCCTGCCTATGGAGGAGTCCGGGATGCAAGGTCACACACCCCGAAGTTCACACCGTCGTTGGGAGGTCCCCAGCGGTGTTTAGAAATGCCGTGCTCCTGCGCAGGCAGGAGCCCAGTCCCACGCTCTGAACTGGGCTCCTGCCTGCGCAGGAGCACGTTGCTGTTCAGGCTATAGTAGCACAAAAGAAGAAAGCCTCCTTCCCCGCGTGGAGAAAGGAGGCTCCCCTATCAATTCTATCCGTCAGATCAGGCTGAAGCGACTTCCGCCACATCGACCTTCACGCCCGGACCCATCGAAGACGACAGGGCGATCTTGCGGACATATTTGCCCTTGGAACCCGATGGCTTCGCCTTGACGATCGCGTCAACGAAGGCGTCGAAATTCTTGCGCAGGTCGTCCTGGGTAAAGCTGGCCTTGCCTAGACCGGCATGGATGATGCCGGCCTTTTCAACGCGGAATTCGATCTGACCACCCTTGGCGGCCTTGACCGCTTCGGCGACGTTCGGAGTCACGGTGCCCAGCTTCGGGTTCGGCATCAGGCCCTTGGGACCCAGAACCTTACCGAGGCGACCAACCAGACCCATCATGTCAGGGGTGGCGATCACGCGCTGGAAGTCGATGTTGCCAGCCTGGATCGATTCCAGCAGATCTTCCGCGCCGACAATGTCTGCGCCAGCGGCGGTTGCGGCTTCAGCCTTGTCGCCACGGGCGAACACGGCGACGCGAACGGTCTTGCCGGTGCCAGCGGGCAGGGTGACGACGCCACGGACCATCTGGTCGGCGTGACGCGGATCGACGCCCAGGTTGATCGCGATTTCGACGCTTTCGTCGAACTTGGCGGTCGCATGGGTCTTGATCAGGCCCAGCGCTTCATCAACGCCGTGCAGCTTTTCGCGGTCAACCGCAGTGGCGAGAGCCTTCGCCTTCTTCGTCAGCTTTGCCATGATCTTAGCCCTCCACCACTTCGAGGCCCATCGCGCGAGCGGAGCCTTCGATGATCTTCGTCGCTGCGTCGATGTCGTTCGCGTTCAGGTCAACCATCTTGGCCTGGGCGATTTCGGCGAGCTGCGACCGCTTGATCTGGGCGGCGACGACCTTGCCCGGTTCCTTGGAACCCGACTTCAGGTTAACCGCCTTCTTGATCAGATAGGTGGCGGGCGGCTGCTTCGTGACGAAGCTGAACGAACGGTCCGCATAAACGGTGATGATGGTCGGCAGCGGCGTGCCCTTGTCCATCTTTTCCGTCGAGGCGTTGAACGCCTTGCAGAATTCCATGATGTTCACACCGCGCTGACCCAGCGCCGGACCGATCGGCGGCGAGGGGTTGGCGGCTCCAGCGGGCACCTGGAGCTTGATATAGCCCGTAATCTTCTTGGCCATTTTCACTCACTCTGTTGCTGGCAGATTTGCGGGCAAATCCACCGGTTCAAGTTTAGCGGTCAAGCGGCATTCCGAAGAAAGCCTCCCGCACTGCATATATATCCTCGCCCCTTCAGGGGAGAGGACTAGGAGGTCTTAGCGGCTCGCCGCTTAGACCGATTTGGAGAGGGGGTTAAGCCCTCTCCCGCTGCGACTAGGCGGCTGAGCCGCCAAGTCTCGCTGCCCTCTCCCGCTTGCGGGAGAGGGAAATTCTTACTTCGACAGTTCGACCTGTTCGAAGTCCAGTTCGACTGGCGTCGCGCGGCCGAAGATCGACACGGACACCTTGACCCGGTTCTTTTCGAAATCCAGTTCTTCGACCGTGCCGTTGAAGCTGGCGAAGGGACCGTCCAGCACCTTGACGCTGTCGCCGATTTCGTAATCGACGCTGACCTTGTGCTTCGGCGCGGCTTCAGCTTCCTTGCGGGCGCCGAAATAGCGAGCTGCCTCGGTTTCGCTGATCGCCTGCGGTTTGCCGGAGGAACCGAGGAAACCCGTCACCTTCGGCGTGTTCTTGACGAGGTGATAGATGTCGTCGTTCAACGCCAGCTTGGCAAGGACATAGCCAGGCATGAACTTGCGTTCGACCTGCACCTTCTTGCCGCGCTTAACCTCGGTCACGGTCTCGGTGGGGACTTCCACCTGCTCGACCAGTTGGGAGAGGCCCATGCGCTCGGCTTCGGACAGGATCGATTCCTTGACCTTGTTTTCGAAGCCCGAATAGGCGTGGATGATGTACCAGCGCGCCATGTTACCGTCTCAAACTCCCGTCAGAGCAATTTCGAAGCCGGTCAAACCGGCTGGATCGGAAATCGCGCCACAAATAATCGTTCAGGCCTGATTGGCGGCGAACGCCAGCAGCCACTGAACAATCGCGCCGAAGAAGGTGTCGATGCCGAAGAAGAAGAGGCCCAGCACCGTCGTCATGATGGCGACCATGATTGCGGTCATCACCGTTTCGCGGCCGGTCGGCCATACGATCTTCGACGCCTCAGTCTTCACCTGATTGACGAATTCGCCCGGAGAAACCTTCGCCATCGTTGCCTCTAAACCTTCGAACCAAACACCAAAGCGCGAAGCAACAGTCCGCCCTCCCGATCCCGCCATGTCGGCGTCCGGGGGTGCGGCCGCTGGCTCCGCGACCCATCTTCGCTTTGCCGCCTAGCCCCGAACCCCTGAAAAATCAAGGATAAGCAGGCGCGACGTGGCAGGAGTGGAGGGACTCGAACCCCCGGCATTCGGTTTTGGAGACCGACGCTCTACCAGCTGAGCTACACTCCTGTGCCGGCGAAGGACGGCGCTTTAGCGTGGCCTGCCGGGGAGGGCAAGGGAGATAATCGCGCCATCCGTCAAAGGAAAACGCCGCCCTTCATTATGCGGCGTGCACGGCCTTGCACGGGCATCCGGTCGAAGGGCGTGTTTCCTGCCTGCGCCGCCATTCTTTCCGAATCCACTATCCAGGGCGTATCGGGGTCGATGAAGATGAGATCCGCCGCGCTGCCCGGCGCGAAGCTGCCTGCATTGACGCCCAATATCCTTGCCGGATTGGCGCTGAGCAGGGCCATGAGCCGGTTGAGCGATACATGCCCGTCGCGGACCAGGTTGAGCGACAGGGCCAGCAGCGTTTCGGCCCCCGCCATGCCGGGCGAGGCGTCCGCGAACGGCAGTCGCTTATCCTCCGGCCCTCTGGGATCATGGCTGGACGTAATCACGTCGACTGTTCCGTCCGCCACTGCCGCGAGCGAGGCTTTTCGATCATCCTCCGACCGCAGCGGCGGCGACATCAGCGCAAAGGTGCGGAAATCCGTGACGGCATTATCAGCCAGGAAGAGATAGGCGGGGCTGATGCCGCAGGTGACGTTCAGCCCTTCGGCTTTCGCGGCGCGGATCAGGTCGAAGCCCGCCTTTGTGGTGACGAGCCGGAAGTGGATTGCCGCGCCGGTCACGCGCGCCAACATGATGTCGCGCGCGATCGCCATGGCTTCGGCGCAGGCTGGGGCATGGGGCAGGCCCAGGCGAGTGGCGGTTTCGCCGCTGGTGGCAACGGCTTTCCCGGTAAGTCCGCCATCTTCTGCATGGGTGATGACGGTCAGCCCCAGGCCCGACGCATAAGCAAGCACGCGCATCATCACGCCGGAATCCGCGATCCATTGCCGCCCGGTGCCGACTGCCTTGGCCCCCGCAGCCTGCATCATGCCGATTTCGGCTAGTTCGGTCCCTTTCAGCGCGCGCGTCGCGGCGGCGATCGGGTGGACCCAGAAATCAGGTTTGCCCGCTCGCGTGGCTTGGCGGATCAGGCCCGATTCATCCAGGGGCGATGATTGATCGGGCATCAGGGCCGCCCGGGTTATCCCGCCGAAGTGAAAGGCCGGCTTGTCGGTCGCAAAGACGCCCAGGTCGACCAGGCCAGGCGCAACCACCAGTCCCGCAGCGTCGATCCGATCCACGTCGTCCGGCACGGCGACATTACCCGCCGCTATGATATGGTCGCCCTCGATCAGGATGACCCCGTCGGTGAGGTCCTGACCGGCGGGATCGGCCAGCTTTCCGTTGACGATGGCGAGCTTGTTCATGCCCAAGGATTCCTCGTTATTGGCAGGGATGTTCAAGACCATCCCTCCACCCCGCGCGCGTTGCGGGTCAGCACATCCAAACATGCCATGCGGATGGCGACCCCCATTTCGACCTGTTCCGTGATGGCCGATCGTTCAGGATGGTCCGCCACGACGCTGGAGATTTCGACCCCCCGGTTCATGGGGCCAGGGTGCATCACCAGGGCGTCCGGCTTGGCGATCGCGAGCCGTTCAGGCGTCAGGCCGTAGAGCATATGATACTCGCGCGGCGAGGGGATGAACGCTCCGTCCATCCGCTCATTTTGAAGGCGCAACATCATCACCACGTCAGCGCCATCCAGTCCGTCGTCCATGCGGTAGAAAGGCGTCGCGCCCAGCATCTCCACCTCTGGCGGCATCAGTGTCGGGGGGGCGACCGCCCGCACCTGAGCGCCGAGCGCGGCAAGGCAAAGCATGTTGGATCGGGCGACCCGGCTGTGCAGCACGTCGCCGCAGATCGCGACGATCAACCCTTCAAACCCTCCCTTGCGCCGACGGATGGTCAGCGCGTCGAGCAATGCCTGGGTCGGGTGCTGGTGCCACCCGTCGCCTGCATTGAGCACGGGGCAGTCGACCTTGTCCGCGATCAGTGCCACCGCGCCGGAACTCGCATGGCGAATGACGATCACGTCGGCAGCCATCGCGTTCAGCGTCATCGCGGTGTCGATCAGGGTTTCGCCCTTCTTCACGCTCGACTGGCTGGCGTGCATGTTCACGACATCTGCGCCCAGCCGCTTGCCCGCGATCTCGAACGACAGCAGCGTGCGCGTGCTGTTTTCGAAAAACGCGTTGATCTGCGTCATCCCTGCCAGCCGGCCATCATGTTTGCGGGCATTGTCGCGATTGGTCTTTGCCCAATGTTCCGCCTCATCGAGCAGGAAGCGGATTTCCCACGGCTTCAGGTCCGCGATGGAAAGCAGATGCCGATGCGGAAACAGCGCCCGACCGGTCAAGTCAGGCGAGGCGGATGGAACGGTGATGTCGGGCATGAACGGACCCTTTAAGCGAGGGCGAGAAAGAGGGCAAGATCGACGGGGATTGTTGAGCGGAAGACCCGATGTTGGAAAGTCGTTCGCCCTTCCTATGTTTGCTGTATGCGGATTTTCACGATTGGATATGAGGGCGCGACCCAGGCGGAGGTCATCGCCGCTCTGCAGGAGGCGGGAGTGACGCTGCTGGCCGACGTCAGGGCCGTGCCATTGTCCCGGCGGCCCGGCTTTTCCAAGAATATTTTGGCGGCCGGGCTTCGCGAGGCGGGCATCGACTATGTGGGCTTGAAAGCGTTGGGAACGCCGCCTGAGGGCCGGGAGGCCGCGCGCAAGGGCGATCATGTGAAGCTGCGGGAGATTTATACAGCGCAGCTTGATCTGCCGGAGGCGGTGGTCGCGTCCGAGCAGCTTCGGGAGATGGCGGCTGAGCGGCCGACTGCGCTCTTGTGTTTTGAACGGGAGGCGAGCGCCTGTCATCGGTCGCTTTTACTGGAAATGCTGTTTGCGGAGGACGAGCGGGTCGATCTTAATCCCTGAGGCCTAGAACCGGCGTGCGATCGCTCCGGCGGCCCAGCCCATTCCGACCGCCAGAGCTATGGCGGTCAAGCCATATAGAAACGGCCACTGTTCTGCCGCCACCGCCATGAACTGTTCAAAACCGGATTTGCGGATGGTGATGTCCCGGACTGCGGCGGCCACAACGCGGCCATCCTGCACCAGGAAGGTTTCGGCAGTGTAGTCACCCACAATCACCCGTGCCGACAAGGGTAAGCGGGCGCGGTACAGAACGCCCCCGGTGATTTCCACCGTGCCAGCACGCTCGACATACAGCCCAGCGCGTTCCCTAAGGTCGATCAGCCCCGCCTGGAACCGATCGAGTTCCGCGCTTTCATTGAGAGAGGAGGGGGATAGCTGGAGCTTTTCAACGCCCATTTCGTAAATCGCGGCGGTGCGCTGGTCCACGACCTGTTCGATGGGGCGGGAGGACGCCATCGCGTAGAAACTGGGTGCGGACCGGAAGCGGGCTGTGTCTGCATTGATCCAGATGCCAGCCACTTTTTGCTTTTCACGTATCGTGATCGATTGGTCGGGACCTTTCAGGACGACCAGAATATCGGCGGGCTTTTTGGGTTGCCGCCCATCAGGGTAGACGATGGCCCCAAATAGCAGCAGGTCCGCACCGGTGAAGCTGTACTGAATTTCCACTTCGCGCTGCGATACGTCGGGCACCAATATGGGCTGGTCTGCGGCGCTCAGCAACAGCAGCGCTGGCCCGAGCCATAGTGGACGCATGCGGCGATTCAATTGACTTCGACCGTATAGATTTCGTCTGGCCGGAATCCCAAGCCCAGCGCCATGCGCGCCGCCACCAGGAGGACGATCGAGGCGAGAAGAATTCGCAGATATTCGGGCCGCACTTTCATGGAAATGCGCGTGCCGATCTGCGCGCCCGTGACGCTGCCGATCAGCAACAGCAGCGCGAGCACCAGATCGACCGCCTTCGTTGTCATGGCATGCATCATCGTCGTCGCCATGGTCACGAACAAAATCTGAAACAGGGACGTGCCAACCACCGATTGGGTCGTCATCCCCAGAAGATAGAGCATGGCAGGCACCAGGATGAAGCCGCCGCCCACGCCCAGCAACATCGTCAATATGCCCGTGGCCATACCGAGCAGCAGCGGCGCTAGCGGAGAAATATACAGGCCCGAACGGTAGAAGCGCCAACGCATCGGTAATGCTGAAACGAGCGGATGATGACGCCGCTTGCGCGCTGCTGGCCGCTTTCCGGTCTTGAGCGCGATGAGCGCCTGAATAGATTCCTTCGCCATCAGCATTCCGATGCCACCCAGCATCAGGACATAGAGAATGCCGATCATGGTATCGATCTGGCCCAGGGCCTGGAACAGGCGAAACAGGAAAACACCGATCACCGCTCCGACAATGCCGCCGGCGGTCAACACGCCGCCCATGCGCACATCCACCGTTCCCCGCGCCATGTGCGTAAACACGCCAGAGACACTTGCGCCGGTCACCTGGCTTGCGGCGGAAGCTGCGGCCACCGTCGGCGGGATGCCATAGAAGATGAGGAGCGGCGTTGTCAGGAAACCGCCGCCCACGCCGAACATGCCCGACAATAGGCCGACCACGCCACCCAGGGCGATGATCACCAGTGCGTTGACCGACAGGTTGGCGACGGGGAGGTAAAGATCCATTGAGCCATGGAGTTAAGCCCAATGCGCGGCGAGATAAAGGCGGTGCGCGTCAGATGATCAAAAATCAGCACCCAGGGTCACGGCCAGGCCGGATGGTGGAGCGGCGTGACCGGCAACGCGCGATCGCCATTCCAGGCTCAAACGGGTGGCCAACCGCGGTAACGGCAGTCGCAGCTGTATTTCGGGTCCTATGTCCAGCCTTTCGACGCTGGGTTGCGCGCCTCCTGAAATGCTGGCCCCCAGCTTGAGAGGCGACTTCGCAATCGGGATCAGGAGCGAAAACTTGCCGTCGGCAAACAGATCGCGTGCGCGAAAGCCGACCACGCCGCCCTGAGCATAAGCTTCAGCTTCCAATCCGGGCAGAAGCTGCGTCGGTCCAAATCCCCCGACGGCCAGCAGGGCATTGGCGTCCCGCGCGCCCCGGCCCGCCGCGATCCTGCGTTCCGCTGCAAATGTAATTGATAACGTCCTGATCGGTTGCCAGCTGACGCCCAAGGCCGACTCAGGTGAGGCAGGGCTGTTCAGCGCGGCGCTGAAACGTCCATATGCCGTGATGCGACCCTGCGCGTGAGGCGTGAGATCATAGTCCAGTCGCATACCCGCCTGCGATCCGCCCAACCGACCTATGGGTGCGGCATCCGCTGACGTGGAACTACCTTCGCGCCACAGCGTCCATGCGCTGCCCCGCCATCTGGTGCTTTGACCGGGATTTGCCGATGCAGCCGAAATGCCGGGTGGAAGGGCCGGTGAAGGGATGAAGGCATCGCCTGGCCTGGCATCATGATATGCCAGAAAACTGCTTTGAACCGCTGTTGGAACGGGCAGCGATGATCGACGGCGGAGCCTTATTGGCTTGGGCGACAGTGCATCCAGCAAAAGAGGATGTGGTCGTTGGTGGAGAAGAGGGATCGGGTTACGCGACGCTATATGCCGGAATGTTCCGTTCATCCCGGCAAATGATGGGGTCCGTGTGTCGGGTGCAGGGCTGACGGGCGGGTCCAGCCCTTCATTCATCGCGCTGAAGAAACGGACCGCCGCCCAACTGCTCATCAGCAGGACAAAGAAGCGAACCGGGCGACCGCTATTATTTGTTCTCATGCGGACCTTATATTGGTGGGAAGCGGTGCTGTGTCTTTTCCCAAACCAGCGATTTGCCGAACAGCGAATCGAGATAGCGGGAAACGGCGCGCCGGGCCGCAAACAAGGAGATTAAATTGGCCAGGAAGGTTCGGGGAATTGCGCCTAATCCATAGCGCCAGCCATAATCCCGGCTGACAAAGGCGACGCGCATGGCAACGCGCCAGGATAAGAAGGCGAAGTTCAGCCAGAGAAGCAGTTCGACGGTTGGAGAAGGCCGATAGGCGTCCCCCAAGCCGAACCAGGCCCCGACCTGAAGAATCCACCAAAGCAGAAATGCGATATAGGCGGCAAACAGGATGAAGGCGGCCAGTGCAGCACGCCGATCGCGAATTCGCATCCACCATTCGGTGGGTCCGCCGTGCCAACCCATCCGGTCCCATCCCGCCAACGAAATCCCGATGATCCAACGCGCTTTCTGCCGAACGGCGGCGTGCAGGCTGTCAGGGAAATATTCCCGAGTGGCGACCAGTTGTCCGTCGCTGTCGCGCATGCGGATGAAAACGCCGCGACCGCCCATGTCGGCAATACGCAGGCCAACCTCATAATCTTCTGTGAGGGAAGCGGGATCGAACGGACCGCCATTGCCCGGATCGACCATTTTTTCCAAAATGTCGCGGTCAAAGGCGCAAGCTACTCCGGCCGAAGGCATGGAAGCTCCCATCGCTTCGCGGACAGTCAGGGACTTTCCGTGGCTTTCGGCAAATTCGTCACAGTAATGATTGGCGATAGCCCGTGCCCACCAGCTGCCTTGCCCAGGAAGCGGAAGGACCGGCAATTGAACCAGCGGGAACCGATCGATCATGAGGTCGAACAGGCGGATTTCGTCGGCATGAACCACATCTTCGGCATCGTGAAGGGCGATAGCCTTGAATCGGCAGCCGGTGTGACCTTCCTCCTGTAGCATGGTACGCCATAGCAGGTTCAGGCAATCAGCCTTCGTCGTGGGGCCGGGCTTTTCATTGACGCAAAGGATGAGGCGCGGCTCATTCTTGGCGACTTGGGCAACGGCGTCTAGCGTGGCCTCGTCATTCGGATAGACGCCGACAAAAATGCGATATTGGCCTATTTTCCATTGCGCCAAAGCATTGCGGAGCATGGGGCCGATGACATCCGCTTCACCCCAGGCGGGAACGAAGATGGCGATCCGGCCGGGGTTGGACGATTTGGGCAGCGTTGCCGTGGTCATCCGGGAATGCCGCGAATAAACGGTGAAATTGCGCCACCATCGACGACACAAGAAAACTACGTCCACGAGAAAATCGTCTATGCCGCCCACTGCAAGGCCCACGACCGCGAACAGCAGAATCTCATGATGAATGATCGCCAGAGTGGCGACCAGCATTTCCCCCATGATGACGCCCCCCTGATGGAGTGGCGCGGTTGCCACCATCAGACCGGGGTTTCAATTATATTTTGGCCTTTTCTTAAAAAAGACAAATAGTTGCCTGCCACGTAAGGCGGGGTGAGGCATGTTATCGATGGACTTGAATGGGCAAAGTTGTGCTCATAGTCCCGGCCCCCAGGCTCATTTTTCTCGCTGGAATGCTCCTCTGGCGCGTCGGGACGAATCGCTAGGGCTTGGAGCGACTGCTATGGTCGCTTTGCCATAATGACGACTCGCGAAGAGTCGCGGCATCCCGCCAATGTCTTTAAACGACAAGATAGGAGGGTGTGAATGACCGGAGAGAAGGACGTGAACTATCTTCTGCGCAGGCAGCAGGTTTCTCTGATCCGCGCGCAGCTGAGTCGGTCGCAACAGGGAAAGATCGCCTATGAAAGTCTCGCGCGCGGCTATTCCGATCAAATTGACGCTTATCGGCGGGAAAATGCACGGCTTGTGAATCTCGCGCACTGATCTTCCGCTAAAATCCGTAGTGAACGAGTTCTGCCAGGGCGCGGACTCTCAACCGTTTACGCTGCGTTCAGGCTTTGGAAGCCATGGGCGGGTCATGACAGTCCGATCTTTCCATATTCTTGGTTGCCTGCTTCCTGCGGCGCTTCTCCTTGGCTCTTGTGCGACGCTGTCGCCTGAAGCGCGTTTGCGCGCTGGCCTGACGGATGCCGGTCTGCCCCCAGTGACCGCCGGGTGCATGGCGGAAAGGATGGCCGACCGCCTTAGCCTGGCGCAGCTCAGACGTGTCCAGTCACTAGCCTCTCTCCGCAACTCACACATGGGGGCTCTGTCGGTCGATCGTTTCCTGCACAAACTGCGGGCGATCGAGGATCCTGAAATATTTATCGTGACCAGCAAAGCGGCCATTGCGTGCACGCTGCTAGGGTGATTCTGCAATAAACCGGTCAGGCAGGTCAAATCCATTTGGCAATTTTGCAAAGTG
This sequence comes from Sphingobium sp. ZW T5_29, assembly GCF_044987515.1. NCBI lineage: Bacteria > Pseudomonadati > Pseudomonadota > Alphaproteobacteria > Sphingomonadales > Sphingobiaceae > Sphingobium > Sphingobium sp. ZW T5_29. Next base: position 108,420 of record NZ_JBJDRM010000014.1, read on the forward strand.
ATTTTGCGAAATGGCGCTGGAGTCCCGGATGGGCCTGTGCTTTAGCCGCTGAAACAGCTTTTCAGGCGAAAGGACGGGCCGGGCCCATGAACATTCACGAATATCAGGCCAAGGAACTTCTGGCGAAATATGGTGCGCCGGTTGCTGCCGGCCACGCCGCCTTCACGGTTGAAGAAGCCGTCGAAGCCGCCAAGAAGTTGCCGGGGCCGCTCTATGTCGTGAAGTCGCAGATCCACGCCGGTGGCCGCGGCAAGGGCAAGTTCAAGGAACTTGGCGCAGAAGCAAAGGGCGGCGTCCGCCTGGCCTTCAACCTGGACGAGGTGAAGGCGCATGCCACCGACATGCTGGGCAATACGCTGGTCACCATCCAGACCGGTGACGCGGGCAAGCAGGTCAATCGTCTCTATGTCACCGACGGCGCGGACATCGCGAAGGAATTCTACCTGGCGCTGCTGGTCGATCGTGCAAGCAGCCGGATCGCTTTTGTCGTATCGACCGAAGGTGGTATGGACATTGAAGAGGTCGCTCACTCGACCCCGGAAAAAATCCACACCTTTGGTGTCGACCCCGCCACGGGCTTCATGCCGCATCACGGTCGTTCGGTCGCTGCCGCTTTGGGCCTGACTGGTGATCAGGCGAAGCAGGCCGCCAAGGTTGCGTCCTCGCTCTATGCCGCGTTCCTCGACACCGACGCCGAGCAGATCGAAGTCAATCCTCTGGCGCTGACCGAGCAGGGCAACCTGCTGGTGCTGGACGCCAAGGTGGGTTTTGACGGTAACGCGATGTTCCGTCACAAGGACATTGCCGAGTTGCGCGACCTGACCGAGGAAGATCCGGCCGAAGTCGAAGCGAGCGAATATGACCTCGCCTACATCAAGCTGGACGGCAACATCGGTTGCATGGTGAACGGCGCTGGCCTGGCCATGGCGACGATGGACATCATCAAGCTGAACGGCGAATTCCCCGCCAACTTCCTGGACGTCGGCGGCGGCGCCAATAAGGAGAAGGTGACCGCGGCCTTCAAGATCATCCTGAAGGACCCGGCGGTGAAGGGCATTCTCGTCAACATCTTCGGTGGCATCATGAAGTGCGACATCATTGCCGAGGGCATCGTCGCCGCCGCCAAGGAAGTTGACCTGTCGGTTCCTCTGGTCGTTCGCCTGGAAGGCACGAACGTCCAGCAGGGCAAGGACATTCTGGCCTCGTCCGGCCTCGCCATCGTCCCTGCGGACGACCTGGGCGACGCGGCAAAGAAGATCGTGGCGGAAGTGAGGAAGGCAGCCTGAGGCACTTTCCAGCCATTTGAACAAACACCATGGGGCGCAGGCGGTCTTTAGGGGGCGCCTGCGTCCTTGCCCGCATATGCGGGCTGTGGCCTGAAACGAAAGGATGTTGCGATGAAGATCCTTGTGCCCGTGAAGCGGGTCATTGACTATAATGTGAAGCCGCGTGTGAAGGCGGATGGGACGGGCGTTGATCTGGCGAACGTCAAGATGAGCATGAACCCATTTGACGAGATCGCGGTCGAGGAAGCCATCCGCCTGAAGGAAAAGGGCGTGGCGACCGAGGTTGTGGCGGTGTCGATCGGCGTTGCCAAGGCGCAGGAAACGCTGCGCACGGCGCTGGCCATGGGCGCGGATCGCGCGATCCTGATCCAGACCGATGACGAAGTCGAACCGCTGGGCGTCGCGAAGCTGCTCGCCAAGGTGCAGGAAGAGGAAGGCGCTGGCCTGATCATCCTGGGCAAGCAGGCGATCGATGATGACAGCAACCAGACCGGCCAGATGCTGGCGGCGCTGCTGAACCTGCCGCAGGGCACCTTCGCGTCGAAGGTCGAAGTTGAAGGCGACAAGGTCAGCGTGACCCGCGAAGTCGATGGCGGCCTGGAGACGGTAAAGCTCAATGTCCCCGCGATCGTCACCACCGACCTGCGCTTGAATGAGCCGCGCTATGCTTCGCTGCCCAACATCATGAAGGCGAAGAGCAAGCCGCTTAGCACCAAGACGCCCGCCGATTATGGCGTGGACATTTCGCCGCGCCTCGAAACGCTCAAGGTGAGCGAACCCGCCAAGCGGTCCGCTGGCGTCAAGGTTGCCGATGTCGATGAACTGGTCGCGAAGCTCAAGGCTCTGGGAGTTGCCGCATGAAGACGCTTGTCTGGGTTGAACATGAGGGCGGCGCCGTCAAGGACGCGACCCTTTCCGCCGTCACCGCTGCTGCAAAGCTGGGTGAAGTGCATCTGCTGGTCGCTGGCGCAGGTGTCGGCGGCGTGGGCGAGGCGGCTGCGAAGATCGCTGGCGTGGGCAAGGTCCATGTCGCCGATGACGCGGCCTTCGGTCATGCTTTGCCGGAAAATGTCGCGCCGCTGGTCGTTGAGCTGATGGGCAGCCATGACGCGTTCGTCGCGCCCGCCACCAGCAACGGCAAGAATATCGCGCCGCGCGTCGCGGCTCTGCTGGACGTCATGCAGATCAGCGACATCCTGTCGGTCGAGAGCGAAGACACGTTCACGCGGCCCATCTATGCAGGCAACGCGATCGCGACGGTCAAGTCGAAGGATGCCAAGAAGGTGATCACCGTGCGCGGCACCGCCTTTGAGAAGGCGGCGCGCGAGGGTGGTTCGGGTGCGGTGGAAGCGGTTGCTTCGACCGGCGACAAGGGGCTCAGCAGCTTCGTCGGCGCCGAGATCGCCAAGCAGGAGCGGCCGGAACTGACGTCTGCCAAGATCATCGTGTCGGGTGGCCGTGCGCTGAAGGATGGGCCGACCTTTGAAGAGGTCATCTATCCGCTGGCGGACAAGCTGGGCGCAGCGGTTGGTGCGAGCCGTGCTGCGGTCGATGCGGGCTATGTGCCGAACGATTATCAGGTTGGGCAGACAGGCAAGATCGTCGCTCCCGAAGTCTATATTGCCGTGGGTATTTCCGGCGCGATCCAGCATCTGGCGGGGATGAAGGATTCCAAGACCATCATCGCCATCAACAAGGATGAGGATGCGCCGATCTTCCAGGTGGCGGACATCGGTCTGGTCGGCGATCTGTTCAAGATCGTGCCGGAGTTGACGGGCAAGCTCTAAATCTCAGTTGGATAAACTGAAAAGGGCGCGGTTGTGATGGCCGCGCCCTTTTTGTTATTCGCAGCGTACGTCGTTGCGATCGATCGCGCGACCGGCGAGGGCGCCGCCGCCTGCGCCGATGATTGTGCCGAGCGTTTTCGATCCGCCAGGCGCGATGATGTTGCCCAGAACGCCCCCCGCAATTGCGCCGACAATCGTGCCGGTGGTGCCGTCGTCGCGTTTGCAATAATAGCGGCCGTCGGCGTCGCGGTAGATGTAATCATTGTCATTAATCTGGCGACCGGAATAGGTGCCTGCGGGACGGTTATAGCCGTAGCGGTCGCCATAGCCATTGGTGCAGGCCATCAGCGGTAGCGCCAGCAGCGCGGCGGTGAGGATGGGGGTAGGCTTCATTTCTCTCTCCTTTTTTGACGCCCCTGCGACGGATAACCCCCGTGGAGGCGGGAAGTTGCGTAAGCGGAATGGATGATTTTGTGCTGCGAAGAGCAGGCCGCCCGCCAACGGTTCCACGCTAAAGGGGGGAAAAGCGCGGGCCGGGGCGGGCGGGTTCCAGCGGCTGAGGGAGCGCCGCTGGGAGAAGGTGGTTAGACCGTCAGAGCGACGAGGATGCGCGATCCTGTGGCATTGACGTGACGGGTGGGGTCATGGCGCCGTTGGTGCTGGCTGAGCGGTTGGACATGTCGTGGCGAACCTGCTGATAGCGGTTGGCGAGGTCGTCCTTGAACTCGGTCAGCTTGCCTTCGTCATAGAGCTTCTTGCCGACGTAGCCAGCGATTGCGCCGAAGATGAGGGTACGGATCATGGTGGGAAACTCCTTGGTCAAAATGCCGTTGGTTGCGGAATTTGAAGGAGTAACGGGCGGCTGCCCGTGGAGTTCCCGCAGCATGTGAACGAGGCGACGGGGTGCGCCGGATGACCGGCAAGATGAGGGAGCGGAATCTCAGCCCACTCGGATCAGGCCAGCCCGGATCAGCCCCGCTCGGATCACCCCCGCTCGGTTCGGGTCCGCCCGGATCAGGCCAGTTCGGCAGCAGCGGCGGCGGCGGTGGCGGCTTCGCGGCGGGCGCGGTTGCGGTCGGCGAGGTCCTGGCGTTCAGCCATGGCGAGGAAGCCGGCTTCCGAACGCAGGCAGCGGTCGCGGACATTGGCGAGAGTGGCGGCGTCCGCTTCGGTGCGGGCCTGGGCGGCGAGGCCGCGATAGTCGGGATGTGTCATATGTGCGCTCCTTGTTCGGGGGAAGCGTCCGGGCGCCACCGAAATGGCGCCCGAACGAACAGCGCAACCGCTTATTCGGCGTGCTGGAGGTTCACAGCCGCCATCTTGCCGCGACGATCTTCTTCCAGATCGTAGGAAACGCGGTCCTTTTCGCGCAGCGTGGTCAGGCCAGCGCGCTCAACGGCGGTGATGTGAACGAACGCGTCCGCGCCGCCATTGTCGGGGGCGATGAAGCCATAGCCCTTGTCGGCGTTGAAAAACTTGACGGTTCCGGTGATGCTCATGGGTAGTTCCTTCTTTCGTACGGCCTGTCCCGTGTGGACGGGCCGGGTGCTAGAGGGGCAGGGAAAGAAGGAGTTTAGGGCCGCAAAGCGCCGAAAGACCGTCGATTTGCGACTGTAGCGCCGCCTTTATAGGCGTCGGCGGGCGGAATAGCAAATCGGCGGCCGATGCGCGCGGCCATCACCCCGCTTCCTCCAACGCCGTGAAGCCGAAAAAGGCGTCCCGCGCCAATGCGGCGGCGATTTCATAGGGGCGGCGCTGGGCTTCATCCAGCGCGGCCAGGGCTTCGCTTTCCTGTGGGGTCAGGTCGCGCTCATAACCGTCTATGTCGTAGATTGCGTCGCTTTCTTCGCCGTCGAATCCGGGCGGGGCGGGATAGTCGGTGCGCAAGGCTTCGCGTTCGTCATCCCACCATGCGCCGCGCAGGCGGGCGGCGGCTTCGTCTGGCGGAAGGGTGGCGCGATCGACCAGCGGCGGGCGAAGTTCACACCGTTCATGGAAGGGGTGGGCCTGACCCGCATTGGCCCCCTTTTTCCCGTCGTGCAGCGCCATGCGTGCGGCGATGAACAGCGCGGCGGACGCGCCCGGCGACAGGGCGGTGGCGGTGGATTCGATGTTGTCCGGCAAAGCGGGGTCGAGCGCGGCGATGTCGGCCAGGGCCTGCGCATCCATGGGCGGGTCGATGGGGTG
>NZ_JBJDRM010000015.1:0-99152 GCF_044987515.1 Sphingobium sp. ZW T5_29
GGACGGGGACGGGGACGGGGGCGGCGGCGGTGGCGGCGAAGCGGCGACGGCAGGTTCCGCTTCCTCCCGCGTCGGCTGGGCATATGCGGCAACCGGGGGCACCGGCGACGGAACCGGACGCGATGGTGGAGGTGGCGCGGGCGGTGTCGCTGCAGGAGCGGCAGACGCCGCCCTGTCGTCCGTCGCCTGTACCGGCGCCGCTTCGACCGGCTCCCTCGGCGTGATCGTGGCGCCTTCCTGGAACCAGCTATGTTTGCAGGATGCGCAGCGAACCTGGCGACCGTTCGCGCCGACGGCGCTGTCCGGGACAATATAGCGCGTGGCGCAATTGGGACACACCAGGATCATGACGCTTCATAGCCATGGCTTGGACTCAAGGGCAAGCGGCATCGACAGGGGGGTAGCGGCATGCCGCGACTCGCCGGTCCATGCGGCTTGGGGTTTACGGCTCCCTGCCCACTGTGCCATGGCTGCGACCTAAGGGGCAGCAGGGAGCGCGCAGGCGCATTCATTGAATCATGTCGGCAATCGTCCAGTTCGAAAATGTCGGCCTGCGCTATGGTCTGGACAGCGAAACCCTGTCCGATGTCAGCTTTTCTCTGCATGCTGGCGGATTTTATTTTCTGACCGGCGCATCCGGCGCGGGCAAGACGTCGCTGCTGAAACTGCTTTATCTGGCGCAACGGCCCAGCCGGGGCGTGATCCGCCTGTTTGGCGAAGATGTGGTGACCTTGCCCCGCAACCGCCTGCCCGGCTTTCGCCGCCGCATCGGCGTGGTCTTTCAGGATTTCCGGCTGGTCCCGCATTTGTCGGCCTATGACAATATCGCCCTTCCCCTGCGGGTCGCGGGCATGGCGGAGGCGGAAACCCACGCATCGGTGTCGGAAATGCTGAACTGGGTGGGCTTGGGCGACCGGGCGGATGCGCGTCCGGCGACCCTGTCGGGCGGTGAGCAACAGCGCGTCGCCATCGCCCGCGCGGTCATCGCCCGACCGGAAATATTGGTGGCTGACGAACCGACCGGCAACGTCGATGCTGACATGGCGCGACGCCTGCTGACCTTGTTCGAAGCGCTCAACGGCTTGGGCACCACCATCGTGGTCGCCACCCACGACCTGCCGCTGATCGGCCAGGTCGAAGGGGCGCAGATGATGCGGCTGGACAAGGGGCGGCTGTCCGACCCGACCGGATCGCTGCGTTATCCGCCGCGCAGCCCAGCGGCGGTCGCGCCATGACCGGGGCGGATCGCCGCGCCGCCGCCGCCGCGCGGCATCGGCTACTGCCCGAAGGCCGGGTCGCTGGCCCCATGCCATGGGTCATTGCGATCATGATGTTTCTGACCGTTTTGGCGGCGGCTGCCGGACTTGGGCTGGGAACGGCGGTTCGATCGGTCGGCTCTCAACTGGCGGGACGGGTGACTGTGCAGATCGTGGAAGCGAACGCCGACCGTCGTGAGGAATTTAGTGGCCGCGCCGTGCGCCTGCTCCGCAAAAGCCCGGACGTGCGCGCGCTTCATCCGGTCGATCCGGCTGCCCTTGCGGACCAGATCAGGCCCTGGCTGGGGGAAGAAGCGGTCAGTGGCGACCTGCCGATTCCCGCGCTGATCGACGTTGAACTGACAGCCGGATCGACGCAGGCCAAGGTCGCCCGCCTGCGCGCCACCATGGCGGCCCTTTCCCCCAGCATCAGGATAGAGCCGCACGCGACCTTTCTTCAGCCGCTTGGGCAATTGCTCGCCGCACTGGGCGGGCTGGCGGCGGGGATCGTCCTGCTGATGGCGGTCGCCACCGCCGCCATCGTCGTGCTGGCCGCGCGCGCCGCACATGACAGCCATCGCGGTACGATTGACGTCCTCCATCTGATGGGGGCTACCGATGTCCAGATTGCACGGCTGTTCCAGCGCCGTATCGGGCTGGACGCGTTATTTGGCGGTTTTCTGGGCTTCACCGTGGCCCTGTTGGTGATCCTTTTGCTCGGCGCGCGCCTGTCGGCGACGGGATCGGACCTCGTCGGCGCAATCAGCCTGTCCTGGGCCGGCTGGCTGGTGCTGGCCGCGCTGCCGCTGGGCGGCGTGCTGCTGGCGACACTGGCTGCGCGCTGGACGGTGCTGCGATCATTGGGGCGGTTGCTATGATCGTCCGGCTTTTCGCGCTGTCGGCGCTTGGATGGATGCTGGGTTTTGCCTGGTTCGCCATCTTCCTGCCGCAACCGCTGGACGGACGGGCGACCGATGCCATCGTCGTCCTGACCGGCGGCGCGGGGCGGATCGACCGGGGACTAGCCTTGCTTCAGGACGGCGCGTCGAAGCGGATGCTGATTTCCGGGGTCGACCGTTCGGTGCGCCCGGCTGAACTCGCCGCGCAATATGACGCGCCCGAACGGCTGTTCGCCTGCTGCATAACGCTGGGGCGGGAAGCGATTGACACCCGGTCAAACGCCATCGAAACCGCGCATTGGCTGGAACGGCGCGACTTCGAAACGGTGCGGCTGATCACGACCGATTGGCACATGCGCCGGTCCGCGCTGGAACTGCGACAGGCGCTGCCCAGCCGCGTGACGATCGTCTACGATGCAGTGCCCAGCCGCCCCAGCCTGACCATGCTGGCGCGTGAATATAATAAATATCTCCTGCGGCGCGCCGCCGCGCTGATCGGTATATGAAGGTGACGTCATGATCACGGGCCTGCGGTCGCTCGCCTATATGCTGGTCTTTTACAGCATGTCCCTGTTTCTGGTGCTGACGGCGCTGCTGGTCGCGTTCGTCGCGCCGGGGGCTGTTCAGCGGGTTGCGACCGTCTGGGCGCGGTTTCACCGCTTCTGCGCGCACTGGCTGTTGGGGCAGAAGGTGCGGGTCGAAGGCGACCTGCCGGACGGGGCCTATCTCTATATTCTGAAGCATGAATCGATGTTCGAAACCATCGACATCCTCTGCCTGTTTGACCGGCCCGCCATCGCTGCCAAGCGGGAATTGTTCGACATTCCGCTGTGGGGCCGTGTGGCGCGCCAATATGGCCTGATCCCGATAGAGCGCACCGCCGGGGCCAGCGCGATGCGTACGCTGCGAACCGCTGCCCGCGCCGTCGTGGCAAAAGGTCGCCCGCTCTGCCTTTTTCCCGAAGGCACGCGCGTGCCGCATGGGGAAGCGCCCGCGTTAAGGGCGGGCTTTGCCGGGCTTTACGTGCTGCTGGGCCTGCCCGTGGTGCCGATCGCGATCGACAGTGGCCGCGTCTCCCCGCGCGGCAGCTTCCTGAAGCGCCCAGGCTTCATCACCTACAAGGTGGGACAGGTCGTGCCCGCGGGCCTCGACCGTCACGAAGCCGAAGCGCGCGTCCACGCCGCCATCAACGCGCTGAACCACCCCGTCTGAAAATCAGTGACTCCGATCAGTGACTCCGGCCGAAATCCGGCTTGGGGTCGTCCTGTCCCTGTTCGATGATAGACCGCCGGATCGCCCGCGTCCGTGTGAACAGGTTGAACAATGCGTCGCCGTCATTCCATCGGATCGCGCGCTGTAGCGCCGACAGGTCTTCGGAAAAGCGCTGGAGCATTTCCAGCACCGCATCCTTGTTCGCCAGGAACACGTCGCGCCACATCGTCGGGTCGGACGCGGCGATGCGCGTGAAGTCCCGAAAACCGCCAGCGGAATATTTGATGACCTCCGACTGGGTCACATCCTCCAGATCGCTGGCCGTCCCCACGATCGTATAGGCGATCAGATGCGGCAGGTGGCTCGTCACCGCCAGCACCAGGTCATGATGCTGGGGGTCCATCATCTCGACCTCTGCGCCGACGCGCCGCCACAGTTCGGCGACCCGCTCGACCGCCGCCGGATCGGCATCGGCGGGCGGGGTGACAATGCACCAGCGCCCATGGAACAGCGACGCAAAGCCCGCTTCCGGGCCGCTATTTTCGGTTCCGGCGACGGGGTGGGCCGGGATGATGCACCGACCAGGCAGGGCAGCGCTCAACTGCGCCAGCACGTCCGCCTTGCACGATCCCACGTCGCTGACGATGGCGTCGGCAGGCAAATCCTGCGCGATTTCCGCCGCCGCCGCGCCCATCGCCCGCACAGGCACGCACAGGACGACCAGATCGGCGTCGGTCACTGAAGCACCGGCGGTATCGGTCACGTCGTCCGCCAGGTCGATGGCGCGCGCAATCTGCCGCACCTGCGGATCGGCGTCGTAGCCTGTGACCCTGACCGTTGGCATATGGTCACGGATCGCGCGGGCCAGCGATGACCCGATCAGCCCCAGGCCGATGATCGTGACGCGGGAAAATGGCAGCATGTCTACGCGCCCTCCGCCATGGCGCGCAGCTTGGCCGCGACGGCGCGGACCTGCTCTGCCGTGCCGATGGTGATGCGCAGGCCGTTGGGCAGCCCCTGACCAGGCAGCCAGCGCGTGGCATAGCCTTCGTCCCACAGCCCTTTCATCGCCCCCTCGGCGGTCAGCTTTCCTTCGAACAGGATCAGCAGGAAATTGGCCTTGCTGGGCACCGCGCGCAGGCCATGGTTGGATAGCGACGCTATCTCCCCGGCCAGCCATTCGCGCCACTGCCGGTTATGGGTCCGGCTTGCATCCACCCAGCCGCTGTCCCCGATCGCCGCGATGGCGGCGGCTTGCCCCGCCGTCGTGACGTTGAAGGGCGCGCGAATACGGTGCAGCGCGTCGATGATCTCCGCGCTGGCATAGCCCCAGCCGATGCGTTCGGCGGCCAGCCCATGGATCTTGGAAAAGGTGCGCGTCACCAGCACGTTGGGCGCGCTCTTCGCCAGTGCGATGCCGCCATCATCCTCATCCGCGTCCAGATATTCGGCATAGGCCTGGTCCAGCACGAACAATATGTCGGGCCGCAACGCCGCATGCAGCCGGGCGATGTCTTGCCGTGGCGTCATGGTGCCGGTCGGGTTGTTCGGATTGGCCAGGAACACGACCCTGGTCTTGTCCGTCACGCAGGCCAGCAGGGCGTCCACATCGGTGGCATAGTCCGTGTCCGGCGCGATGACCGGCGTCGCCCCGACGCGCCGGGCGGCGATGTCGTAGACCGAAAAGCCATATTTGACGTAGAGTATCTCATCCCCCGGCCCGGCATAGGCGCTGGCGGCGATGTGCAGCAGTTCGTCCGATCCGGTGCCGTAGATCACCCGCGCCGGGTCCAGCCCATGCGCGGCCGCAATCGCCTCGCGCATCTTTGCCGCGCCGGGATCGGGATAGGTCGCCAGATCCGCAGTCGCCGCGATCAAAGCCGCGCGCGCAGCCTGCCCGGTGCCCAGCGGGTTTTCATTGGCGCTCAGCTTGATCAGCGGGCGACCGTCATCCGCCGCCGCCTTGCCCGGCACATAGGGCGAAATGCCCAGAATCCATTCCTTGGGAGCAGGTTTCGTCATGGCCGGGCTTTAGCGCCATCGGCGGCAAAGGCAAAGCGCTGCTGGATGCTATGCCTTCAGCCTCGTTCCCAGCCGATTGACAGCACCGCGCCACGGTCCTAGCCCGCTTGGACCATGGCCAGCGCCCCGATAACCGATGATGCCCGTTTCGGCCTGCGCCGCCAGGCCCGCCTGCCCGGCCCGTTGCGGCTGGACGGTGGCGCCGCGCTGGCGCCCGTCGACATCGCCTATGAAACCTATGGCGCGATGAATGCGGACAAATCCAACGTCATCCTCATCTGCCATGCGCTGACCGGCGACCAATATGTCGCGTCCGACCATCCCGTCACCGGCAAGCCCGGCTGGTGGTGGCGCATGGTGGGGGAGGGCAAGCCCGTCGATCCGGCCCGTCACTTCATCATCTGCTCCAACGTCATCGGCAGCTGCATGGGGTCCAGCGGCCCGGCCAGTGTCGATCCCGCCGCCAACGCCCCTTACGCCATGCGCTTTCCGGTGCTGACCATCGCTGACATGGTGCGCGCCCAGGCGATGCTGCTCGATCATCTGGGCGTCGAACGCCTTGCCGCCGTTATCGGCGGGTCGATGGGGGGCATGCAGGCGTTAAGCTGGCCGACATTGTTCCCCGACCGCGTCGAAGCCTGCATCGTCATCGCGTCCACCGCGCGCCACAGCGCCCAGAATATCGCGTTCCACGAAGTAGGGCGGCAGGCGATCATGGCCGATCCCAACTGGCGCGGCGGCGACTATTATGCCGACGCGCAGGTGCCAAGCGCTGGTCTGGCCGTCGCGCGCATGGCCGCGCACATCACCTATCTGTCCGAAGCGGGCCTCACCGAAAAATTCGGCCGCCGCCTGCAGGGGCGCGATGCCAAGACGTTCGGCTTCGACGCCGATTTCCAGGTGGAAAGCTACCTGCGCCATCAGGGGCTTAGCTTCGTCGAACGGTTCGACGCCAACTCCTATCTCTACATTACCCGCGCCATGGATTATTACGACATTGCGGACGATCATGGCGGCAGCCTGGCCTCTGCCTTTACCGCGTCGCGCGCGCGCTTCTGCCTGGTCAGCTTCGATACCGATTGGCTGTATCCGACCGCCGAATCCCGCATCATCGTTCACGCGCTGAACGCCAGCGGCGCGCAGGCCAGTTTCGTGGAACTGTCCAGCCCCTTCGGCCACGACGCGTTTCTGCTGGAATGCCCGGAACTCAATCGCGTGGTCGATGGGTTCCTGAAGGGCGGGCGCGCATGATCGAAAGCCTGCGGCCGGACCTGGCCCTGATCGCGCGCATGGTAAAGCCCGGCGCGCGCGTTCTCGATGTGGGTTGTGGGGAGGGCGGCCTGATGGCGGCGCTCAGGGATACCAAGAAGGTCGACGCGCGCGGGCTGGAAATTGACGCGGGCAATGTCGCCGCTGCTGTCGGTCGGGGCCTGTCGGTGGTGCAGGGCGACGCCGACATCGACCTGGCCTATTATCCCGACGCCAGTTTCGACTATGCGATCCTCAGCCAGACGTTGCAGACGACGCGCCGCCCCGACCGGGTCGTTGACGAACTGCTGCGCATTGGTCGGCAGGCCTTCGTATCCTTCCCCAATTTCGCCCATTGGCGCGGCCGGTTGTCGCTGATGTGGGGGGGGCGCATGCCGGTGACGCGGCTATTGCCCGACACATGGTATGACACGCTCAACATCCATCATGTCACGGTCGATGATTTTCGGGCGCTGGTGAAGGAACGCGGCTGGACCATCGATGGCCAGTGGTTTTTGAAGGGCGACAAGGAAACGACCCACGCGAACGCCAACCTGTTCGCCGAACACGCCGTCTTCCTGCTGCGGCGTTAGAGCGATTTCCAGGCGATCGGAAACGATCGTCGCTCTAAGCCCCCCATGTTCATTTTCGTCACCCCGGATCAGGTCCGGGATGACGGCGTCATATTTGCGCGATTGCGGACTCAGCGTTCCTTGGTCGCGCTGAACTTCACCTTGGGGTGCCGTTCCTGCTGATAGCCGATATCCCAGGCGCTCTTCGCCATGAAGACCAAATTGCCGTCGCGGTCCTTGGCCATGTTCGCGCCGTTGAACGATACCAGATCCTTGATCGCTATGTCGTCGCCACTGATCCAGCGCGCAGTGTCGAACGGTGACTGCTCCAGTCCCGCCGCGACCTTATATTCCGCTTCCAACCGGGAAATCAGCACGTCCAGCTGTAGCTGCCCGACCACCCCGACGATCCAGTTCGACCCGATTTCGGGATAAAATACCTGGATCACGCCTTCTTCGGACAGATCGTCCAGCGCCTTGCGCAGCTGCTTCGTCTTGGTCGGGTCCTTCAGCACGACCCGCCGCAATATTTCCGGCGCAAAGTTCGGCAGGCCGGTAAAGCGCACCCCGGCCTTCTCGCTCAGCGTATCGCCGACCCGCAACGTGCCATGGTTGGGAATGCCGATGATGTCGCCGGGAAACGCTTCGTCGGCAATTTCGCGGTCCTGCGCAAAGAACAGGATGGGGGAATGCACCGCGATCGGCTTGCCCGACCCGCTCGGCGTCAGCTTCATGCCGCGCCGGAACTTGCCCGAACATAGGCGCATGAACGCGATGCGGTCGCGATGCTGCGGGTCCATATTTGCCTGAACCTTGAATATGAAGCCGGTGACTTCGCCATTTTCCGGTTCCACCGGCGCGGGTTCGGCGGGCTGCGCGCGCGGCGGCGGGGCGTGGGCGGCCAGCGCTTCGATCAGCTCGGTCACCCCGAACAGCTTGAGCGCCGATCCGAAATAGACCGGCGTCAGGTCGCCATGCCGATACGCGGCCAGATCGAAATCGGCATAGCCGCCGACGGCCAGCTCCGCCTCCTCGCGCAGCCGCGCCAGCGCCTGTTCGGACAGATGTTCCGTCAGCGCGTCGTCATCGATGCCCGATACATAGGTTTCCTTGCCCTCAAATTCCTTGCTGGGGCCGCTGGGCTGGCGCAGGCGATTCTTCGCGAAATCGTAAATGCCTTCAAACTCGCCGCCCATGCCAACAGGCCAGCTCATCGGGCACACGTCCAGCGCCAGCGCGTCCGCCACCTCGTCCAGCAGGGCAAAGGCGTCGCGCCCCTCCCGGTCCACCTTGTTGACGAAGGTGATGATCGGCACGTTGCGCAGGCGGCACACCTCGAACAGCTTGCGCGTCTGCGGCTCGATGCCCTTTGCGGCGTCGATCACCATGACCGCCGAATCCACCGCGGTCAGCGTGCGATAGGTATCTTCGGAAAAATCCTCGTGCCCCGGCGTATCCAGCAGGTTGAAGGTCACGACCGACCCGTCCGCGTTGGTCCGTTCGAATGTCATGACCGACGACGTCACCGAAATGCCGCGCTGCTGCTCGATCTTCATCCAGTCCGACCGCGCGCGCCGGTTCGCCCCGCGCGCCTTCACCTCTCCGGCCAGATGGATCGCGCCGCCTTCCAGCAGCAGCTTTTCGGTCAGCGTGGTCTTGCCCGCGTCAGGATGGGAAATGATCGCGAAGGTGCGGCGAGATGGGATGGTCATGGCGCGCCATATAGCGATCTTCCGGGGATTCGCCAGCTACGCTTCCCTAACCCCTTCAAACCTTCAATCCAATCCCGCGCGCCAGTTCGCCCACTGCGCCTGACCTTTGCGGCAAGCTGGATCGCACCCACCTCCAACGTGCTCCTGCGCAGGCAGGAGCCCAGTTCAGGGCGAGGAACTAGGCTCTGCCTACGTAGGAGTACGTCAACTAACCAACCCCTCAACCCTCAACCCCCTCAACCCTCAACCACGGTCACACTCATGCGGAACCGCCGCTCTGCGCCCGGCGCCAGCCGCATGACGCCCTGCTTGTCCCACACGTCGCCATCAAAGCCGACCAGGTCAGCCATTCCCGCCCATGGTTCGACGCACAGATAGCGCGCGCCCGGTTTCTGCCACAGCCCCAACCATGGCGTATCGGGGAAATCGATCCGCAAACGCGCGCGCCCCGGCACCCCCCAGTGCAGGCTGCGACTGTTCAGATCGTCCCAGATCAGCGCGTCGCCCTCGAACATCGCGTGGGTCGGGGCCAGCAACCTGCCTTCGACCGGGGATGGCACAGCATCCCGCGCGATCAGGCCCGGCTCGTCGCCGACCGCGCGCAGGGGCGCGGGTTCAGGCTTTTCGAACTCGATGCGATGGTCGTCCACGGAACCGCCAAAGGGCAGGGGCCAGGCAAAGGCCGGATGATAGCCAAAGGCGAAGGGCATGTCCGACGCGCCCCGGTTCGTCACCGTGGCCGTCATCATCAGCGTGGCGCCGACCAGGCCGAACCGCATGTCCAGCCGAAAATCGAAAGGATAGACGGCTCGCGTTTCCGCATCCGCTTCCAGCCGAAAGGTCGCCGCTTCGGGCAGATGCTCTATTTGGCTAAAGGCCATGCGGCGCGCAAAGCCATGCTGGGGCATCGGATAGTCGCGCCCGTCCAGTCGATAGGCGTCTCCCCGCGACCGGCCCACAAATGGGAACAGCAGCGGCGCATGCCCCGTCCACCATCGCGGATCGGCGTCGGTCATCAGCTCGCGTCCCTGCGCGTCCTTCAACGACCATAGCTCCGCGCCCATCGGATTGACGCTGGCGGTCAAGCCGTCCGACGCGATCGAAACCAGCTCCCCCACTCAAACCTCCGTCCGCTTTATAGCGCAGTTGAAAAACGTCGGGGCATGGACCGCCCCGACCGGCATCGTGACGCTTACCCTCGCAGCACGCCGCCCAGCTTTTCCGCCGCTTTCACTATGCTGGCGCTGATGGCGTCCAGCTCTTCTTGGGAAAAGCTCTTTTCCCCCGGCTGCAGGGTTACTTCGATGGCCAGGCTCTTTCTGCCTTCGTCGACCCCCGGCCCGGCAAACACGTCAAACACCCGCGCATCGACGATGCTCTTCTTGTCCGCGCCTTTGACGGCGCGCACCAGCGCATCCGCCTCCACCGCATCGTCCACGACAAAGGCGAAATCGCGCTTCACCGCCTGTAACGCGGGCGGCGCATAGGGTGGGCGCATGAACCCGGTCTTCCGTTTGGCAGGAATTGCGTCCAGGAATATCTCCCCAGCGACCACGGTGCCCGCCAAACCAAATTGCTTAGCTAACGAAGGATGCAAAACCCCGAACTCGGCCAGCACTGTCTTGGGACCCAGCCGCAACGTGCCCGACTGCCCCGGATGATACGCCGCGGACGCCCCGCCAAAGCTCTGCAGGTTCCCAACCGGCGCCCCCGCCGCACTCAATAAGTTCAATACTTCATTCTTGGCTTCAAACGCCGTGAACGCCTGCGCCTTGCCCGTCTGCCACCCGCGCGACAGCTTTTCCCCCGCCAGCACAAAGCCGACGGTGGCTCTTTCCCTGTCGGAAAAATACCGACGCCCCAACTCAAACAGCCGCACCGAAGAAGCGCCCCGATCCATATTCCGCCGCGCGGCCGACAACAGGCCGGGCAACAAGGACGGACGCATGACTTTCAGTTCTTCCGAAATCGGATTAGCCAGCGTCCAGTCGCCGCCGCCGACGCTTGCCGCTTCCTTTTCGGAAATGAACGACCAGTTGATCGCTTCGGAAAGCCCGCGCGCCGCCGCCGTCCGCCGCACCCGCCGTTCCACCAGCTGTTCGGCGGTCGCCGTCGCCCTGGCAACGCCCGGTGTGCGAGGCAGTGGCGTGGAAGGGACCTGGTCCAGCCCGACGATTCGCACGACTTCCTCGACCAGATCAGGCCAGCCATCGATGTCGCGCCGCCAGCTGGGCACGCTGACGGTCCAGTGCGCCGCCGACGTCACCGGCACGCCATCCTGATAGTCGAAGGTGGCGTCATGTTCCTCCACGCCAAAGCCCAGGCTTTCCAGGATGTGCTTCTGTTCCTGATCCCCCACATAAACGCCCGCCAATGACAGGCATTGCGACGGCTCGTAACGAACGACCTTCACCTCTGCAGGCGGCGTGCCCGCGCGTGTTGCATCGCTGGCGGTCCCGCCGCACAGCTTCACCACCAGATCGGTCGCAATCGACAGGCCGTCGTCCAGGAAGGCCGGATCGACCCCACGCTCGAACCGCCCGCGCGCGTCGGATGTAAGTGCCAACTTCTGCCCCGTCATCGCGATCCGTTCGGGCGTGAAATAGGCGCATTCGATCAGCACTCCCGTGGTGCTGTCCTGCGCGCCCGAATGTTCGCCGCCCATGATGCCGCCAATGTCGTGCACCGCTACATCGTCGGCGATGACGGTCATCGTTTCATCGACCGT
The DNA here is from genome assembly GCF_044987515.1 of Sphingobium sp. ZW T5_29. NCBI lineage: Bacteria > Pseudomonadati > Pseudomonadota > Alphaproteobacteria > Sphingomonadales > Sphingobiaceae > Sphingobium > Sphingobium sp. ZW T5_29. Next base: position 11,650 of record NZ_JBJDRM010000015.1, read on the forward strand.
GTAAGTCTTGCCGTTGAGCGCCAGCACCTCTTCGCCCGCGCGTCCCTTGCGCGCGACCAGAGGTCCCTTCAACATGTCCAGATCATAGACATGCAGCGGTCGCCCCAGGTCGATCATCAGATAGTTGGTGATATCGACCAGCGTGCTGATCGGCTTCTGCCCGACCGCTTTCAGCCGCCGCGCCATCCACTCTGGCGACTGCCCATTGGTGACGCCCTTCACCGTCCGCGCGAAGAAAGCGGGACAGCCGTCTGTGTCATCGGTCCGCACGTTGGGGCCTGGCTCGACGCCATCGATCACAGGCACGATGATAGCATTCAACGTGCCCAGACCCGCTGCCGCCAGGTCCCGCGCGATACCACGCACGCCCATGCAGTCCTGCCGGTTGGGGGTGATCGACACGTCGATGACGGGATCGTCCAGCCCTGCCCATTGTGCATAAACCTGCCCGACCGGGGCCTGAGGATCGAGATCGATGATGCCATCATGATCCTCGCCCAGTTCCAGTTCCCGGAACGAACACATCATGCCGTTGGATTCGACCCCGCGAATGGCGGTCTTTTTCAAAACCATGCCATTGACCGGCACCACCGCGCCTTCGGAGCCGAACACGCCGATCAAGCCCGCGCGGGCATTGGGCGCGCCGCACACGACCTGCAATGGGCCATCCCCCGCATCGACGGTCAGGACCTGCAGCTTGTCGGCCTGCGGATGGGGATCGGCGGTCAGAACGCGGGCAATGCGGAAGGCTCCCAGCTTTTCCGCCGGGCTTTCGACACCTTCGACTTCCAGCCCGATATTGGTCAGGCCCTTCAGGATGGCGCTCAGGTCGGCGTCGGTGTTGAGGTGCGTCTTGAGCCAGCTCAGGGTGAACTTCATGCGCCCACTCCTCCGCTCAGCGTGGGCACATCCAGCGCCGAAAAGCCATAATGTCGCAGCCAGCGCAGATCGCCGTCGAAGAAAGCGCGCAAGTCGTTCATCCCATATTTCAGCATCGCCAGCCGGTCGACACCCGTGCCGAAGGCAAAGCCTTGCCACTCATCCGGGTCGAGCCCGCAGGCCTCGATCACCCGGCGGTTCACCATGCCGCTGCCTAGCACTTCCAGCCAGCCGCCACCCGGTGCGTCGCCGTCGCCACCGATCACGCGCTGCCCGTTCGTCAGCGTATAGCCCACATCGACTTCCACTGACGGTTCGGTGAAGGGGAAGTAGCTCGGTCGCAGCCGCAGCACGATGTCATCCCGTTCAAAGAAAGCTTTGAGGAAAGTTTCCAGCGTCCACTTGAGGTGGCCCAGCGTGATGCCCTTGTCGATCACCAGACCTTCGATCTGGTGGAACATCGGCGTATGTGTCGCGTCACTGTCTGATCGATAGACCCGTCCTGGCGCGATGATGCGGATCGGCGGTTCCTGGTTCATCATCGTGCGGATTTGCACGGGCGAAGTGTGGGTGCGCAGCACTTTGGGCTCCTCGCCCTCGGCGGCGTTGAGGTAAAAAGTGTCATGCATTGCGCGCGCCGGATGCGTTTCGGGCATGTTGAGCGCTGTGAAATTATGCCACTGGTCCTCGATCTCCGGCCCGGTCGCCACCGAAAAGCCGAGGTCAGCGAAGATTTCCGCCAGTTCGTCCATGACCTGGGATACAGGATGCACCGATCCTTGTGGGCCCGTGTCGGCGGGCAGCGTCATGTCGATCTTTTCGGCGGCCAGTTGACCGTCCAGCGCCGCTTGCTCCAGCGCCGCCTTGCGGGAAGCAAGCGCAGCAGCGACGCTTTCACGCAAATCCTGGATTGGCGGACCCTTTTCCAGCCGCTCATCCGGGCTCATCGGCCCCAGCGTCTTGAGCAGTCCAGTGATCACGCCATTCTTGCCCATCGCGCCCACGCGCAGGGCTTCCAGCGCCTCCAACGTATCGGCGGCGGCAATGTCGGTGATCAAACCGGCTTTAAGATTGGCTATTTCACTCATAAGGCTTCGTCGTTCCCGATCGGCGGAAAATTTGGTTGGGCCTTAGCCGGACGCGCCGCCCAAGGAAAGGCTCGCGCATATACCCGTCTCGCGGGGATCCGGGCAAAGGGACAGCCTATATCCCGCTCCTCACCGCGAAGTCGGCGAGCGCAGCCCGGAAAAACAAAAAGGGCGCCGGAAGCATCTGCCCCGGCGCCCTTTTGTACGGTCCTGCGACCGTTCCGGCTCAAGCTGCGGGCAGCGCAGCCTTCGCCTGGGCGATGATGGCGCTGAACGCCTCGCCTTCGTGCATCGCAATGTCGGCCAGAACCTTGCGGTCCAGCTGCACACCGGCCAGCTTCAGGCCGTGCATGAACTGCGAATAGGTCAGACCTTCGGCGCGAACGCCAGCATTGATGCGCTGGATCCACAGGCCGCGGAAGGACCGCTTCTTAACCTTACGGTCGCGATAGGCATATTGCCCGGCCTTTTCGACGGCCTGACGAGCGATGCGGATCGTGTTCTTGCGACGGCCATAATAGCCCTTCGCCTGATCCAGAATCCTCTTATGCTTCGCCTTGGTGGTCGTACCACGTTTTACGCGTGCCATGTGCCTCTACTCCTTACTTCAGGCCGTAGGGCGCCCAGAGGCGCACGTGCGAAACATCGGCGTCGGACAATACCGACGTGCCGCGGTTCTGGCGGATATATTTTGCGTTATGGCTGATCAGGCGGTGACGCTTGCCAGCGACGCCGTGCTTGACCTTGCCGGAAGCGGTGAACTTGAAGCGCTTCTTCACACCGCTCTTGGTCTTGAGCTTGGGCATTTTCGTCTCCTTCTTCAGCGCGACGATTATGGACAGCCCCGGCAGCCCTAGTTAGCCGGGCGGTCCTTCCAAATATCGCGAAGGGCGGCGCATAGTCGGCTGAGCGCAGGAAAGCAAGCGATTCGGAGCCGAAAACCGCCGCCACCATTCTTCGTTGGAAGAACGGCCTGTTGCGCCGTCAATGGTGATGATGTCCTTCGGCCAGCGCTTCCAGCACGTCGTCCAGCCGGGCCGGATCGCCAATTGCGATGACCCGACCGTCACCCTCTGTTGTCACTGGTTCGCCCGTCCAGTCACACATGCGCCCGCCGGCACCCTCCACCACGGGGACCAGCGCGGCGATGTCGTGCAGTTTCAGGCCCGCTTCGATGACGATGTCGACATGCCCCGACGCCACCAATCCGTAATTATAACAGTCGCCGCCCCACACCGTATCGCGGCATTGACCTGCCAGCCGGGAAAAATGCTCACCCGTGCAGCCGGGGAAATATTGGGGGCCGGTGCTGGCGAGGATCGCGTCTTCCAGCGACCGGCAGGCGCGCGTCCTTACCGGCTGTCCGTTGAAGGTTGTCGGTTGCCCAACCATCCCGGCCCAGCGTTCCTTCGCGATGGGCTGGTCGATGATGCCGATCGTGGGCCAGCCTGCCTGGGTCAAGGCTATCAAGGTGCCAAAAATCGGTCGCCCCGCAATGAAACTGCGGGTGCCGTCAATCGGGTCGAGGACCCAGATCCGCTCCGCATCTTCGCGGGTGGCGCCATATTCCTCGCCGATGATGCCGTCCTGCGGTCGTTCCTTTTCCAATATCGCACGAATCGCCCCTTCGGCGGCCCGGTCGGCTTCGGTCACCGGGGATTGGTCGGACTTGAATTCCGTATCGTAACCTGCGCGGAAAAAAGGGCGGATCGCCGCCGCAGCGGCGTCGGCAAGGCGGTTGGCAAGGTTCAGGTCGTCGCGAGTGGTCATGCGGTTCGCCCTAGCGGCAAAGGGCTGCTCGCGCTAGGCTGGGGCCTGTTTGACGATGAAGAAGCGAACAATGCCCGGCTCACCCGTCATCCCCGGCCTGCGTTACGCCGACGCACCCGCCGCCATTGCCTTCCTCTGTTCGGCGTTCGGCTTTGAAGTGCACGCTTCTTATGAGGATCGGGATGATCCTACCATGGTCCATCATGCCGAACTGGTGCTGGGCGATGGCATGATCATGCTGGGCAGCGCGCGCGCCGGGCAGGGCGAATCCTTGTACAGCTGGACGGTCCCGCGAGAATTAGGGGGCGTTACCAGCTGCATCTATGTCGTGGTGCCCGACGCCGACGCCCATTGCCTTCATGCGCGGAACGAGGGCGCGGTTGTCGTTTCCGAACCTCATGACAATGTCGGCTACCCAGGGCGTGGCTATGAAGCGCTCGATCCAGAGGGCAATCTCTGGAGCTTTGGCACCTACGACCCTTGGGCAAAATCGGTTTAAGCCTTCGGCAACGTCACTGCGTTAGACCTTGGTCAGCAGGCAAGGAGTTGCGCGTGGCGTTGATCGGCTGGTCTTTGAGTTTCGCTGCCCTGCTGGGCGCGCTCGCGCTGCGGCAGGACATGCCGGTGGGCGGTTCTTTCAGCCTGTCGAACATGCTGTTCCTGCTGGCGCTGCTCGCCTGTCCGATGCTGTGGCAGAAAAAGCCGCTGGGAATTTCCCGCGCCCAGCGGATCGTTACCGCGCTGATCCTGCTTTTCAGCCTGCCGCTGGTGTTGATGCCCGCGGCCTGACAAGTCCCCCACTGCGCTGGCGCAAAGTCGCGCGGCGCAACTTCGATCAATCAAACAGGCTGGATACCGAGCTTTCGTCGGCGATGCGCTTGATCGCTTCACCCAGCAACGGGGCGATGGGCAGGTGACGGACGCTCTTGGAATGACACACCGCATCCACGCCCTGAATCGAATCGGTGATGATCAGTTCCTTCAGCTCGGACGCTTCAACCCGCGCTACCGCGCCACCCGACAGCACGCCATGGCTGACATAGGCAACGACATCCTCGGCTCCTGCCGCCTTCAGCGCCGCAGCGGCATTGCACAGCGTTCCCGCGGAATCGACGATGTCGTCGATCAGGATGCAGAAGCGGCCCTTAACATCGCCGATGATGTTCATGACTTCCGATTCGCCCGCCCGCTCGCGCCGCTTGTCGACGATGGCGAGGGGGGCGTTGTCCAGCCGCTTGGCCAATGCGCGGGCGCGCACGACGCCGCCGACGTCGGGCGACACGACCATCAGGTTGCGGTCGCCGAAACGTGCCTGAATGTCCGCCGACATGACGGGCGCACCGAACAGGTTATCGGTCGGAATGTCGAAAAAGCCCTGGATCTGTCCGGCATGCAGGTCGACTGACAGAACACGGTTCGCGCCTGCAGTGGTGATGAGGTTGGCGACCAGCTTGGCCGAAATCGGCGTGCGGGGTCCTGGCTTCCGATCCTGCCGGGCATAGCCGAAATAAGGGATGACCGCCGTGATTCGCTTGGCCGACGCGCGTTTCAACGCATCGATCATGATCAGCAATTCCATCAGATTGTCGTTGGTCGGATAGCTGGTCGACTGGATCACGAACACGTCTTCGCCGCGGACATTCTCATGAATTTCCACGAAAACCTCTTCATCGGCGAAGCGGCGGACGCTCGCGTCGGTCAGGGGAATTTCGATATAGTCCGCAATAGCGGCCGCTAGCGGCTTATTGGAATTGCCGGTCATGAGTTTCATGGCCTGGACCCCCGTGACGAATTGATGACGCTGAGAAACGCGGCCCCTTTAGCGGGCGTTGTCGCGACTGGAAAGGCGCTTTTGCGCCTTGCAGGAAAATGGATTAGGGCGCTGACCTATGACCGACAAACTTGTGATCGCCCTGGCCCAGATGACTCAGTCAGTGGGGGATCTTGCCGCCAATGCCGATGCGATGCTGCAATGGCGCGAGCGTGCGAGGGAAGCCGACCTCATCGTCTTCCCCGAACTTCAACTGATCGGCTATCCGCCGGAGGATTTGGTGTTAAAGCCTGCGCTGGTCGAACGGGCCAACCAGGAACTTGACCGCTTGGCGCAGGCGACCGCTGACGGCGGTCCCGCCATGCTGGTGGGCACGGTCGTGGCGTCCCAGGGCGTGCTGTTCAACGTTGTTGCGCTGCTGGAAAACGGCGCGGTGACCGCGATCCGGCAGAAGCGTGAACTTCCCAACTATGGCACCTTCGACGAAAAGCGCCTGTTTGCGCCCGGCCCTCTGCCAGCGCCCATCGATTTCAAGGGCGTAAAAATCGGCGTCCCGGTCTGCGAAGACATCTGGTTTCCCTTTGTGACCGCCCATCTGCGTGCCGAGGGAGCGGAACTGCTGATCAGCCCCAATGGCAGCCCGTTTGAGATCGATAAGGACGACCGCCGCATCAATGCAGTCGCCGGGACCCGCGTGCGCGAAACCGGCCTGCCGTTGATCTACGTCAACCGGGTTGGCGGACAGGACGAACTGGCCTTCGATGGCGCGTCCTTTGTCATGGGGGCGGACCTTTCCATCGCGCATCAACTGCCCGACTGGGAAGAGGCGCTGGTCCTGACGCAGTGGGAAAAATGGGATGGTCAGTGGCTGTGCATGCCTGGTGAGCGTCACGCGCTCGATGAACGCCCCGCCGATATTTACAATGCGATGGTCATTGCCTTGCGCGACTATGTCGACCGCAACCGCTTCCCCGGCGTGGTGCTGGGCCTGTCGGGCGGTATCGATTCCGCGCTGTCCGCCGCCGTTGCCGTCGATGCGCTGGGCGCGGACAGGGTATGGTGCGTGATGATGCCATCGCGCTTCACCAGCCAGGGCAGCCTGGACGATGCGGTGGAATGCTCCCGCTTGCTGGGGGTGCGCTATGACATCATCCCGATCGAAGCTGGCGCTACGGCGTTCGATGCGATGTTGGGCGACGTTTTCGCAGAACGGCAGCGTGACCTTACCGAAGAAAATATCCAGTCACGCATTCGTGGCGTCTTGCTCATGGCCCTTTCCAACAAGTTCGGCCACATGCTGCTGACTACTGGCAACAAGAGCGAAATGTCGGTTGGCTATGCCACCATTTATGGGGACATGGCGGGCGGCTATTCCGTGCTGAAGGACGCCTACAAGACGACCGTGTTCGACCTTAGCCGCTGGCGGAATGCCAATGTGCCATCCCTGGGCGAAGGCAGGGGCCCCGCTGGCCCCGTCATGCCCGAACGCGTCATCACCAAGCCGCCAAGCGCTGAACTGCGTGAGGATCAGAAGGATGAAGACAGCCTGCCGCCCTATGACATTCTCGATCCCATACTCTATGGATTGGTGGAAGAGGAATTGTCGGTCGAACAGCTGGTCGCGCGCGGTTTCGACCGGGATTTGGTGGCGCGGATCGAACGCCTGCTCTACGTCGCTGAATATAAGCGCCGCCAGTCGCCCCCCGGCGTGAAGCTGGGCATCCGCAATTTCGGGCGGGATCGCCGCTATCCGATCACCAACGCCTTTCGGACGCTGTAGCCCATGACGGTCATTACTCGCTTTGCCCCTTCGCCGACGGGGAATCTCCATGTCGGCAACATCCGCGCTGCGCTGCACAACTGGCTGTGGGCGCGCAAAAGCGGGGGCAAGTTCCTGTTGCGCCTGGACGATACCGATCAGGAACGGTCGCGCCCGGAATATGCCGACGCGATCCGCGCCGACCTTCGCTGGTTGGGCTTCGATTGGGATGATGAACAGCGCCAATCCGACCGGTTCGCCCTTTATGAAGAAAGGTTCGAAGCCCTGAAGGCGACGGGCCATGTCTATCCGGCTTACGAAACGCAGCAGGAACTGGAATTGCGCCGCAAGGTGTTGTTGGGACGTGGCCTGCCGCCGGTCTATGACCGTGCCGCGCTGACGCTGACCCCCGACCAGATCGCTGCTCATGAGGCTGACGGGCGCCAGCCGCACTGGCGCTTCCGGCTCGATCATGACCAGCCGATTGCCTGGACCGACCTGATCCGTGGGGATCAGCGCTTCGACCCCAGGCTGCTGTCAGACCCGGTCATCCGGCGCGCGGACGGAAGCTGGCTCTACATGCTGCCTTCCGTGATCGACGATATCGACATGGGCGTCACTCATGTTCTGCGCGGTGAAGATCATGTCACCAACACTGCGGCGCAAATACAGATGTTCGCTGCCCTTGGTGCGCCCATGCCGCAATTCGCGCATGAAGCGTTGCTGACCGGAAGCGAAGGAAAATTGTCCAAGCGGCTGGGGTCGCTGGGCGTAGCGCATTTCCGGGAAATCGGCCTTGAACCCATGGCCATCGTCGCGATGCTCGCCCGACTGGGCACCAGCATGGCGATAGAGCCAATGGCCCAGCCGCAGCCGTTGATCGACAGTTTCGACTTCGCCCGGTTCGGTCGCGCTCCGGCACGTTTCGATGAGGGCGAACTGGCCCACCTTAATCAAAAGATTGTGCATATGCTGCCCTATGCGGCGGTGGCGGACCGGCTTCCGTCCGGCATGGATGCCAAGGCGTGGGATGTGATCCGGCCCAATCTGGAAACCGTGGCGCAGGCAGACGATTGGTGGCGGATCGTCACCGGGCCGATCGAAGCACCCGCGCCCGCGCCGGAAGATGGCGAATTCCTGATGCTCGCAGCCAGCGCGCTGTCACAGGCAAATTTCGATGCGGACATCTGGCGGACGCTGACGGACAAGCTGAAGGAAGAAACGGGCCGCAAGGGCAAGTCCCTGTTCCTGCCGTTGCGGCGTGCGCTCACCGCGATGGATCATGGCCCGGACATTGGGCAGTTGCTGCCGCTGATCGGCAGGGATGAAGCCGTCCGACGGCTCAGCCGCGCATAGTTTCCAGCGCGTGACCCACCGCCAATATGCCTTCGGGCGCGACGGCAAAGCCCATATGGGTGCAATCGACCTCTATCGCATGATCCCGCTCGCCACTTCGGCCTCTGGCGCAATCGGGCATTATCACCCCGTCGCGCCTTGACCACAGGGCGGCGGTAGGCACGGATGGCTTTTCTTCCCTGCGGCAGGTGAAGGGAGGGCGGTCTACAGGAAAACCGGAAACCAGCTGGTAGATGCGCCACGCATGGTTGGCGCGCGGATCGCCGGAAAAGGGCGTGCCCATGGTCACGACGCCGCCGACCTTGGCGCGCGCAAATTTGGCATATTCCCGCGCGAACAGACCGCCCAGACTCCATCCGATCAGGGTCACGGCACCGCCGCTGCTGCGCCGGATTTCATCGACGCGCCGGTCGATCTGTTCCAGCGTGTCGGCGCGGGGGCCGAAATTACGTCCCATGCCCCAGCCATGTGCGCGATAGCCTGCCGCTTCGAGAATGGCGCGCATCGGCTCCATCCTGTGTTCTGACGCGAGCAGGCCGGGAAGCAGCAGCAACTGGCGGCCGTCGCCCCTTATCTGTGCGGCCAGCGATGCTGCCTGCGTCCGAGTGCGCCCTAGATCGAGAGGCATGGAGGCGTTACGAAGCAGATGCGAGATCGCAGGCCGTTCAACCGCGCCAGATCCACCGGCGAGACGCCCTTTCCAGAAGCTTGCAATGGCGTCGGCATAGGGCGGCACGAAAAGCTGATCCTCCGGCTCTCAGGCGAAAGATGACATATTCGTGACTAATGCGCCGCGCGTCCAGAGGTTTCACCGGCGCGGCTACACCGTTGGTCGATTGTGACACATGATCGGGGGCGGGTCAGGGGGGTGGCGGCGACGCCTGCGCTACTGGCGGGCCATCGGCTGCGCGCAGCTGGCGCGGCTCCAGGATGGCAGCCGTTTCGATCAGGTCGAGCGCGCGGTGCGCCTCCAGATAGCGGCGGGCAAGCTGCATCCAACGATCGGCGACAGCACGGCCGGGCATATGTTCGATTTCGGCCAGAGCTGGTCCTACCCGTCCTGCATCCATGAACCGGATCGCACGGTCCATGGCTGCCTGCGGACGTGGCGAAGGCGTCGATGCCCGGCGGATGGTGACCAGTTCGCGCACTTCATTTTCCAGTGCCTCCCACCAGCTGGTGTTCGGTCCAGCCATCGTCAGCCGATCCGTGATGCCCATCAGGCCTCCACGCAGGTCGGACAGGGTCACAGGTTCCCGCGCTGCATTGATGATCGTCGCCACCGCGCGCGGCTGGGCCTGGCCGAACCGAAGCCGCAACTGCCCTTCGACATAGCCCAGCGGCGTCCCGCTATCGAGAGCGCGCCGGGCAGCAAAGGCGATCAGCAGCCCTTCGGCGCGGGCCGCATTGCTGGACGCGGCCTGCGCTTCGACGGTGATGCGGTTAAGCCGCTGTTCCAACTGCACCACTCGCCCATCGAGCATCTGCGCTGCGTCATTCGACAGCGCGCGCGGGGCAATGCCGGGAGCCGTGGTCCCGCGAAGATAGGGGTCTGGCACAGAAGCGATCGGCTGCGCACCGCCCCAGCGCCCTTGCAGGTGGGGCATGGCCAGCAAAGTGAGGACGACACCGATTATGAAGGCCAGCAGCAGCGCCAGCATCAGCCACCTGGCGCGCGGGCGCGCAGGCGGCGGATTTGTCCGGGCGTTCGCCGCCCCGCCTTCATCGCTCATCGACAGAGTTTCTTCCATGGTGCGGGATCATTCGCACAATCGGGCGGCGAGGGCCAGCATCCTGTCGTCATCCGGGCGATCGGGGGCCAGCGCGCTTGCCCAACCATCGCCACATGCCGACAGGGCGGCTGGGCTGATCGCAACGATATGAATCTGATCACGCTGGTTTAGCGGGACCAGATCAGCGACTTTCTGCCCTGCGCGCGGCGAATGGATCATCAGCACCGCGCCCGGTTGCAGCCACTTACTCAAATCCGCGTTGGCGCGTCCAACCATCTCATAGATGACCATGCGCTGGATGGAGAGCGGCCCCTTAGCGATGGGAGCCACGGTTCGCCCCCCCAGATGCAGCACCCGGCGATGACCATCGGCGGCGATGCGGGCGGCGATGGCATTACCATCCTGATCGCCCGAAACGACCTGTTCAAATCCCTGCGCTGCCAACGCGCGCGCCGTCGCGTCGCCGACCGCATAGGCTGGAAGTCCGTGATAAGTTGCCAGTTGCGGCCCCGCGAGCCGTGCGGCCTGTGCGCTGGTCAGCAACAGCGCGTCGAACTGCGCTGCGGCAGGCGCGTCCCACGAGACCGCGCGGGCTTCGAACAGGGGGCAGAGACAGACGGCAAGCCCAAGCCTTTCGGCGCGGGCGGCGGTTTCTCCAGCGCCCGGTTCGGGCCGCAGGATGATGACCGGCGTCATGTTTCGAACAGGGCGCGAAGCTCCGGGCTGGCGCGTTGCAGCAGCGACCGGCCAAGATCTTCCGCATCGTCCAGCGCGCCGCGCGCCAGCACGCAGCCGTCGCTGACCACTTCGCGCCCGTCCGCGCTCAGTATCTCGGCGCGCAATGCGATTTCACTGCCTTGCATGTGCGCCAGCGCCGCAATTGGCGAATGACAGGTCCCGCCCAGTCCTTTCAGCACCGACCGTTCCGCCATCACGCAGTCGTAGGTGTCGGCATCATTGATCGCAGCCAGCAGCGCCAGCATTTGTTCGTTGTCGCTCAGCGTCTCAATGCCCACCGCGCCTTGGGATGGCGCGGGCAGCATGACGTCCAGCGATATGGTCGTGCCCACATCGGATCGTCCCAGACGGTCCAGCCCCGCCGCCGCCAATAGCGTCGCATGCACCTCCCCCGATGCCAGCTTGGCCAGACGCGTGGCGACATTGCCGCGAAACAGGATCACATTCGCATCGGGGCGCAGCCGCTTGACCTGCGCGGCGCGGCGGGGCGAACTGCTGCCCACCACCGGATTATTGGGCAGCGTCTCGAAACTCGCGGCACCCACCAGCCGGTCGCGCACGTCGGCGCGGGGCAGCATGGCGGCGATACGGATGGCTGGCGGACGCAGCGTCTCCACATCCTTCATCGAATGGACGGCAAAATCGATCTCGCCCGCCATCAGCGCTCGGTCCAGCTCCTTGGTCCACAGAGCCTTGCCGCCAATTTCGGCTAGCGCGCGGTCCTGAATGCGGTCGCCGCTGGTCTGCACCACGACCGTTTCGATCATGTCGGGCGCCAACCCGTGGCGAGCGCACAATGCTCCTGCGGTCATCCGCGCCTGAACCAGGGCAAGGGGCGATCCTCTGGTGCCAAGGCGCAGGGGGCGGTCGGAAAGGAAAGAAGGCAGCGTCATATCCTGCTTGCTCTAATGACCGTGGCCATTAGATGGAAGCTGCAATGACGATCATCCTGGGCCTGGAATCAAGCTGCGACGAAACGGCGGCGGCGTTGGTGACGGCGGATGGCAGGATATTGGCCCACCGCCTCGCGACGCAGGAAGAGGCGCATCGTCCCTATGGAGGGGTGGTTCCCGAAATAGCTGCACGCGCTCATGTGGAGGCGCTAAGCCCGCTGATCGCTGCCGTTCTGGCCGACGCGGATATGGCGCTGGCGGACGTCGATGTGATCGCCGCGACAGCCGGGCCGGGCCTGATCGGCGGGGTTATGGTCGGTCTGGTCACTGGCAAGGCGCTGGCTCATGCGGCGGGCAAGCCGCTGATTGCCGTCAATCATCTGGAAGGCCATGCGCTGTCGCCGCGGCTGGCCGATCCATCGCTGCAATTCCCCTATCTGCTGCTGCTGGTGTCGGGCGGCCATTGCCAGTTGCTTCACGTTCGTGGCCCCGGCGACTACGCCCGCCTTGCCACGACCATCGACGATGCGTCGGGGGAGGCTTTTGACAAGACCGCAAAGCTGCTGGGCCTTGGCTATCCCGGCGGACCGGCCGTTGAACAGGCCGCGGCCAAGGGCGACCCAAGGGCCGTGCCGCTGCCCCGTCCGTTGGTGGGGACGGCGGAACCGCATTTCTCCTTCGCAGGGTTGAAAAGCGCGGTGATGCGGGCAGCGCAATCGGGTCAATATTCCACCGAAGACATCGCGGCGAGCTTTCAGCAGGCGGTGATCGACTGCCTGGTCGACCGCACCGAAAAGCAACTGGGCTGTCATGGCGGCATCACGGCGCTGGTCGTGGCGGGCGGGGTCGCCGCCAACCAGTCGATTCGCAGCGCGCTGGAAACGCTGGCCAGTAAACATGGCCTGCCTTTCGTCGCGCCGCCGCTGTGGCTGTGTACCGACAATGCGGCGATGATCGCCTGGGCGGGGGCGGAACGCTATGCGGCGGGGCTGGTGGATGATCTGACGGTGCCCGCGCGACCGCGCTGGCCACTGGATCCAGGAGCGGAAAAGGCGCGTGGCGCGGGGGTGAAGGCATGAAGGCTGGCGTTATCGGCGCAGGGGCATGGGGAACGGCGCTTGCCCAGACATTGTCGGCGGACGGACAGGATGTCCGGCTCTGGGCATTCGAAACGGACGTGGTGGACGCGATCAATCGCGACCGGGTCAACCCGCTCTACCTTCCCGGCGTCACGCTCAACCCGTCTCTGCGCGCCAGCGGCGACATGGCGGACATGGCGGACAGGGACATGCTGCTGATTGTCTGCCCTGCCCAGCATCTGCGCGGCATCGTTAGCGGCGCTCCAGCCGGAGTGCCGCTGATCCTGTGTTCCAAGGGGATCGAGGCGGGCACCGGCCTGTTGATGTCGGAAGTGGCGGAACAGGCGCAGCCCGCATCCCCGATCGCGGTCCTGTCAGGCCCGACCTTCGCGCATGAGGTTGCCAAGGGCCTGCCCACCGCGATCACGCTGGCCTGCGCCGACGCCGGGCTTGCCGCACGGATCGCCACGCGCATCGCCCGCCCAGCCTTCCGTCCCTATATTTCTGACGATGTCGTCGGCGCGGAAATTGGCGGAGCGGTCAAGAATGTGCTCGCCATCGCATGCGGCGTGGCGGATGGCGCGGGGCTTGGCCTCAATGCGCGCGCCGCTCTTATCAGTCGTGGTTTTGCCGAAATGACGCGCTTTGGCCTCGCGCGGGGGGCGCGCGCTGAAACCTTGGGCGGGCTATCGGGCCTGGGCGACCTCGTCCTCACCTGCTCTTCAACCAACTCGCGCAATTTTTCGCTCGGCAAGGGGCTGGGTGAAGGACGCGCAGCGGCGGAACTCCTAAGCAATCGGCGGACCGTGGCGGAGGGCGCATTCACCGCGCCCGTGCTGCGCGATGCGGCGCGATCCGCCGGGGTCGACATGCCCGTGGTTGAAGCGGTATGCGCCCTGCTCGAAGATGCTGCGCCGCTCGCTCAGGTCATCGATGCACTGCTCACGCGTCCGTTGCGGCCCGAATAATCTCGTCGCCCCATATTCGATTATCGTTTACCATAACTGCAATAGACATGAAGCGACGAGGGGATCCTTATTCTTTGCCGGTAATGGATTCTCCTTCTGCGCAACAGGATGACATTGCAGCTCTGGCAAGGGGCGGCCGGACCAACCTATTCGGGTTCCTGCTGCGTTTGGCGGCGCGGCTGCCTTTCCTGTTCATCGCCGGACGCTGGTATGGCGCTGAATCGCTGGGCCGGTTCGCCTATGCGGTGCTGGTCGTCGAATTTGCGGCACAGCTTGCGACGCTGGGGCTGAAACGTGGGCTGGCGGGCGCATTGTCGCAAACGGAACGACCGCACAGCCATGTCGTGACCGACGCCATGGTCGTGACATTGGGCGCCTCGCTGATCGCCGCTTGCCTGCTGGTCGCCTTTCCCACCGCCATGTTCCCCAACAGTTCGATCAACGGGCTGGACCGGCTGTTGGCGCTGATCGTGATCGCGGTGGCCGGTTCGGATGTGGCCTTGGCGGCCTGCGCCTATCGTTTTGACGTCGGCGCGACGGTGCGCGCGCGGTCGATCATAGAACCCTGGGCGATCAGCATCGGTGCGTTCGCCTTCGCCTTTTATTCGACCCGCGACGGCCTCATTCTCTCCTACGTGCTGTCGATGTTCGCCGCGCTTGTCGCATCCATCATTCCCATGACCCGCCATTATGGCATCCCCTATGGCTGGCGTCCCGACTTTGGCCGTCTTTGGCGGCTTGCCCGGCGCAACCTGCCGCTGGCGGCGGCGGACGGGATTGAATGGGGATCGCGCCGACTGGATCTGGCGATATTGGGCCTCTTCGTCAGCCCCGCCGCGGTCGGCGTCTATTATGTCGCGCAGCAGGTCGCGTCCCTGCCGCAAAAGCTCAAGACCAGTTTCGACCCGATATTGGGTCCCGTGATCACCCGCAATCTGGCGGAAGGCAATCTGACGGCCATCGCCCGGCAGGTGAGCCAGGTCGGCTTCTGGATCATTGCTGCGCAAGCGGGGATTGCTTTGGCGCTGGGCATCCCCGGCGAAGCGGTGATGGGTCTGGTCGGTCCGCATTTTGTCGGCGGAACGGGCGCGCTCGCCTTCCTGCTGCTGGCCGAAGTCGTCGCCGCCACCGCCGTCGTCAGCGAATCCGCGCTGGTCTATATCGCGCGGCACCGCAACCTGATGATATCGCTGATAATGATCGGCCTGCAGGCTTTGCTCAGCTTCGCCCTGATCCTTGCGGCGCGGGACATGGGGCTGTCGCAGGTGGCGATCGCCGCCGCGCCTGCGCTGGCATTGTGCATCGCGCTCGGCGTCGGGGCCGTGGTGAAGGCGCGCTTGCTCGCCCGGCTCTTGGGCGCGCGGGTCAATGCCTGGCGCTGGCCGCTGCTGGGCGCATCGGCGGCTGCCTGTGCCGCTGGTGGGGCCTTCGTCGCGCTGCCCCCCAGATTCGAATGGATGGAGCTGGTCTTTGGCATCGCGACGATATTGGGCGTCTATGGCCTGGTCATCTGGCGCTGGGGCTTCGGCTCGGACGACCGCGCCCTGTTCCGCAGCCAGAAAGCGTAAACCAGGCCCCCCGACGCCGGTTTGGCGATTCCCAAGCGATCTGGCTCTGTCAGATCGAAAACCGCTCTAACCCAGTGTCTTCGCCCGGATCGCCTGCAAATCCTGTTCCGGGCGCGCGCCCCAGTGCGAAATGACCTCGGCTGCCGCCGCAGCGCCCAGCTTCAGGCATTTTTCGATGTCCAGCCCTTCCAGATGACCGGCCAGGAAACCGGCGGCGAACAGGTCTCCTGCGCCGGTCGTATCGACAACGGCGTCGACCGAAGCGGCCAGGGTTTCATAACGCATGCCATCGACCACCGCGATCGCGCCCTTTTCGCTGCGGGTGGATACCAGCACCGGCACGCGCGCCGCGATGGCTGCAACCGCGCCTTCGAAATCATCGATCTGCGCCAGCGACTGGATTTCGCCTTCATTGGAAAAGAGAATGTCGATCAGCCCCTGGTCGATCAGGTCGATGAAATCATCGCGATGGCGAGAGATCACGAAATTGTCCGACAGTGTGAAGGCGACTTTCCGACCTGCTCCACGCGCGGCGTCGATGGCGGCCCGCATGGCAGCGCGCGGCTGTTCGGGATCCCACAGATAGCCTTCCAGATACAGGATCGACGCCGACCGGATCAGGTCCATGTCAACCGCCGATTGCGGCAGGAATTGAGACGCACCCAGAAATGTGTTCATCGTCCGCTGGGCATCGGGCGTCACCAGGATCAGGCATCGGGCGGTCGGCACGTCGCCGCTCACCGCAGGCGTGTCGTAGCGGATACCCAGCGCGCGCACGTCATGGGCGAAAACCGCCCCCAGCTGGTCGTCGCATACCTGCCCGATGAAGGCACATTTTTTGCCCAGCGCCGCCAGCCCGGCCAGCGTGTTGGCGGCTGACCCGCCGCTGATTTCCTTGCCAGCGGCCATGTCCGCATACAGGCTTTCCGCCGTCGCAGCGTCGATCAGCTGCATGCCACCCTTGGTCAGGGCGTGTTCGGCCAGAAATGCGTCATCGCTCGGGGCGAGCACGTCGACAATGGCGTTGCCGATGGCGACAACATCAAGCGTGGGAGCAGCAGTCACGCGACATCCTTATGATCGAGAAAAGAGGAAATGATTTGGCCGCAGTCTCTATCGAGAGGCGCAGCCCCGCGCAACGGCGCTGATTGACGCGGTCGCGACGAAGCGGGATAGGTCGGCCATGGTTATCATTGCCGCATTGCGCGCCTTCCGGACGATCTTTCATCGCGCCGCCCTACGCCTGCTTGGCAAGACCCTGCTGATCACGCTGATGCTGTTCGCCATGGCGGCGCTGGGATTGTGGAGCGCGGTGCACGCGGTCCGCGTCTATTTCGGTTGGGGTGGCGGCGGTCTGGCAGAGGCAGCGGCGACGGCGCTGGGGGCGGTC
The DNA here is from genome assembly GCF_044987515.1 of Sphingobium sp. ZW T5_29. Classification (NCBI taxonomy): domain Bacteria; kingdom Pseudomonadati; phylum Pseudomonadota; class Alphaproteobacteria; order Sphingomonadales; family Sphingobiaceae; genus Sphingobium; species Sphingobium sp. ZW T5_29. The sequence goes on from NZ_JBJDRM010000015.1 coordinate 28,642, forward strand.
GCGCTTGGCTGGCTGTTGTTCCGCACCGCCGCCATGGCGGTCATGGGCTTTTTCGCAGATGATATTGTCGTGACGGTGGAGCGGGAAAGCTACCCGACCGCCGCTGCCACGGCCAGGCCGGTGGGCTTCGCGCGCAGTCTGCGCTTCGCCCTCATGTCAGTTGCCCGGACGATCGGCTGGAACCTGCTTGCACTCCCGGCCTATATCGTCCTGCTTGCGACGGGCGTCGGCACGGTGGGATTGTTCCTGCTGCTCAACGCCTATCTGCTGGGCCGCGATCTGGCCGACATGGTAGAGCCGCGCCATCCCGATCTGCCACCCATTCCGTCCGTCAGCCGGTGGCTCATGGGCCTCGTTTCGGCGCTTCTCTTCCTCATTCCACTGGTCAACCTGCTTGCGCCGATCTGGAGTGCGGCTATGGCGGTGCACATGCTGCACGGCGTCAGAAGGAAAGCCGCATGACTCTCGCCCGGCTCGCCCTGGCCGCCACCATCTCGTTATCGCTTGCCGCCTGTAGCGGAGGACTCGTCCCGCCCGGACCCGCTCGTCCTTCACCCGCAGGCCCGCCCGCCAGCGCTTTCGCCAAGTCGGGGCCGTTGATGGGCATGGACGCGCGCCGTCTGACGCAGATGTTGGGAACGCCGCGTCTTGATATCCGGGAAAGTGCGATGCGCAAGTTGCAGTTTGCCAACGGTCGTTGCGTGCTAGACGCCTATCTCTACGCCCCGGCGCGAGGCAGGGAGCCGGTCGTCACCCATGTCGATGCGCGAACCCCGGTCGGGGCGGATGTCGACCCCGCTGGTTGCGCCGCCGCGCTGCAAAAGCGCTGACCCTTCAGGGCAGGATGGCGGCCAGCCGGTCGATCGCCCAGGCCGCTGCTTCGGCTACGACCGGATCGGCATCGTTCGTCAGCGGCTGGAGCTGGTTCAACAACGCCTTGTCCTGGCTGTTTCCTGCGGCGATGGCGGCATTGCGCACCATGCGGTCGCGTCCGATCCGCTTGATCGGGGAGCCTGAAAAAATCTCGCGAAATGCGGCATCGTCCAGGGTCAGCAGGTCTGCCAATGCCGGAGCCGCCAGTTCGGCGCGGCCAACAAATGCCTTGTTCGCGGCGGCAGTGTCGGCGAACTTGTTCCACGGGCAGACGGCCAGACAGTCATCGCAACCATAGATGCGGTTCCCGATTCCGCTGCGCAATTCGACCGGGATCGGCCCCTTATGTTCGATGGTCAGATAGGAAATGCACCGGCGCGCATCGACGATATAGGGCGCTGGGAAGGCGTCCGTCGGACATGCGGTCTGGCAGGCGGAACAACTGCCGCAATGATCCCCTTCTGCCTCGTCCGGTTGCAGCGCGATCTCGCTATAGATCGCGCCCAGGAACAGCCAGCTGCCATGGGCGCGGCTGACCAGATTGCTGTGCTTGCCCTGCCAGCCAAGGCCCGCCGCCTGCGCCAGCGGCTTTTCCATCACCGGCGCTGTATCGACGAAGACCTTGAGCGCGCCGCTCTGTTGTTCCACCAGCCAGCGGGCCAGCGCCTTCAGCCCTTTTTTGACGACGTCATGATAGTCGCGACCCTGCGCATAGACGGAAATACGCCCCCGATCGCCCATGTCGGCCAGCGCCAGCGGGTCGCGGCCAGGCGCATAGCTCATCCCCAGCATGATGACGCTGCGCACGTCGGGCCATAATCCGGCAGGCGATGCGCGTTGTTCGGCCCGATCCTCCATCCACAGCATGTCGCCATGCCGCCCTGCATCCAGCCATTCGCGCAACCTTTGCCCGGCTTGCGGCGCGGCGTCGGCGCGCGCGATGGCGCAGGCCGCAAAGCCCAGCTGCCGCGCTTGCGCTTTCAGGCGTTGTTCCAAGGTTTCCATTTGCGTTGGCATGGCGTGCGACTATCAGGATCGGATGATCGGCGACACCCCGGCTCCGTCCCTCACCTATGCTGTCGAAGGCCACGGTCTTGTCAAGGCATTCGGCGATTTCCGCGCGGTCGATGGCATCGACATAGCGGTGCCCGCTGGATCCATATACGGCGTTCTTGGCCCCAATGGCGCGGGCAAGACGACGTTATTGCGCACCCTGCTGGGCATCATCGACCCGGACGAAGGTCGCCGGACGTTGCTGGGCGATCCAATCCCGCTCCGTCAGGCGCGCGCCATCGGTTACCTGCCGGAAGAACGCGGCCTCTATCCTTCCATGAAGGCGGCCGAAGCGATCGCCTTCATGGGCGCGCTGCGCGGCCTGCCTTTGAAGGTCGGGCGGGAACGCGCCCGCGCCTTGCTGACGGATCATGGCATGGGTGCTTCGATCGACAAGCCGATCAGGCAATTGTCCAAGGGCATGGCCCAAACCGTCCAGCTGTTCGGCACCATCGTGCACGAACCGCGCCTTATCGTGCTGGACGAACCCTTTTCCGGTCTCGACGCCATCAACCAGGGCAAGCTGGAGGCGCTGATCCGCGAACAGGCGCGACGCGGCGTCACCGTGCTGTTTTCGACCCATGTCATCGCGCATGCCGAACGATTGTGCGAACGGATCGCGATTGTGGCTGGCGGGCGCATCCGGTTCGAAGGATCGGTCGCCGATGCGCGCGACCAGTTGCGTCCGCAAGTGCGGCTGCGCACGCGGGCAAGCGACGGCGCGTGGCGCCGCGCTCTTCCGTCCGAAGCCCTGGCGCATGACGGAGCCTGGCATTTCGACCTGCCGGACGAGGGCATAGAACCGCTGCTGCATGCCCTGCTCGACGGGCAGGCGGGTATTGAAAGCCTGTCGATCGAACGGCCCGGCCTGCACGATGCCTTCGTATCCATCGCCGGAGCCGCCGCCGCTCGCGAGATGGACGACGGCAAGGCGGAGGAGGTGGCGCCATGACCGAGATTCTTCGCGCAGCGCTGGTCATCGCCCGCCGCGATTTTTCGGCGGTCATCCTGTCGAAAACCTTCATCCTGTTCCTGCTGGGGCCACTATTTCCCGTCGTCATCGGCATGGCCTTTGGCGGTTTGGGGGAAAAGATCACGACAGAGGGCCTTCGCCCGACGGTCGGGGTGGCCATGCCCGCCGCCGATGCCGTGCGTCTGGAAAAGGCGCGCGGCCTGCTGGCCGACCGACTGGGCGACGACAATCTTCCCCGTTTGCGCCGCGCCCCCGCTGGCGATCCTGGCGCTTTGCTGGCGCAGCGGGACGCCCGCTTTATCGCCGTGGTTTCAGGCACGATCGAACGTCCGGTGCTGACCGGCAAGGCGAGCGACCTCGCCTGGCTGGAAGGCGACATCGGCCTGATCGCCAGCGTCGCGCTGGCGGGGGAGCAGCTTCCCCACGTCCGGGTCGAAAAACGGCCCGTTGCCGCCAGCGCCGGGGCGGATGCGCAATCCCGCCTCCTCACCGGGCGGGCGGCGCAGATATTGATATTCCTGCTCACCATGTTGCTGGCGGGCATGGTCCTGTCCAATCTGGTCGAGGAAAAAACCAACAAGATCATCGAAATCCTCGCCGCCGCCGTGCCGATCGATGCCGTTTTCCTTGGCAAGCTGATGGCGATGCTGGCGATGAGCTTTGTCGGCATCTGCTTTTGGGGATCGGGCGTATTCGTCGCGCTGATGGCATTTGCCGGGCCGAACATGATGCCGCCGACCCCCGCTGTGGGCTGGCCCGTCTTCCTGCTGTTGGGGGTCGTATATTTTTCCACTGCCTATACGCTGCTTGGTTCGCTGTTCCTGGGGATCGGCGCGCAGGCGGCGACCGTGCGCGAAGTGCAGACGCTGAACATGCCGGTGACCATGGCGCAGATGGTGATATTCTTCTTCGCGACCTATGCCGTCGACCATATGGGGTCGCCGTCTGAAATCGCTGCGGCGGTATTTCCCTTTTCCTCGCCCTTCGTAATGATCGCGCGGGCGGCGCAGGATGCGGCGATCTGGCCCCATCTGGTGGCGATAATATGGCAGGCCGTTTGGGTGGCGCTGATCATCCGCCTGGGGGTGTGGCTGTTCCGCCGCCATGTGTTGAAATCTGGTGGAGGGTCCCGTCGTGGCCTGTTCAGGCGGCGCTCAGCCCCAGCGGCTTAGATCAGGATGATGAACCGGCGGCAACTTCTGAACGGCGGCCTTTATGGCGTCGCGGCGATCACCCTGTGGCGGTCGGGGGCGGGGAACGCGGCGGCCTCCTATCCCTTTTCCCTGAGCGACGCTGAATGGCGCAAACGGCTTAGCCCGCTCGCCTATAATGTGTTGCGCAAACATGCGACCGAACGCCCCTTCACCAGCCCTTTGGACAAGGAGCATCGCGACGGCATCTTCTCCTGCGCGGGCTGCGGACAGCGGCTGTTCCGTTCCGCCACCAAATTCGACAGCGGCACCGGGTGGCCCAGCTTCTGGGCGCCCCTCCCCAAAGCCGTGGGCACGTCACGCGATTTCAAGCTGGGCTATCCACGGACAGAGGTCCATTGCGCGCGTTGCGGCGGTCATCTGGGTCATGTGTTCGACGACGGCCCCCGCCCGACGGGCAAGCGCTATTGCATGAATGGCGCGGCGCTCAGTTTCGCACCGGCATGACCTTGTAGATGCGCAGCGGCTCCGGCGCTGGCAGTTGATGCAGCCAGGACGGCGGCGCACCACGGGCCAGCGCGGCGGCCAGGCTGTGGCGATGATCCCGCGCATAATGTTCAAATTCGTTCAAAGCCTTGCACGCAATCACATAGCCGGGGCCTCGCCCGCCGTTCAGCCGGGCAAGAATGGCATGCGCGCGATCCGGCGTTGCGGTGAAGCCTTCGACTACAGCGGTAATTCCGGCGGCGTTGCGATGATGGGCAGTGCCGGTCACATTATGCGCCGTGCGGATCAATATGTCCGGCCCCATGTCCAGCGGCGCGAACAATGTCGATGCAGGCAACTGCCGCAAGGGTGCGATGGTCGCCCCGGCACGGCAGTCGGCCGCTTGAGCAGGCGGGCTGTCGTTGCCTTTCTTCTCCGGCGTGATGGCCACCCACAGGGCGCACAGGGCCGTCGGCGTGAGCACCGCGACCGCCGCCGACCCCAGCACCCGCACGATTGCGCTGCTGTGGCTTTGCGCTCGGCGGAAAAGCTGTGCGATTAGCCAGGCAGTGCCCGGCAGGGCCATGATATGCGCGACCGACATGGCGCGCATCACCATCACGGCGACACCGGTCGATCCGATCAGCAGCAACGCGATCACGATCCAGCGATCTCTTTCACCCTGATCCTTGGCGGCACGGCCCGCAGCGATCGTTCCGACCAGGCCCGCCAGCGGCGGTAACAGGATCAGGCCGACCATCGAAATCGCCTGCTCCCATATGGGCCGCCCCTCCATCACATGCAGATACCATAGCTTATAGGCCAGCGGGCCGAGCGCTTTGAAGGGATCGCCCGTAAGGCAGGGGCCACCGGTAAAGGCGAAAATAGCCGTTGCCGCCGCTGCGCCCGCTGCTGCTGCCGCGAAGCGCCCACTGGCGGATTTGGGCAGCACCCGGAACAGGATCGGCGTAGCGATGGCGAAGGCGACGAGCGGCCAGAGATAGGCAGCCGACAGCGAATCGCATTGCTGCTGCACCAGCGCCGCAGGGCCGCGCAGCAGCGCCAGCAGCGGCAGCGCAGCGCCCCCCAGCGTTACGGCGTAAGCGATGAAGCGGGGCGTCTGCCCCCGGTCGCGCCACTGCCACAGCGCGAATATCGCGGCGAACAGGGCGGCATAGGGCAGGCCTTCGCTCGAAATCTGCAACCATATGGCCATGGCGATGCCGGCGATGATGCCGCCCCGCGCAGCGCGATAATCCAGCGCGCCGCCTAGCGCGATTGTCGCCATCACGATCTGCCACCCATGGTGATCGATCCGCAACGGTCCGAACTGCACCAATATGGTTGGGGTGATCAGCAGCAGGGCGGCCGCCAGCAAACCGATCGACGGCCCGGCAACCCTACGGACTGCGGCAAACAGCGCAGCGGTAAGCGCACCCAGCAACAGCAGGGGTATCGCCGCGCATGCCACGGTTTCAGCCAGGGCGGTCCCCAGCAAGGGGCGCAATATCAGGATCAGCGCCGCGATCGGGGCATCGACGATTCGTGACCAGTGCATCGGGCCGCCCTGTGGCGGGAAAACGCGATGCTGGCTGACATCGAAAAACCCCTGCCCCGCCACCCAGTCGCGCACCTGCTGCAACCGCATCGAATCGTCAGGATCGCGAAAGGTCAGCGAAGCGAGCTCATGGCGCGACAGCCACAGCAGGACGGCGCAGCATAACAGCCAGCCCAACATCGCCCACCACATGCCGGGCGTGAAGTTCGGGCCGCTCTTTGCGGGAATGGCATGATTTTGGTCAGGCAGCGGAAAAGACGCCATATTTTCGGATCGCATAAACAGCCAGGAAACTGACGGGCACGGCGATCAGCTTTGCCAGCGCAGGGGCCAGCCCGGTTGCGCTGAGGCCGCTGATCAACCCGGTGGTGATCGCCAGCCCGATGATCGCGCTGGCTACAAAACCCAGACGCTGTCCATGGGTGGCGCGATCGGACGGCGTGAACACGAAACGGATGCTGATCATCCAGTGCAGCAGCAGCCCCCCGGCATAGCCGGCAAAGCCCGCTGCCGCTGGCGTCACATCCGCCTTCAGCAGGCCCAGGAACAGCAGCATGTCGCCGCACAGGGCGATGACGCTGGCCACCAGATAGCGGGTGAAGGTGAAACGAGCGATCACGCCCGCCGTCATTGACGCCACTGCAGACGTGCGTGCTCCCATGACGTCAGGCTGCCCTCAGGCGGCCCGGCACGCTGCGCAGGCTGGACAGGGCTGCCTGTTCTCCGGCGGCATCCTGACCTTCTTCGCCAGCTTCATGATATTCGGCGTCTTCGTTCACGGCCCAGATGTCGTAGATCGTCTCGCCAGCCTCGATGTTGCGGACGGTCAGCATCGCCGTCATCATGGCATGATCCTGATTATTGTAACGATGCATGCCATTGCGACCGACCAGGTGCAGTGTCGGGTAAAGCCGCTGCAATTCACTGCGCATCGCCAGGACGTTGGCGGCATAATCATCGTCATAGACCGGATAGGCCTTTTCCTGCCGAACCACTGCGCCGCCTACGACATCGGCGGGATCGCACAGGCCCAGCAATGCCATTTCCTTCTTGGCCAATTCGACCAGATCGGCGTCGCTCGAGGACCAAAGGCCATCGCCCTCAAAACAGAAATATTCCAGCCCCACGCAGGCCAGCGTCGGGTCGGGCACCATTTCCGGCGACCAACTGCGGAAATTCTGGATGCGGCCGACCTGAACCTTGCTGTCATGGATGTAGATCCAGTTGTCGGGAAACAGGTCCTCCGACCGGATCATCAGCGCGACGGTCAGAAAGTCGCGATATTTAAGCTCCATTGCGTTGCCCAGCGTTGCGGGCAGCGGATGGATGCGACCGGCCAGTTCGCGCATCGGCGCGGAACTGATCACATGGGTCGACGTCAGCAATATGTCGCCATCTGGCCCATTGGCCACCATCTGCCACTGGTCCGACGCGTCATTACGCGCCAGCCGTTGCAGGCCGTGCGCCATCAGCACCTGGTTGCCGCCCGCCACCACGAAATCGCGCGCGGCTTCCCACATCATGCCGGGGCCAAGGCGCGGATAGCGAAAGCTTTCCAGCAGCGTCTTGGTCTCCATCCCGTCATTGGGACGCTTGTTGAGGCCCAGCGAGCGTTTCAGCCCATCCTTGACCGCGCCCCATAGCGACAGCCCCTTGATGCGCTGCGCCGCCCAGTCCGCCGACATTTCGTCGCAGGGCATGCCCCATACTTTTTCGGTATAGGTCTTAAAGAAAATCGAAAAAAGCTTGTGGCCAAATGCGTTCACCGTCCAATCCTGGAAAGACCGGATGGTGCGGTTGGGGAACAGCTTTGCCTTGGCGAAACTCGCCATGCACAGGGCCGACCGCCAAAAGCCCAGATTCAGCAGGGCTTCGAACGCGCGCAGGGGATAGCTGTAGAATTTGCCCTCATAATAGATGCGGCTCATCCGCGGGCGCTGGATGAAATCGTTGGGCAATATTTCATTCCAGAGGTCGACCACCTCTTTCGACTTCGAAAAGAAGCGGTGACCGCCAATGTCGAAGCGGAAACCGTTCAGCTCGACCGTCCGGCTGATGCCGCCGACATAAATGGGGTCCTTTTCGATGACCGCGACCGAATAGCCTTTTTTCGTCAGCAGATAGGCTGCGGTAAGGCCGGCAGGACCCGCGCCGATGATGGCGACGTCCACATTCTGATCGATACCCGGCATTCAAGCCCCCCGATAAAATCCATCTACCATGCCGAGTGAAGGAAATCATCTAAGGATTGGTTAACGCCGCGTTAGGCAGACGGGGCCGCCGTGCAGGCTGCACCCCTTTCTGCCGTCATCTCCGCCGATCAGTGGCGGAAGTGACGCATGCCCGTGAACACCATCGCCAGACCGGCTTCATCCGCAGCCGCGATCACTTCATCGTCGCGGATCGAACCGCCCGGCTGGATCACTGCCGTAGCGCCTGCCTCGACCGCCGTCAGCAGCCCGTCGGCAAAGGGGAAGAAGGCATCGGACGCCACCGCCGACCCGATCGTGCGCGCCTTGTCCCAGCCTGCCTTGTCCGCGGCGTCCTTGGCCTTCCATGCCGCGATGCGGGCGGATTCCAACCGGTTCATCTGGCCAGCGCCAATACCGGCGGTGCTGTTGTCCTTGGCGTAGACGATTGCGTTGGACTTAACATGTTTGGCGACGGTCCAGGCGAACAGGCAGTCGGTGAGTTCCTGTTCGGTCGGCGCGCGCTTGGTAACGACCTTCAACTGGTCGCGGCTGATCCGGCCATTGTCGCGGCCCTGCACCAGCAGGCCACCGGCAATGCTCTTGATCTGAAGCCCGTTGCGGGTCGGATCGGGCAGGTCGCCGGTCAGCAGCAGGCGCAGGTTCTTTTTCTTCGCGAAAATGGCCTTGGCATCGTCGTCCGCGTCGGGAGCGGCGACGACTTCGGTGAAAATGCCGCTGATCGCTTCGGCGGTAGGCCCGTCGAGGGGGCGATTGACGGCGATGATACCGCCAAAAGCCGATACGCTGTCACAGGCAAGGGCGGCCCCATAGGCTTCGATCAGCGTATTGCCGGTGGCGACGCCGCAGGGATTGGCGTGCTTCACGATCACCACGGTCGGCGGCCCATCGCGAAACTCGCTGACCAGTTCCAGCGCGGCGTCGGCGTCATTATAATTATTGTAGGACAGTTCCTTGCCTTGGATTTGCCGGGCCTGGGCGATACCGTTCGCCCCCCCGCTGACGGGCAGATACAGCGCAGCGGATTGATGTGGATTTTCGCCATAGCGCAGGGTTGCGCCCAGCTTGCTCGCCACCGCCAGCGTTTCGGGAAGCTCGGTCCCCTGATCGGCAAAGGCAAACCAGCTGGCGATCATCGAATCATAGGCGGCGGTGGCGGCATAGGCCTTGGCCGCCAGCATCCGGCGGAAATCATAGCTGGTCGCGCCGCCCTTTTCCTGCATTTCCGCGATCAGGCGGGCATAGTCGGCTGGATCGGTGACAATCGCGACGCTTTCATGATTCTTGGCCGCCGACCGGACCATGGAAGGGCCGCCAATATCGATATTCTCGATAATCTCCTCGCGGTCCGAGCCTTTGGCGACGGTAGCGGCGAAGGGATAGAGGTTGACCACCACCAGGTCGATTGCGCCAATGTCATGATCCTGCATCGACGCGACATGACCGGGATTGTCGCGGACGGCGAGCAGGCCGCCATGCACCTTTGGATGCAGCGTCTTGACCCGGCCATCCATCATTTCGGGGAAGCCGGTCAGGTCGGAAATATCCTTGACCTCCAGCCCCGCCTCCCGCAGCGCCTTGGCCGTGCCGCCGGTGGAAACCAGTTCGACGCCATGCTTGCCAAGCGCCTGTCCCAGTTCGACCAGGCCGGACTTGTCTGAAACGGAAAGGAGGGCGCGTTTGATGGTGACGTCGGTCATGGCGAGAATCCTGCTGTTCGGTGGCCGTTTCGGGCTTGCGCCGCCCTCTAGTGCCGCTTGGCCGCTGCGGCAAGCGATAGGGGGCATGTAGCGCTGCGTAAGGCGATGTAACCTGATCGCCCCCCCCCCGGTGCCACGTGCTCCTGCGAAGGCAGGAGCCCAGTCTGGGCTTGGAACTGGCCTCCTGCCTTCGCAGCAGGCGCACGGTCACGCTTCAACCGACCTTCTTGAACAGCCAGCCTATGGTGGAACCACCCGGCAGCGCTTCGCCCGTGATGACCAGCTGCCGGGTCGGATGCGGTCGGCCTTCATGATCGGTCCACAGGCTGTCTTCGACCGCCAGCTTGCCCCCGTTCGCGCGAAACTGCCACATTGCCCCATCATCGATGCGCAACAATGCCCCCATGCCATCGGCGGTGGAGGTCGGCTCGACGCCGGGCGCCAGGTGAAAACGCAGCTGGACGGGCAGTTTCACCGGCTTGCGGCGCTTGACTGCGGGCGTCAGCAGGTCCTCGCCACGGATTTCCTTGCCATCCCCGCTCAACAGCAGCAGGCGGCGGTGGACATAGCCCATGCGCCGGACATAGCCGTCATGGCTGATTTCGATCCGGCTGCCATTGTCCGTTTCCTGCCGGTGCAGCTCCACCTCGGTCACGCCGCGTCCTAAAGTCCCGTCAGGCAGCAGCGCGGTCGAATTGCTGTCGTTCAGCACCATCGTGCTATGCGCGGCGGTGGTGCGCAGTCCCTGCGCCAGGTCGGCGGGCATCCATGCCCCGCCCAGCGCCGCGCCGCCGCAATTGACGATCAGCCGTTGCGGCCCGTCGCTGATCTCGATGGCGCCCGTCGATGCGCAGCCCGCCGCCGCCAGCCGCGCGACGGGCGGCGGCGCGGCGTCGACCTGGACGATCGTCGCGCCCGCGACCAAGCGCTGATAGCCCCAGTCGTTCGCCTGTCGCAGCGGTCGCGCCCGCACGCGGCTGGCGCGAACGATCGCCTCCATTGCCGCCGGATCGATCGCCGCCGCGCCCTGCCAGCTGCCAAGGCCCCCGTCGCCATGGGTCAGGCCCAGCAAGGCCGGAACGGCGCGCGCCAGCGCTTCGTTCAGGAATGGCGGTATCTGTTCGCGCCGCACATCATAAATCGACCGCACCATCGACAACAGCATGGCCGCCTTGAACTGGTCGAGCGGCGAGCGGGAGATGATGCCGCCGTCGCCATGAAAAGCGCTGTCGATCGCGCGCTTCAGGCCCGCTTCGCCAAAAATCTTGCGCGCCGCCCCGCCCGGCAACAGCATCGACACGCCGACGATCCCGCCCCAGGCGACCAGCCGCGGCAAGCCGACAGGGGCCTTGTCCGCGCCGCGATCCAGATGGCGGGCGGTGCGGGCGATGCAGTTCAGCACCAGGGACCGATAGACAAGGTCGCTCGACGACAGGATCAACGGAGCGTGCGCCGACCAGAACAGCAGCCGCCATCCGGCATTGTCCGCGCGCCAGGCCGGTTCGCTGGGCGTGTCGGAATGCACCGCAAGCCATTTGCGCATCACCCCTTCGGCAATCGAAGCGCCCTGTTCCCGCGTCCCCGCACTGGCCAGGTCACGCAGCCAGGCGAAGCTGTGCAGATAATCGGCAAAGGCGGGGGTCAGCGACAGTCGTTCGAAATCGACCGTATCGACAGGCTGCCGCGTTCCACGGAACAGGAAATATCCCGCGCGGATCGCCTGACCGGCCCGGTGGTCTCCGGGCATTTCATCGTCGGGAACCGCCAACAGCTTCAGCGGATATTTGCCCTTCAGCCGCCGCCCGTGAATGGGCGTCTTCCAGCTCATCAGGTAAAAACGGTTGGCGATCCGCTGGGCCAGCGACAGTCCCTTGTCATCCGCGATGCGAATGAGCCGCTTGCCCTGTTCGATCCCGTCATCCTCCTGACCGTCTCCGGCCAGGTCCGGCACCGATGGGGCAGGGGTGCGCCTGCGATCGCTCACCCGCCCTTCAGCTTCCTGATATTATCGGCATAGGCAGCCGGACCACCCCGGAAGGTGGCGGTGCCCGCGACCAGCACGTCCGCACCCGCCGCGATCGCGCGCGGCGCGGTGACGAAATCGATGCCGCCATCGACCTGCAATCGGATGTCGCGGCCGCTCTTGTCGATCATCTTGCGGATCGCTTCGATCTTGCGCAGCTGATTTTCGATGAAACTTTGTCCGCCAAAGCCCGGATTGACGCTCATCACCAGGATCAGGTCGACGTCATCGATCAGATAGTCGAGCATCTTGGCAGGCGTGCCGGGATTCAGAACGACTCCGGCCTTCACCCCCAGCGACTTGATATGCTGGACCGACCGGTGGATGTGCGGTCCGGCCTCCGGGTGGACGGTCAATATGTCCGCGCCCGCTTCGGCAAAGGCGTTGAGATATTGATCCACCGGAGAGATCATCAGATGCACGTCGAACGGCTTTTTCGTGTGCGGGCGCAATGCCTTCACGACGCCGGGACCGATGGTGATATTGGGCACGAAATGGCCGTCCATCACGTCGATGTGGATCCAGTCAGCGCCCGCTTCGTCAATGGCGCGAACCTCTTCACCCAGGCGGGCGAAGTCTGCGGACAGAATGGATGGTGAAATCAGGATTGGGCTGGTCATCAACAGCCCGCTCTAACGACGCCATGGGCCTAGGGCAACGCTCCATTTCCAGCTTATCCACAGCTTCCGCACGGGGACATCCCGCGCGCTCAGGATCGGCTGAAAATTGTGGGCTCCCGGCGCTCCAAAAACGCCGATCCCTGTGGCAAAAGCTGTTTTATCCCATGCAGCGCCACCACCCGGTCGTCGTGAAGGACCGGCGCGGCGACAAGCCGCATCGTGCGTTCGTCGCCACCGTTCAGCGGGCGAATGTCCACGTCCAGCGTAAAACCGCGACGGTAGCAGATGGCGTAGCTGCGCAACTGTTCCATCGCTTCGCGGGAATCGGGGGCGTAGAGTGACACCGCCAAAGGGCGCGGCACCGTCATATCCCGGTCCAGCCCGAACAGATCATAGACGCCGCTGGTCCAGCTTAGCCGATCATCCCTCAGATCGCAGTGCCACAGGCCGATCCCACGTTCCGCCAGCGCCTGGTCGCTCTTTGCCGAACGATTGTCGAGCGTGACCGGCGACAGATGGACGTGCAGGTCGTACAGCGGCCAGCTATGATAAAGGGGGAGGGGTTCGGTTGCGCGCAAACTGAGCCTTTCTGGCGGTCAGGCCGACTTATCCATTTACCGCCTAACCCGCGTCGCGCGCAAGCCGGGCGATGAAAAAGCCGTCCGTCCCTCCCTTGTCAGCCAGCGTGACAGGTAAGGTGCGCAACCATCCTTCCGCGGACGGCTCGATGCCTTCTGGCAATTCGGCTTGCACCGGGGGCGCCAGCCGGAAATCGGAATGGGCGCGCAGGAAGCTGCCGATCTGATCCTCCCCTTCCGCTTTTTCCAGCGAGCAGGTAGCATAGATTATCGTCCCGCCCGGCTTCAGCCATTGCGCGGCCCTGTCCAGCAGTTCCGTCTGCAATTCCGCCAGTTCGGCGATCTGGCGCGCGCCGATGCGATGCAGCACGTCGGGGTGGCGGCGGTAGATGCCGGTGGCGCTGCATGGCGCATCCAGCAGGATAGCGTCGACCGGCGCGGATGGCTCCCACTGGCGCAGGTCGGCCTGGACAATGGTGGCGGACAGGTTGGTGCGCGCCAGATTGCTGCTCAGCCGCTCCAGTCGCTTCTTCGATTGGTCGACCGCCGTCACGTCCCAGCCCGCAGCCGCCAGCTGCATCGTCTTGCCACCTGGAGCCGCACACAGGTCCAGCACCCCGCGTCCGTCACCCGCGCCCAGCAGTCGCGCAGGGCAGGATGCGGCCAGGTCCTGCACCCACCAGGCGCCTTCGTCAAAGCCCGGCAAATCGGTCACCGCGCCATGGCCGGGCAGGCGCACATGGCCGGGCGCAAGGCTTTCGCCCCCCAGTCGTTCCGCCCACATGCCGGTTTGGCCTGGATCGCGGATGCTGACATCGACGGGCGGTCGGTCGGCATAGACTTGTGCGGCTGCAATCGGCATCGCGTCGCCCCACAATGGGGTCCAGCGAGCGACGACCTCTGACGGCAGGGTCGGCGGAACGGGAAGGGTGGGGGTGGCACGGGTGATGGTGCCAAAAACGCCGTGAACCAGCTTGCGGGGGCCACCATCGACCAGCGGCAGAGCCGTCGCGATAGCGGCATGCGGGGCGGTCCCCAATGCCAGCACCTGGATAAGGGCGATGCGTAGCACCATGCGCGCCTTCGCATCGTCAGGCAGGCGCTGGCGCGTCGCGCCGTCGATCAGCGTATCTAGGTCAGGCAGGTGACGCAGTGTTTCGGCGGCAATGGCGTGGACCATCGCGCGGTCGGGCTGGCTTAACCCCTGCGCCGCACCGTGAAGGGCGTTTTCCAGCGGATCGCCCCGGCGCAACACGGCGTCGAGCAATCGCAGGGCGGCGCGGCGCGTAGCCAGGCCGGGGACATCATCGGGACGGGTAGAACGAGCCATCCGCCGCGCCTAGGCCATTTCATCGGCCTGCGCAAAGGCTGGTCAGTCGCGGCGCAGCGGATCAAGCGCGCTGGCGCGATTTCGGCGCGGGGCCGCGACCGGTGAAAGCGCGGAGGCGCGCGGGGTTGCCGCTGCGGGAACCGTCATGCCCCCATCGAATATGCCGCCGCCCATTTCGTGCAGGGCCGCGATGCGCTTTTCCGTGGCGGGATGGGTGGAAAATAATTCGCTGACATGGGACGGCACGATGTAAAGCTGCGCGGCTGCCGGATTACGCTGTGCCACCGGGTTGGGGATCGTCGCAGCCTTGCCTGAAATCTTTGCCAGCGCGGACGCCAGCGCGCGCGGGTTGCCGCTGATCTGCGCGCCGCCCGCATCGGCGGCATATTCGCGGGTGCGGCTGATCGCCATCTGTACGATCATCGCGGCAAAGGGCGCGACGATGACGGCCAACAGGCCCGCCACCAGATTGCCATGCCCATTTTCATTGCCGCCCCCGCGAAATAAGAGGCCGAAATTGGCAAGCATGGCGATCGCGCCTGCAATGGTCGCCACCATCGTCATGATCAACGTGTCGCGGTTCCTGACATGGGCCAGTTCATGCGCCATCACTCCGGCCACTTCATCGCGGGTCAGCATCGACAACAGCCCCGTGGTCGCCGCCACGGCCGCATGATTCGGATCGCGCCCGGTGGCGAATGCATTGGGATGCGGTTGGTCGATCAGATAGACGCGCGGCATGGGCAGGCCCGCCCGCTGTGCAAGATCGCGCACCAGTCCATAAAATTCCGGTGCGCTGCCTGCATCCACCTCACGCGCGTCGTGCATGGACAGGACAATCTTGTCCGCGTTCCAGAATGTGAACAGGTTCATGCCCGTCGCGACCAGCACCGCGATCAGCGCACCCGCGCCGCCGCCCAGCGTGTAGCCCAGCGCCATGAACAATGCCGTCAGCGCCGACAACAGCATCATCGTCTTCAAACCGCTCACTTGCGTCATTCTCCTTCGCGGCCCAGATAGCAGGCGCGGCATGAATATGGGATGGCCCAAGCGGCATCGCAATCGAAAGGCATCGGATCATGGGAATGTTCAACGGCAAGCGTCCCGCGCATGTGAAGCCCCCTGCGCACCTTTCCAAAAGCCCGCCCGTGCCGGAACCCGACCCCGTCGATCAGCCGCCACGCCATGATGAGGAACTTAGCCCCGTCCGCTATGGCGACTGGGAACGCAAGGGAATCGCTATCGATTTTTGATTCGACCCGGCCTTGACGCGGTTGCCAGTTATCGACTCATCGCTGATTTTGCACGTCTGCCGCTGGCCTGTGCTGTTGATGCGGGCGACGCTCTGGTTCGCCTCTAGCCTTGGCTGACCCATTGCGTGCAGTGTTTGTGTGGGCAAAGAAACAAAAGCGGGTCGGGGGTGGAATCGTGAACCACATATCGGAAATCAAGGTGAGGGCGGTGTCTGACTATGCGCCGGAAGATGCTGCGCTGCTATGTGGCGTAGGACGTCTGGTTTGTGCCTGGACGATGTTGGAACAAAGTCTGGAAGCGAAAATCGCCATGATGCGGGAGGCAATGGGTGACGTCAGAACCGTCGGCACCCGGACGCGCCCGGCCATGGCTAAATTGATGGCCGAATTGCGGACCATGGTGGCGATGCGCGACCGGCGCAACGCCGGAGCCTTGACCGAAATTTCGGATATCGAGCGGAACATGCAGAGGATCGATCGTTTTCGGTCTCTCATTGTCGGCGGCTTTCAGCAGCCTGCGCCTGGCGGCTTCACCTGTCGTGACGCGCGGAACAACTATATGCATGTCTCGCTTGAGCAACTCGACGCGGAGATCGCATCGCTCGAAACCACGGCGCAGCGCCTGCTGGCCGTCTGACCGGGCGGGGTAATCCTTTCGCTTCGCTTGACCTTTGAGCCACGGATGGCAAAGCCTGTCGTCCGCGATTAGCGAGAATGGAGTCTCATGCCTAACAAGCCAATTCGCAAAGCCGTGTTTCCTGTTGCAGGGCTTGGCACCCGTTTCCTTCCGGCGACCAAGTCGGTGCCCAAGGAATTGTTGCCTGTCGTCGACCGCCCGCTGATCCAATATGCCGTCGATGAAGCGCGCGAGGCGGGCATCGAACAGATGATTTTCGTCACCGGTCGCGGCAAGGGCGCGATCGAAGACTATTTCGACATGGCCTTCGAAGCCGAAGCGACCCAGCGTGAGCGGGGCAAGGACCTGTCCGCTCTGGAAGGCACGCGCCTTGCTCCCGGCAACGCCGTATTTCTGCGCCAGCAGGAACCGCTAGGCCTTGGTCACGCCATCTGGTGCGCCCGCGACATTGTCGGCGATGAACCCTTCGCCATCCTGCTGCCCGACGAACTGATGAAGGGCGCGCCGGGTCGCGGCTGCCTCAAGCAGATGGTCGACGCCTATGACAAGGTCGGCGGCAATCTCGTCTGCGCTCTGGAAGTGCCCATGGCCGAAACGCCTAGCTACGGCGTGATCGATCCCGGCGCGCGGGATGGCGCGCTGACGGAGGTCAAGGGCCTGGTGGAAAAACCTGCGCCGGGCGCTGCGCCGTCCAACCTCATCCTGCCGGGGCGCTACATTCTGCAGCCCGAAGTGATGAAGATATTGGAAACGCAGGAAAAGGGCGCGGGTGGAGAAATTCAGCTGACTGACGGCATGGCGTCGATGATCGGTCGCCAGCCTTTCCACGGCGTCACTTTCGACGGCCGTCGGTTCGATTGCGGTTCCAAGGCGGGCTATATCGAAGCCAACCTCGCCTTCGCGCTCGACCGTGAAGATCTGGGCGAACATATCCGCCGCTTCGCCATGGCGGAACTTGGGTTAAGTGAAGTGGCTGCGGCTGCTGCCTGAGCCGGTCCGGCATCTGATCCAATCGGCATCGACCGAAACGAAAAAGCGCTCCGGCCTGTTGGCGGGAGCGCTTTTTTCTTGGGGCAGGTCGCCGATTCAGAACGGCACTTCGTCATCCAGGTCATTGTCAAAGGTCGATCCGCCACGGCTTCCCCCGCCCGATGACCGTCCGCCGGTGTTCGGGCCGCCGAAATCATCATCGCCGCCGCCATAGCTGCTCGATCCGCCGCCCCAGTCGCCGCCGCCCTGGCTGCGACCGCCGCCACCCTGGCCCCCGCCCGGAGCGCCATCCAGCATGGTCAGCACCGCGCCTGGCCCCTGCAGCACGACTTCGGTCGTATAGCGGTCATTGCCCGATTGATCCTGCCATTTGCGGGTGCGCAGCTGGCCTTCCAGATAGACTTTCGACCCCTTGCGCAGGAATCGTTCGGCGACCCCGGCCAGCCCTTCGGAGAAGATGGCGACACTGTGCCATTCGGTGCGCTCCTTGCGCTCGCCCGAGTTGCGATCCTTCCAGTTTTCGGACGTAGCGATGCGCAGGTTGCACACCTTGCCGCCATTCTGGAAGCTCTTCACCTCCGGGTCCGCGCCCAGATTGCCGACCAGAATAACCTTGTTGACCGAACCCGCCATAATTCCTCCGATACTTTACGAGGTCCTTATAGCCCCGCCGCAACAGCGGTCCAGTAGGTGAGGCCCGCAGCGGCATAGGCGAGCGCAAAAAGATAGCCCACCATGAACAGCGGCCATCGCCACCCGTTGGTCTCGCGCTTCGTGACAGCGATGGTTGAAATACACTGCGGCGCGAACACGAACCACGCAAGGAAGGCAAGTGCGGTCGGCAGCGGCCAATTATCCTTCAACCTGTCGCCCAGGCTTTGCTCCAGTTTCGCCTCATCATCGCCCGCGTCGATGGAGTAGACCGTGGCCAGCGCCGACACCGCCACTTCGCGCGCGGCCATGGCGGGGATCAGCGCCAGTGAAATATCGCGGTTGAACCCGATCGGCTCCAGCACGACGTTCAGCCCGTTGGCGATGCGCCCGGCGATCGAATGATTAACCTGGCTTATCCCGCTGTCGTCAGGCGCGCGCGGAAAGGACAGCAGCAGCCACAGGATCACGGTGGACGCAAAGATGATCGTGCCCGCACGCTTCAGGAAGATGACGGCCCGCTGCCACAGGCCCAACAGCACGTCGCGCAGGCGCGGCCACTGATATTTGGGCATTTCCATCAGGAAGCTGCCGCTTGCGCCCTTCGTAACCGTCATGCGCAGCACCAGCGCGACCATCATCGCGCCGACAATCCCCGCGACATACAGGCAGAACAGCACCAGGCCCTGCAGCCCGATGCCCAGCCCGACATCACGCGCGGGAATGAAGGCGCCGATGATCACCGCATAGACCGGCAGTCGCGCGGAACAGGTCATCAGCGGCGCGATCAGGATGGTGGTCAACCGGTCCTTGGGATCGGCAATCGTGCGCGTGGCCATGATGCCCGGCACCGCGCAGGCAAAGGAAGACAAAAGCGGAATGAACGCTCGGCCCGACAGGCCCACCCGCGCCATCAATCCATCCATCAGGAATGCGGCGCGCACCATATATCCGGTCGCTTCCAGCATCAGGATGAAGAAGAAGAGGATCAGGATCTGCGGCAGGAAAACGATGACCGACCCGACGCCGTTGATGACGCCAT
Source organism: Sphingobium sp. ZW T5_29 (assembly GCF_044987515.1). Classification (NCBI taxonomy): domain Bacteria; kingdom Pseudomonadati; phylum Pseudomonadota; class Alphaproteobacteria; order Sphingomonadales; family Sphingobiaceae; genus Sphingobium; species Sphingobium sp. ZW T5_29. The sequence continues at coordinate 47,770 of NZ_JBJDRM010000015.1, forward strand.
CCACCAGGAAGGATCGCACCAGACCGTCGGGCAGCGTGGCGGTGACCGCCTCGCTCAGCAGTCCCGCCAATCCTTCGATCATGGCGATGGGTGCTTCGGACCAGGCATAAACCGCCTGGAACATGACGAACAACAGCCCCAGCAGCAGGATCAGCCCGAAAAAGGGGTGCAAGGCGACCCGGTCGACCGCCGCGGTCAGCCGCCGTGACGGGGCTTCGCTTATCACCGCGCTTTTCGCGATACGCCTGGCCTCTGCCCGCACGGCGTTGAAGTCGCCCGGCACGCCCCTTTCACGCGCGGGGGCGGCGTTCAGCAGGGTTTCAATCTGTCCGCGCAGGTCGTCCATGCCCCGCTTGCGCACCGCGACGGTCGGAACCACCGGCACGCCCAGTTCGCGCGACAGGATCGCCGGGTCAATTTCCAGCCCATCGCGTGAAGCAAGGTCGACCATGTTCAGCGCAACAACAGTCGGCAGCCCCAGCGACAGCAGTTCCAGCGCGAAACGCAGATGATTGTCCAGGTTGGACGCGTCGATGACGACCACCAGCGCATCGGGCAGTCGCTCACCCGTTTGCTTGCCCAGCACGACGTCGCGCGTGACCTGTTCGTCCGGGCTGGTGGGATCAAGGCTGTAGGTGCCCGGCAGGTCGACCAGTTCGACCGGCCGACCATCAGACAGGGAAAGGCGCCCCGATTTGCGCTCGACCGTGACGCCCGGATAATTGCCCAGCTTTTGCCGCGCCCCGGTCAATGCATTGAACAGCGCGCTCTTGCCGGCATTGGGGTTTCCAACCAGCGCGACCAGGGGAAATCCGCTCATGCGCGCGTGTCCCGATCGTCGATCCGCACCGAAATAGCGGCGGCATGGGCGCGGCGCATGGCAATCGTCATCCGCCCGATCTTGCACGCAATCGGACCGCGACCCAGCAGTCCGCCATGGTGAAGCGCTTCGACATCCGCCCCTTCGATCAGGCCGAACTCACGCAGGCGCTGACCATCGGTCGCCGAAATGGCGTTCCAATCGATCACGTCCACATAAGCGGGTTGGCGCAACGGCAGGTCGGTCAGGCGCAAGAAAAATCACTCATTCAAAACTTCTGCGAGTGACTATCAATACCGATAGGAAAAGGCCAGACCCAATCACGGACCCGCCCCCAATCACACAGCCGCGATCACACCGCCGGATAGCGCAGCCGTCCGATAAAACGCGCCAGGCTCAACCGTTCGCCGCCGCCCACGCCCTTCCAGCGCGCCTTTGCCCGTTCAAAGCGCATCACCCCTTCGATCCTGCGGGCCAGAAAGGCACGGCTTTCTTCATAATGATCGCTCTCGTCATCGATGAAGACCAGCAGCGTCGCGGCATAGACGCCTGCCAGCGTCGCACGTTTGCTATAATGGCTCAGATCGGTCGTATCGCCCCCCGCCGCGCGCCACATTGCGTCGGCAGCGCGCCAGCCCAGTCGCCCCGCGCGCACTGCATTTTGCGGCATCGCCATGATGGCAATCGCCCGGCGCAGCGCTTCCCGGTCCCGCGCCAGCAGCGCCAGCCGCGCCTCGACCAGTGACGTGATACGCCGCCGGATCGACAGGGTGGCAAGCTGTTCTGGCGCCACGGCGTCCGTCATACCGACGTCAACGCTGGCGAACCAGGCATCGATCATGTCCATCGCGCCTTCATGAAAGGCGAGCCGCGCGATGTCGGGATCGATTCCCGTCTCAGCCGCCGCCATGGTCACCGCCTCAGGCCGCCAGCCGTCAAAAGCGGCATGATGAGGCAGGATCGGCGCAATCCGCGCACGTACTTCGTCCAATGTCAGATCTTCAGGCGTCTGGGTCATCTTCCTATGGTAGGGCGGCGCTGGCCCCTGCACAAGCATCAGCCAGCTGGGGCGCGCGCTCAATATAATGTTGCAACATATCATCTGATATGATGTAACATCATGCATCTGCCCAAAGAGGCGGGATAGAGCGAAGGATGGAGGATGCGATGGGTTTCATGACCATGTCGGCGACCGGCGGGCCTGTGCAGTCGGGATATGGCGGCGCAAAACGTTCCCCTGTCGGCATCGGCGGCGCAATCGCCGTCCACGGGCTGCTGGCAGCTGCGTTTGTTCTAATGCCGCGTGAAACCTTTACCCCTTATGTGCCGCAGATACTGATCGGCAATCAAATCCCCCTGGATCAGCCGCCGCCTGAAACGGCCGAACCGCAGCCGGACAGCAAAGCCGCCATCGATCTCCGTCCGAAAACCCAGCCCGCTCGCGTCGATATGACGGCTGACCTTTTCGTGACCAAGGATGATTCGGTTTCCGATGGAATCCCCGGCGGGGCTTTCGACGACGCTGGCGTCCTTCCGCCGCTCGATCACCCACGCGACCCCATATTGGTGGAACCGCGAATCGACCCCGGTGCGCTGCGGACCTTCCAGCCGGATTATCCGGGCGCGATGGTCCGGCAGGGGCTTGAAGGATCAGTGACGGTTCGCGTCACGATCGGCCCGGATGGCCGGGTCACCGCGATCGAGCGGCTGTCGGCGACCGATGACGCCTTCTGGATCGCGACACAGCGTCACGCTCTGCGCAAATGGCGCTTCCGCCCGGCGACTCGCGACGGGGTGCCGACGGGCGGCGCCAAAATTCTGACGGTCCATTTTCGGCTCGCCGATCGCTAAAGGACCGCGCTGAAAGGGGGCGGGCGGAGCAAAAAGGGTGACTGGCCAAGCGTCCTTTTGCATCCGGCCCCGCCTTATCCTATATGTCCGCGATGACGATTTTCCCCCGTCCAGTATCCCCCAAAAGCGCGCTCAGCGACCTGTGGAGCTATTTTCTCGAAAACAGGGCGCATAAATGGCCGCTGCTTGGCCTTTCGGCGGCGATGACCTGGGTCATCGTCTGGGCGTTTATCGTCGATGCCAACACCAACACCATGCCGAGACAGAACAAGATCATCTATGTCCAAAGCTGGGACGCGAACCGGTCTGATGCGGCGGTGATCCTGCAGCAGAAAATCGACCTCGCCAAACGTGAAGCCGCGCTTCAGGGGCAGCAGCGAAAGATGCAGGGTGTCGCCGATGTTTTCGGCATCGACTGGCGCGCGGAAGAAGCGCGTAACAGCGTGCGCCGAAAGGAAGCGCTAAAGCAGATCAACGGGCAACTGGACGCCCGACTCGCAAAGGCGGAGGCGATGGAAAAAGACGCGCCCCCGGCGGGACAACCCTGATCTTTGTCCATGCGCGTTGACGCCGCCGACGATCGCCGCTTCATGCAGGCCGCCATCACGCTGTCGGAACGCGGTCGCGGCCTTTCCACGCCCAATCCCAACGTCGGCTGCCTGATCGTCAGGGACGGCATCGTCGCCGGGCGCGGCTGGACTCAAAAGGGCGGACGGCCCCATGCCGAAGCGCAGGCGCTGGACCAGGCGCTGGACCGCGCGAACGGGGCAACCGCCTATGTGACGCTGGAACCCTGTTTCCATCTGTCCGCGCGCGGACCGCGCTGCGCCGACCTGATGGCGCGCGCTGGAATATCCCGCGCCGTGATTGCCCTGCGCGATCCAGACCCCCGCACCGATGGCCAGGGTGCGGCGCATCTGCGTGCGCATGGCGTCGCAGTGGAAATGGGCCTGATGGCGCAGGAGGCTGCGGCGGCCATGCGAGGCTTTGTGCTTCGCCAGACGCTCGGTCGGCCCGCGGTCACGCTGAAACTGGGGCTGTCGCTTGACGGCTGCATTGCCCTTGCCGACGGGACCAGCCGCTGGATAACCGGGGACGCCGCGCGCGCCCATGCCCATATGGAACGATCCCGCCATGACGCGATATTGGTGGGCGGCGGCACCCTGCGGGCGGACGCCCCCCGTCTGGACGTGCGACTTGCGGGTCTTGAGGGTCGATCGCCCCGGCGTCTGCTGCTCAGCCGCCTTCCCGCGCCTGCAGGTTGGGATTGCATTGCCCGACCGGAAGACATTGCCGCGCTGTCCGGCGTCGATCATCTGATGGTCGAAGGCGGATCGGAAGCGGCGGCGGCTTTCCTGCGGGCGGATCTGGTCGACCGGCTGCTGCTGTACCGCGCGCCTATTGTCATCGGCGGGGGCCGGGCTGGCGTGGCAGACATTGGCCTTGCCGACCTCGCCCATGCCCATGGCCGCTGGCGCCTTGCCGATGAACGGCGGCTGGGCGAAGATCGGCTGGAGGTTTACGAAAGGTCGCGCAGCGCCTAGAGCAAGCGGCCCGATATCTGAATCGCGCAGCTTGCTCTAATTCTGTGTTGTCGCATCGCTTTTGACGGAAAACCGGTTCCCACTTTTCCGCGCGATGCTCTAGAGCGCGGCTGGACCCAGCAGGATTGCAGACCCATGTTCACTGGCATCATCACCGACATAGGCGAAATCCGCGCCGCCGATCAGCGGGGCGACCTGCGCCTTGTCATCGGCTGTGCCTACGACATGGACGGCGTCGCGATCGGCGCGTCGATCGCTTGTTCGGGGGCATGCCTCACCGTCGTGGAAAAGGGCGCGGACTGGTTCGCGGTCGATCTTTCGGCTGAAACGCTGGCGCGTACGGCGCCGGGATTATGGGAACAGGGCGGGCGGCTTAACCTGGAACGCGCGCTCAAGGTCGGCGATGAACTGGGCGGCCATATCGTCACCGGGCATGTCGACGGCATCGGCACATTGGTGTCCGCCACGCCTGAAGGCGATTCGACCCGGCTGGTCGTCGCGGCTCCGGCTGCGCTTGCTGCGGCGCTGGCGGCGAAAGGCTCGATCACGATCGACGGCATTTCCCTGACGGTCAACAGCGTGGACGACCAGGCCGACGGTTCGGTGCATTTCGGGCTGAACATCATCCCCCATACGGCGGCGGCGACCACGCTCGACACGCTCGTCCCCGGACGCGCCTTCAATCTGGAGATCGACGTGCTCGCCCGCTATCTGGACCGGATGCAGACTCTTCGCCAGCCTGCTGTGTGATTGGCGCTTGCCATTATCACATCACAATGTGATAAACGATGAGCAGGGCCGATTTGGTTCAGGAGTCTATACTATGTCTTCTTCGCTCATTGACACCGTCCGCACACTCGTCAACGACGGTCGCATGTCCCGCTCCGGCCTCGCCCGCGCCGCCGGGCTGCATGCCAATTCGCTGCGTCGACTGGGCGAAAGCGACTGGAACCCGACCGCTGAGACGCTGGGCAAGCTGGAAACCTATCTGCTCCGCCGCGAAGGCGGCACGGCGCTGGCGTCTCCAGAAGAGATTATCGACGAGGCCCGAAACGGACGCATGTTCATCCTGGTCGATGACGAAGACCGCGAAAATGAAGGCGACCTCGTCATCCCCGCACAGATGGCTACCCCGGACGCGATCAATTTCATGGCGACCCACGGCCGCGGCCTCATCTGTCTGGCGCTGACCAAGGACCGGGTCGAACATCTGGGCCTTGGCCTGATGAGCCGCAACAATGGCACCCGCCACGAAACCGCCTTCACCGTATCGGTCGAGGCGCGCGAAGGGGTGACGACGGGAATCAGCGCCGCTGATCGCGCGCGCACCATTTCCGTCGCGATTGACGGGTCGAAGGGACCGCAGGACATTGTGACGCCGGGCCACGTCTTTCCGCTGGTTGCGAAGGACGGCGGCGTCCTGGTGCGGACGGGCCATACCGAAGCGGCAGTCGACGTTGCGCGGCTCGCTGGCCTCAATCCGTCCGGCGTCATTTGCGAGGTGATGAAGGACGACGGCACCATGGCCCGGCTCGACGACCTCATCCCCTTCGCCCAGAAGCACAAGATGAAGATCGGCACCATCCGTGACCTCATCGCCTACCGTCGTCGTCACGACCATATGGTCGAACGACGTGCCGAGGCCAGTTTCCAGAGCAAATGGGGCGGCGACTGGAAGGCTATCAGCTTCTATAATCGGGCCACCCACAGTGAACAGCTGGTGCTGCAAAAGGGCCATGTTCTGCCCGATGAGCCCACCTTGGTTCGCATGCATCAGCTCTCCTTGCTGGACGATGTCTATGGCGCGACCGGCTCCCGTTCGGACCTGCTCGCCAAGTCGATGGAGATTATCGCGCAGGAAGGCGCCGGTGTTATCGTGGTGTTGACACCCAGCACACCTGGCGATTTCGTCAGCCGCATTCTGAGGCAGCGTTCGGGAAGCGAGATGGACGAACTGCGCGATTATGGCGTGGGTGCGCAAATCCTGGCGGAACTGGGCGTGCATGACATGGTGCTGCTTACGAACTCGCATCACAGCCTGATCGCGCTTGACGGCTATGACCTCGCCGTGGTTGGGCACCGGCCTGTCGAACTGTAGGAAGTAGGAAGGATAGGGCCATGGCCAAGTTTCTGATCGTCGAAGCCCGTTTCTACGACCATCTCAACGACCTGCTGATCGAAGGCGCGACTGCCGCGCTCGAGGACGCTGGGCATAAATATGAGGTGGTGACCGTTCCGGGCGCGCTGGAAATCCCCGGTGCCGTGGCGCTGGCCGCCGAAACCGGGCGATATGACGGCTTCGTTGCCATCGGTGTCGTGATCCGGGGTGAAACCTATCATTTCGAAGTGGTTTCCAATGAAAGCGCGCGGGGCCTGATGGCGCTCAGCATGGATGGGATCGCGATTGGCAACGCCATATTGACGGTCGAAGATGAGGCACAGGCATTGACCCGCGCCAAGAGCACCGAAAAGGACAAAGGCGGTGAGGCCGCCAGGGCGGCGATCGCCATGTTGGCGCTTCGCGAACGCTTCGGCGCTATCTGATCCTCCCGCAAAGGGCAGGATATAGCTGAGCAGGGGGAGATGCGGGAGCCGTCCTGAGCCGGGCGGCCCCGCTCCATGTCAGGCGGCCTGTTCCAACGGTGGATAGTCGATATAGCCTTCAGCGCCCTGCGTGTAGAAGGTATCGACCTGCGCTTCATTAAGCGGCGCATCAGTCGCCAGTCGGTCGGGCAGGTCGGGATTGGCCAGAAATGATCGACCAAAGCTGATTGCCTGAGCAAGGCCGTTGTCCAGATCAGCTTGAGCGCTCGCTGCGTCATAGTCGCTGTTCAACACCAGCGGCCCGGTGAAATATTGGCGGACGATCGGCGACTGGCGCGGCACATCGGACGCGCCCCTCGTGCCGCCGGGTTTGAGTTCGCGCATCTCCAGAAAGGCAAGGCCGATCGGTTCCAGTGCCTGTGCCACTGCGCGCGACAGGCTAGCCGGGTCGCTGTCGTCAGTGCCCTGCGACGCGCCGTTGAGCGACAAGCGCACCGCCGTTCGGTCCGCGCCGATGGCGTCGGCCACCGCCTGGGTAATTTCCCGTAGCAGGCGAACGCGGTTTTCGACGCTGCCGCCGTAACCGTCGTCGCGCTGGTTGACGCCGTTGCGCAGGAATTCATCGATCAGATAGCCATTCGCGGCATGGATCTGCACCCCGTCGAAGCCCGCTGTCCTGGCATTGTGCGCAGCCGTCACATAAGTGGCGATCAGCGCCGGAATTTCCTCCACCGCCAGGGCGCGGGGCTGTTCATAGGGCAGATTGCCTTGGTAGCTATGGGCATGACCGGGCGCAGTGATCGGGCTGGACGACACCGGCTGTTGTCCCGTCACGCTGGAATGGACCAGCCGCCCCATATGCCAAAGCTGGGCGAAGATGCGACCGCCAGCATCATGCACAGCCTGTGTGACCGGCTTCCACGCTTCGACCTGCTGTGTGGACCAGATGCCGGGCGCATAAGGCCAGCCCAGTCCCTGTTGGGACACACCCACGCCCTCGCTGATAATAAGACCGGCGGATGCGCGCTGCCGATAATAATCCGCCATGATCGGTGTTGGTACATGGTTGCGCGTGGCACGGGCGCGCGTCAGCGGCGCCATGAGCACACGGTTGGATGCTGGGACGGCCCCCAGTTGAACGGGATCTAACAAGCTGGCCATATATTCCCCTATCAAGGTTGCAATAAGCAACTGAAATTGGTTGCCGCTGCCAGTTGGGATGCAGTCGACTGCCTTTCAAGCCCACATTATTTTTTGAAGCTTGGTGATGCTTTAAGGCAAGGAGATGGCAGATGCGAATGCACTCGCCAGCGTTGGGGCATCAAGCGTCTCAAGATGTGGCAGGCGGCCCAGGGACCTTACCTTGCCCAATAGTGGGATGATGCGCTCATTTTCCGTGTGCGGCTCGCCGATGAAGGCAATTCCAGAGATCGGCACCCCACGGCTTCGCAGCGCCTCTATGCTGAGCAGGCTGTGGTTGATCGTACCCAGTTCCGTGGGAGCGCACAGGATGACGGGCGCCCCCCAGTGCTGGAAAAGGTCGGCCATCAGCATGGTTTCGCTGACGGGGACAAGGACGCCACCCGCTCCTTCGATCACCAGTGGGCCGTCGACCTGAGGCAAGGCCAGCCGGTCGATTTCGATCTCGACGCCATCCAGGCGCGCGGCAAGGTGAGGGGACGCCGGTGTCACCAGTCGATAGGCTTCGGGCAGGATGTGAGACGCCGGAAGGCCGGACAATCGGGCCACCGTTTCCTTGTCGCCTTCCGGGTCGACACCCGCCTGAATCGGCTTCCAATAATGAGCGCCGAGCGCCCCAGCGAGACCGGCGGCAAAAACGGTCTTGCCGATCCCCGTACCCGTTCCGGTGACGATGAATATACTCACGCCAATATCCTTCGTAATTCGTCGCCCAGTGCCAACACATCCGCCCGTCCCGCATTCAGCGTCAGCGAAATGCGCAGGCGGCTGGTTCCCGGCGGCACTGTTGGCGGCCGGATGCCACGTATGTCGAAGCCTGCCTGCTGCAAGGCGGATGCCGCCGCCATCGCGCGTTTGTCATCGCCCAGGATGACCGGGATGATCTGGCTGCGTGGTTTGGGCAGGCCAAGCGGCGCGCAGATCGCTTCGGCGGCGTCGGTCTGCAACGTGCCAAGGCGCGCGCGCAGATCGTCGGCCTGCTCGATCCGGTCGATCGCCGCAGATGCCGCCACGGCCATCAGCGGTGACGGAGCGGTCGAAAAGATGAAGGCACGCGCTCGATTGATCAGATAATCGATCAGGATCCGCGGCCCGCAGATCAGCGCGCCTTCCACCCCCATCGCCTTGCCGCATGTATGGAGCGTCACGACATTATGAAGCCCGTCCAGGCCTGATGACAGCCCCCTCCCATTAGGTCCGAACACGCCGGTGCCATGCGCTTCGTCCAGGACCAGCATTGCGTCCTGTTTGGCGGCGAGCAAGGCAAGGTCCGCCAGAGGAGCCATGTCGCCATCCATGGAATATAGCGTCTCGACCGCGATCCAGATCCGCCCCTTTCCTCCGTCGGTACGCCAGGTGGCGATATGATCTGCGAAGCTCTGCACATCATTGTGGCGCGCGAAAACAGCCGCGGCTTTTGACATGCGGATGCCGTCGTGGACGCTGGCATGGATCAACTCGTCCGCGACGATCAGGTCGCCACGCTGGGGCAAGGTGGAAAACAGCGCCAGGTTCGCGGCGAAACCATTGGCCATGAACAACGCAGCCTGAGTGCGAAAAAATGCGGCGGCCTTCGCCTCCAACCCTTCATGTTCGGGCGCATTGCCCCGCAGCAGCCGCGACCCGCCCGAACCCACGGGCACGCCACGCGCCACCGCGTCGGCGACCGCTTGACCGATGATCGGGTCGGACGCCAGTCCCAGATAGTCGTTGGAAGCGAAATCTCTACCTGCTCGGGGAGCCAGCGCGCGCAGGCGACCGCGCTGCTCAAGCGATGCAAGTTGCGAGCGGAAGGGTTCGCTGGTCATGGGCGGCGTATAGGCCCGCATTATGGAGCGGGGCAAGCCGTTCGGCCCGCCCCGCCCACCATCTCGTCCCGCCCCGATAGGGGCGAGGTATTGCCCTAGCCCCCGTGCGCCAGTGCGGCCAGCAACAGCAGTGCGACGATGTTCGTGATCTTGATCATCGGATTGACGGCCGGGCCAGCAGTGTCCTTATAGGGATCACCTACCGTGTCGCCCGTCACGGCTGCCTTGTGCGCTTCCGATCCCTTGCCGCCATGGTTGCCGTCCTCGATATATTTCTTGGCATTGTCCCACGCTCCGCCGCCGGATGTCATCGAAAGGGCGACGAACAGGCCCGAAACGATCACCCCAAGCAAAAGAGCGCCCAGGGCGGCAAAGCCATTGGGCGTTCCCGCCACCGCCGATATCGCGAAATAGACGATGATCGGCGCCAGCACCGGCAGCAGGCTGGGTACGATCATCTCCTTGATCGCGGCGCGCGTGACCAGATCCACCGTGCGGGCATAGTCGGGGCGTGATGTCCCTTCCATGATGCCGCTATTGGTGGCGAACTGATCGCGCACATCCTTGACGACGTCGCCAGCCGCCCGACCGACGGCTGTCAGGCCCATTGCCCCGAACAGATAGGGCAGCAGCGCACCCAGCAACAGGCCGACGATGACATAGGGGTTGGACAGGCTGAAATCGACCGGCTCGGTCAGGCCAAGGGCTGAATTATAATATTTCAAATCCTCTGTATAAGCGCCGAACAGCACCAGCGCGGCCAGGCCCGCCGATCCGATGGCATAGCCCTTCGTCACCGCCTTGGTCGTATTGCCCACCGCGTCCAGCGCGTCCGTCTTCCGGCGAACGCTGTCGTCCAGATGCGCCATCTCTGCGATCCCGCCCGCATTGTCGGTCACAGGGCCATAGGCGTCGAGCGCCACGACCATGCCCGCCAGCGCCAGCATGGCGGTCGCTGCGAAGGCGATGCCCATCAGGCCCGCGAGCTGATAGGAAACAATGATGCCGACCACGATCACCAGGGTCGGCAGCGCGGTAGCCTCCAGGCTAACCGCCAGTCCCTGGATCACGTTGGTGCCATGACCGGTTTCCGATGCGCGGGCGATGCTGCGCACCGGGCGATAGTTGGTGCCGGTATAATATTCGGTGATCCACACGATCAGCCCGGTGATAGCCAGGCCGACCATCATCGACCAGAATAGCTGCATCCCGGTATAGCCGCCCATCCCGTCAAGATCGGTGCCGAAACGGGCGTCGATGTCGCCCAGCGTATATGCCGTCGCGGCGTACAGCGCCGGGATGGACAGGATGGCAGTGGTCCAGAAACCCTTGTAAAGAGCGCCCATGATCGACTGGCTCGAACCCAGACGGACCATATAGGTGCCAATAATCGATGTGATGATGCACACCCCGCCCACGATCAGCGGCAGCGCCATCAGCCGTTGCAAAAATTCATTATCCACCCCGCTGACCAGCAGGGCAGTCAGCACCATGGTCGCGCCGACCGTCACCACATAGGTTTCGAACAGATCGGCGGCCATGCCAGCGCAATCGCCGACATTGTCCCCGACATTGTCGGCAATGACGGCGGGATTGCGTGGATCATCCTCTGGTATGCCTGCTTCGACCTTGCCGACCAGATCAGCGCCGACGTCGGCCGCTTTGGTGAAGATGCCGCCGCCCAGGCGCGCGAAAATCGAAATCAGGCTGGCGCCAAAGGCCAGCGCCACCAGGCTGTCGATCACCAGTCGGTCATCGGGCGCATGGCCCGCAGGCCCTGTCAGATACCAGAAAAACAGGCTGATCGCGAGCAGGGCCAGCCCGGCGACCAACATGCCGGTGATGGCGCCGGCGCGAAAGGCGACGGTCAGACCGCTTTGCAGCGTCCCGCGCGCGGCTTCAGCCGTGCGCACATTGGCCCGTACCGAAATGTTCATGCCGACAAAGCCGGCTGCGCCTGACAATATCGCACCGATCAGGAAGCCGACCGCCGACGTTGTCCCTAGAAAGATGAAGACGATCGCCGCGACAACCACCCCGACCACGCCAATGGTCATATATTGGCGGCTCAGATAGGCCTTCGCCCCTTCCTGGATCGCCCCCGCGATCGCTTGCATGGTATCGTTGCCGGCAGAGGTCGCCAGCACCTGACGACTGGTGAATAATCCATAGAGCAGGGCCAGCAGGCCGCACCCTATGGCGATGTAGACAATCTGCATGGATAATCCTCTCCCCCTGTTATCCCTGTCATCGGCCGCTCCGCAGGGAATGACGGGCGGACGAATGGCGCAAAAGCGGGCGGCCGGAATTCATGCATCCGGCATCGGGCACCGCGTCAATCAGCATCGCAGGGGTCCAACACATATGTGGTCCAACCGGCTGAGAATGGGATGAGGGCAAGCTACAGGGCGAACGCCGCGCGTCAAGCCGTTACGGAACTGATGCGAATCAAGGCGTTGGGTGGCAGCTTACCCATGCTCCCAGCCGAGCCGCGCGGGCAGCGGGATGACGACGCCATCAATGCGGAGCGTAAGGCCGGATCCTGCTGCGAACGTCCCGACACGCAAAGCGCGCACTGGTGGCGTGATCCCGGCAGGCAGCGCGAACAGCAGCTCATAGTCGTCGCCCGCGCTGGCGGCGGCGATCTGGACAGCGGTGCTGGCCCCACGCGCAGCCTCTAGCGCGGGCGAAAGAGGGATGTCGTCGATGACCAGCGCCAGGCCACTGGCGTCGGCCATACGGGCCGCATCGATCAACAGTCCGTCGGAAACATCCATCATGGCATTGACCTGCGAAGCCAGCAGCGCGCCTTCGGCAAGGCGCGGGCGGGGACGGCGAAAGGCGTCGACCAGCGGCCCTGTTGCGGTGGGATCGGCGCGCAGCAGATCCAAACCGACGCCAGAATCGCCCACGGGACCTGTCAGGTAAAGCCGATCGCCGGGCTTCGCGCCATCGCGTGCGGGTACGGAGGTTGTCGCTTCGCCGATGGCGGTCAGGCTATAGCTGCGTGCGCTCCCCCTGGGCATTTGGACCGTGTCGCCGCCGACCAGCGGCATGGCATAGCGGCTGAGCGCTTCTCCCAGTCCCTGGAGAAAGGCGGCGTCCCACGCATCGTCGCCGGACAGGGCATAGTTGAGCAGGCAGCCCACTGGCCTTGCCCCCTTTGCCGCAAGATCAGACAGGTTCACCGCCGCCAGTTTCCAGCCGATGTCGGCGGGCGGATCAGCGGCAAGATAGTGAACCCCTTCCACCATGGTATCGCTGGTCAGGATCAGGCGGCTGTCACCTACTTCCAGCACCGCCACATCATCCTGCAGCCCACGGGCGGCAGGATCGTTCGCGAGCAGGCGAAGCAGGGTAAGGAAGCGGGATTCAGCAGACATGGCAGGCGCCGTCCCTTTCAAACCCTCGCGATTCTGCCTTCGCAGGGGCGGTGCGCATCAGGAAGCGATGCCGGACTACTTCCGCACATCCTTCGCCACCGCGTCCAGCAGCCCGTTGACAAAGCCTGCCTCGCGCTTGTCGTAAAAGGCGTGGGCGACATCGACATATTCGCTGATGACGGTGGGGGTGGGCACATCCGGGCGGGCGATCAGTTCATAGCTGCCCGCGCGCAGGATTTGCCGCATCGGCTTGTCCAACCTTTCCAGGCTCCAGCCCTGCGACAGGCGCGCTTTCACCAGGCCGTCAATCTCTTCCCGCCGTTTGTCTACTCCGATGACGAGATCGTCGAAGAAGCTTTCCTCCGCTTCGGCATAGGTGACGTCTTCGATCGTCGCGCCCAGCCTGTGCTGATGGAATTCATGGAGCAGGACACGGATCGGCGTGCCTTCCATCTCCAGCTGATAGAGCGCCTGAACTGCGGCAAGGCGCGCAGCGGAGCGGGATTTGGAGCGTTCGTTCATCGGGATTCCATATAGCCGATCGGGCGGAGCCTGTCGAAGCCCAGTCCTTCTTGAAAGTACAGCCCTTCGACAAGCGCAGGGCGAACGGAAGTTATTTGAGCCGCAATGCCACCGACGCGGCGTGCGCTGGAAGCCCCTCTGCCTCCGCCAGCGCGACCGCAGCCGGGCCGATCGCTCCCATTGCCGCCTTGTCCAGACTCAGAAAGCTGGTCCGCTTCATGAAATCGAGCACGGACAGGCCGGATGAGAAACGAGCGCGGCGGCCAGTGGGTAGAACATGGTTCGGACCGGCAACATAGTCGCCCACCGCTTCGGGCGTCATCCGCCCCAGAAAGATCGAACCGGCGTGCCGCACCTGTTTGAACAGGGCTTCGGGGTCATCGACGGCAAGTTCTAGATGCTCCGCTGCCAGGCGATTGACCAGCGGCATGGCCTCTTCAAAGTCACGGACCAGGACGATCGCACCATTGTTCGCCCAGCTGGTGGCGGCAACGGCCTGCGTCGAAAGTAGCGGCAGCCGCTGGTCGACTGCTCTGGCGACCGCATCTGCGAAGTCGGCGTCATCGGTAAACAGGATCGACTGGCTGGTCGGGTCATGTTCCGACTGGCTGAGCAGGTCGGCGGCGATCCATGCGGGGTCATTTTTCGCGTCGGCGACCACCACGATTTCGGACGGGCCAGCCACCATGTCTATGCCCACCACGCCATAAAGCTGCCGCTTCGCCTCGGCCACCCACGCGTTGCCCGGACCTGTGATGACATCGACCGGCTTGATGGTGTCCGTGCCATAGGCGAGCGCAGCCACGGCTTGCGCGCCGCCGACGCGCCAGATTTCTTCGACCCCGGCGATGCTGGCCGCAGCCAGGACCATTGGGTTGATGTCGCCATTGGGGGTCGGCGTCACCATCGCAATGCGCGAAACACCGGCCACTTTGGCGGGGATGGCATTCATCAGCAGCGAACTGGGATACGCGGCGCGGCCGCCGGGGACATACAGCCCTGCCGCATCGACCGGTCGCCAGCGTGCGCCGAGGCGAACGCCAACCGCATCGACTTCGTCGCTGTCCTGCGGCCTTTGCTTTTCGTGATAGGCGGTGATCCGGGCTGCCGCGAGTTCCAGCGCGTCGCGCAATTCGGTCGAAATACTGTCAAGCGCGGCGCGGCATTCGGCGGCGCTCACCCTCCAACCGCTGGCATTCAGGTCATGGCGGTCGAAGCGACTGGTATAGTCAGCCAGTGCTGCGTCCCCTTCGGAACGGACGCGTTTCAAAATCGCCGCGACATCACGCGACACATCTTCATCCGCTTCCCGCCGTGCATCGACCAAAGCGGTGAAGGCGGCTGCGAAATCGGCGGCGCGGCTGTCCAGCCTAAGCGGCATCCTTGCCTCCCACAGCCTTGCGGAAAGCTTCCACCAGCGGCGTAAGATCTGCCGATCGCATCTTGAAGGCTGCGCGGTTAACGATCAGCCGCGCGGAGACCGGCATGATGACATGCGTCTCAACCAGGCCATTGGCCTTCAGCGTCGCGCCCGACGACACCAGATCGACGATGCGCCGCGACAGGCCTAGCGAAGGCGCCAGTTCCATTGCGCCGTTCAGCTTCACGCATTCGGCCTGGATGCCCCGCGCTTCATAATATTTGCGCGTGAGGTAAGGATATTTGGTGGCGACCCGGACATGGCTCATCGCCGCCTCATCCTCGTCCAAAAGGCCTACTGGCTCTGCGATGGACAGGCGGCAGTGACCGATGTCGAGGTCGACCGGCGCATAAAGTTCGGAATAATCGAACTCTTCCACCACATCCGATCCGACAATGCCGATCTGCGCCGCGCCATGCGCGACGAAAGTGGCTACGTCGAAGGCGCGGACCCGGATGATGAAGATGTCTGGCCGGTTCGTCGCGAAGCGCAGCGCCCGGCTCTTCTTGTCGTGAAACTCCGCCTCCGGCTCGATACCCGCACGCGCGAGCATCGGCAGTGCTTCATCCAGAATGCGGCCCTTGGGAATGGCGAAGGTGATAGGACGAGTCATGACCGGCGGGCCTTACCGGCGCGCGCTGCAAAGGACAAGGATCATGCAGGCAGCGCCATGGCCGCGTGCGTTTCAGCGATCCAGCCGCCGCCCAGTACGCGTTCGCCAGCATAAAGCACTGCCGCCTGCCCCGGCGCGACCCCATATTCGGGCGCGTCGAAAACCAGGCGATCGCCGTCCAGCCGCGCGGGCACTGGCTTTGCCATCGACCGGACCTTTGCGGACAGCGGCCCGGAAAAATCCCCGCCCAGCCAGTTGATGCCGTCAAGGCGCGCCGCCGATACCGCCAGCGCCGCTTTCGGCCCGACGATGACGCGACGCCCTTCCGCATCCAGCCGCACGACATATAGCGGCTCGGCCTGTCCGCCGATCTCCAGCCCCTTTCGCTGGCCTACCGTATAATGGATCAGCCCCTTGTGCGTGCCCAGCAGGCGACCATCGACATGAACGATGTCGCCGCTTTCGTCAGCATCGGGACGCAGTTTGCGCACGATTTTCGCATAGTCGCCGTCGGGGACGAAGCAGATATCCTGGCTGTCTGGCTTTAACGCAACGGCTAGACCAAGTTCGGAAGCGATTTCGCGGACCTGCGGTTTGGGTAGCCCGCCCAGGGGAAAGCGTAGATAATCAAGCTGTTCCTGAGTGGTAGCGAACAGGAAATAGCTCTGGTCCCGCGCTGGATCGGCGGCGCGGTGAAGCTCTGCGCCCTGCGCGCCCTCAACGCGGCGAACATAATGGCCGGTGGCCAGGCAATCCGCGCCCAGATCGCGGGCGATCTGGAACAAGTCGGTGAACTTCACCCCCATATTGCATTTGACGCAGGGAATGGGTGTGCGGCCCGCCATATATTCTTCGGCAAAGTCAGCGATCACGGAATCGCGGAAGCGGCTTTCATAATCGAAGACATAATGCGCGATGCCGATGCGGTCCGCGACCGCGCGGGCGTCGCGGATATCCTGGCCCGCGCAGCAACTGCCTGTCCGGCCAACTGCTGCGCCGTGATCATAGAGCTGTAACGTGACACCGATGGTTTCCGCCCCAGTACGGGCGGCCAAGGCCGCGACGACGCTCGAATCGACGCCGCCCGACATGGCAACGACAATCCGCCGCTGTGAAAGCGGCTCTGACAGTTGGAACTGGGGCTGCATGAACGCGCATATAGGCGCGCGCGCGCCAGCATTCCAGCGGGATTCCGACCGCTCGCCGGTTCAGGCCGGAATGGCAGGTCGAGTTTACCGGACTTTATCCTTTCGCGGCTACACATAACGCCATGGATTTGAGTTTCATCCGGGCAGGCGGCCTGAAACCCGCTTATGCCAGACCGGTCGGCAGGCCGCATGCGCCTGTCTGGCCGATATTGCGTGCTGCGTCAGCGGCGGCGCAGGCGGCAAGTCCGACCGCGCAGGCGGTCGCCGTCGTCCTGCGGGGGCAGGAAAAGCCGGGCGACTGGATCCAGGAACTGGCCGAAATCTTCGCGCCCCGTTCCAGCGGCATGATCGACACCGCGCGGGGGATGGGGAGTTTCAACCCGTTGATCGCAGAGCATTTAAGAGTGGGACAAGGATGATGAAGGGGGCGTTTACCGTGGCGCTTTAGCCGATCTTCAGGGCTGACGCGCATACCGGTTGCCGCTGCTGAATTCGGCAACGCCAGTGCCGCTTTTTGAGGGTGAGAATGATAGAAAATCAAAAAATTCGACCTGCACAGGTCGTCGGGCCGCTTGGAGAACCTCTGACGCTGGATAGCCTGCCGTCTGCGGATACGACTCGCTGGGTCGTGCGTCGCAAGGCCGAGGTAGTCGCTGCCGTGAATGGTGGCCTCTTGACCGTGGATGAAGCCTGCACACGCTATTCGCTGACGCTGGAGGAATTTGCCGGATGGCAGCGTGCGGTGGACCGTTCGGGCATGCACGGACTGCGCGTGACCCGGATCCAATATTACAAATCGCTCTACGAACGGCAGCAGAAATACTGACCCGCTCCAGCGTCGCGCAGGGCGCGTCGAAGTGAAAAAAACAAGCCGCCGGACATGATCCGGCGGCTTTTTCATATCGCGAGCCGCTGTTTTGCGGAATCGTTTCTCATCCAGAAATAATTTTACGGAACGCTAAGCCGACTTCTCCGTTGAACAGGACAGCCACCCGCTGGGGGCGCTTGGTGCAAGGAGAGTGTAAGATGGGTATCATTTTGTGGCTTGTTGTGGGCGGCATTATCGGTTGGCTCGCCAGCATGGTGATGCGTACGGACGCGCAGCAGGGCATCTTGCTGAACATCGTCGTCGGCATCGTCGGGGCCTTCATTGGCGGCCTGATTTTCAGCGGCGGTTCTATCAACGACGGCCTGACGCTTTACAGCTTCCTGGTTTCCCTAGTGGGTGCCATCGTCCTGCTCGCCATCGTCAATCTGGTGCGTCGTGGGTCGATGCGCTAACTGATTGAGCCTTGCTGGCGGGTAACAAGGGCTGCGTCCTCGTGACGCGGCCCTTTTTTACGCGCATTTCGGTCAGGCCCGTCGCGCGAACCAACGATAAAGAGCCAACACCGCTATTGATCCCAGAACTGCCGCAATGAAGCTGGCATTTTCCTCGGGCGCATAAAATCCCAAAAAACGACCGACATAAGCCGCCAGCATCGCCCCCGCTATGCCGAGCAGCAGTGTCACGACACAGCCACCCGGATCACGCCCTGGCATCACCAGTTTGGCGATCGCGCCCGCGAGCAGGCCGACGATGATCCATCCCAGCATTTCCATTGCTTTTCTCCACCCCCTGCTTGGTTCATAGCGCCATAAATGCGCCGAATTGGCAAGGGAATGCGCCGTCTCCGATCAACCGTAACGATCTTGCTCGCCGGGTTGGCAGCATGATATTGAGGGGTTGAGCAGGGTGATATATTTATATAATACAGCTTGGTGTCAGGCAGCGCCGTCTGAAAATGGAAGCAGGATGAATTACGAGACTCATCTCGCCGGGGATATTCCGGCGCACGTTTTCGACGACGATCGGCCACGGTCCGGGCGTCGGCGCGGGCTGATCATCGGTGCTGCGGTCGCCATCCTGTTGATTGCGCTTGCCGCGTGGATGGCCTTCCGGGGAACGGGGCCGGCCCCGGCTGCCGTGGAACAGGCGCCTGTTGTAACCGTGATCGTTCCGGGCCGGTCGATGGTCGACCAGACGGCGAGTAGCACGGGCTCGTTGGCTGCACGGGTCGAAATGCCGGTAGGCGTGGTTGGCGAAGGCGGAGAGGTCAGGCGCGTTCTGGTTCAGCCAGGTGATTGGGTGCGCGCAGGGCAGGTTCTGGCCGTGATCGAACGATCCGTCCAAAGCGAACAGGTCCGCTCGCTCGCCGCTCAAGTGCAGGTTGCCCGTGCCGACGCGAAATTGGCTCAGGCTCAACTCGACCGGGCAAAAGCCCTGGTCGCCCGTGGTTTCATCAGCCAGGCCGACATTGATCAGCGCACAGCGACGCGGGACGCGGCCAACGCACGCGTGAACGTAGCCGTTGCGCAATTGGCCGAACAGCGCGCCCGCACCGGGCGGCTGGACATCCGCGCCCCTGCCGCAGGCCTGGTGCTGACGCGAGATGTGGAGCCTGGTCAGATAGTTGGGTCCGGCAGCGATGTTTTGTTCCGCATGGCTAAGGGTGGCGAGATGGAGATGCTCGCGCAGATCAGCGAGGGCGATCTTGCGACCTTGCGCGTTGGCAACCGCGCCACCGTCAC
This sequence comes from Sphingobium sp. ZW T5_29, assembly GCF_044987515.1. Taxonomy (NCBI): domain Bacteria; kingdom Pseudomonadati; phylum Pseudomonadota; class Alphaproteobacteria; order Sphingomonadales; family Sphingobiaceae; genus Sphingobium; species Sphingobium sp. ZW T5_29. The sequence continues at coordinate 67,194 of NZ_JBJDRM010000015.1, forward strand.
GCCAGTGGGCGGTACGGAGCAAATTGCCGGGCGCGTCTGGCAGGTCTCTCCGGTTGTCGATCCGCAAACCCGGCAGGGCATAGCGCGTATTGCCATTCCCTATAATCGCGCGATCCGGCCTGGCGGTTTTGCATCCGCTACGATCGTCAGCGGGACCGCAACCTCCCCGATGCTGCCTGAATCCGCTGTGCAGACCGACGCGAAGGGGCATTATGTCTATGTCGTTAACGCCGATAATCAGGCGGTTCGACGGGATGTTAAGGTGGGGCAGGTTTCTGGAAAGGGCGTTGCCGTCACCGACGGGTTGACCGGGGCTGAACATGTGGTGCTGTTAGCCGGCGCCTTCCTCGCTCCTGGCCAAAAAGTCAGGCCAGAGCTACGCAAGGCAAGCTGAAGTAAGCGCACCTTCACGTGCGCATGGTGGAACAGGGCGAGGAATCCGTCATGAGTTTTCGCAATATGTCCGCCTGGGCCATCCGTAACCCGGTGTCGCCGCTCGTGCTGTTTATCGCGCTATTGCTGGCGGGCATGGTCAGCTTCATGCGGATGGACGTCAATCAGCAGCCGGACATCAGCTTTCCCGTGGCGCAAGTGATGGTGCTTCAGCCCGGTGCCGCGCCGTCCGAACTCGAAACCCAGGTGACTCAGCGTGTCGAAGCTGCCGTGCGGGGTATCAGCGGCGTCGATGAAATCACTTCCGTCGTGTCGGAAGGACAGTCCATTTCGACAGTCCAGTTCGAGATTGGAACGCCGGTCGATCGCGCCGTTGCTGACGTCAAGAACGCCGTCGACCAGATTCGCAGCGATCTTCCCGAAGGAATATTGGAGCCGCAGGTCACCCGTCTCGATTTTGACGGCACACCGATGGCCTATTTCAGCGCGGAAGCCACCGACATGACGTTGGAGGAATTGTCCTGGTATGTCGACAACACGGTGGCCAAACGGTTGCTGGCGGTGCCTGGCATGGCGGCTGTCACGCGGGGCGGGGGCGTCAGCCGGGAAATCCGCGTCATATTGGATCCGGCAAAGATGCAGTCGCGTGGCATAACGGCCAGCCAGGTCAATCAGCAATTGCAACAGGTGAACGTCAATTCCGCTGGCGGCCGCACTGAAATCGCCGGGGCTGAACAGGCGATCCGCGTACTCGGCAACGCCGCCAGCGCCTATGCCCTGGGACAGACGCAGATCGCCATTCCGGGCGGCCGCACGGTCAAGCTGGCTGACCTGGCTGAAGTCCGCGACATGTATGCCGAACAGCGGTCGCTGGCATTGATGAACGGGCGACAGGTCACCAGCTTCAGCCTTGGAAAGGCGAAGGGCGCGTCGGACGTGACTGTGTTCGAAGAGGCAAAGGTTGTTCTGGACCAGCTGCGCAAGGAAAATCCCAAGGTTCGCTACAAGCAGCTTTTCAGCACTGTCGACTATACCAAGAGCCAATATCATTCGGCGATGGCCGCCATGATCGAAGGTGCGATCCTGGCCGTCGTCGTCGTATTCCTGTTCCTGCGTGATTGGCGAGCGACGATCATCGCCGCCCTCGCCATTCCCCTGTCGGCGATTCCTGCTTTCTGGTTCATGGACATGATGGGCTTCACGCTCAACATGACCTCGCTTCTGGCGCTCAGCCTCGTGGCGGGTGTGTTGGTCGATGATGCGATTGTCGAGATCGAGAATATCGTCCGCCACATGCGCATGGGCAAAACCGCCTATCAGGCCGCGATCGACGCCGCTGACGAAATCGGGCTGGCGGTGCTGGCGACGACGATGGCGATCGTTGCAGTCTTCCTGCCGGTTGGGCTGATGCCTGGCGTGTCGGGTCAGTTCTTCATCCAGTTTGGCATGACCATCGTCGTCGCAGTGCTGCTCAGCCTTGCCGTCGCGCGCCTCATTACTCCCATGGTCGCGGCCTATTTCCTGAAAGCGCACGGCCAGGAAAGCCATGGCGAAGGCTGGCTGATGGACGTCTATATGTCCGTCCTGCGTTGGTCGCTGGATGAACGTCAGGCGATTGCGCATCGGGCACGGGGCGGCCGGGCGCGACTGGGCGCGTGGCTGCGCGATCATCGGATATGGACATTGGGCATGGGCGGGGCTGCGTTTGTTGCGACCCTTTTTGCTTTCGGCACGTTGCCCATGGCTTTTCAGCCGTCAATCGATACCGATTTCAGCCATGTGAAGATCGAAATGGTGCCGGGCAGCACGCTGGAACAGACAACAGGCGTTACCGATAAGATCGCGGATATGCTGGCGGCCGACAATCGGGTGGTTGATTCGGCATTTTCCGACATCTACACCACGGGCGCTGACATTTATCTGACCCTGAAAAAGGACCGGCCCATGTCGTCGGTCGAATGGGAACGAAAAACGGCGCCGAAATTCCAGAAGGTGGCTGACGCCCGCGTCAACTTTCAGTCCCAGTCAGGCGGTGGCTACGGCCGTGACATCATCATCATGTTTGGTGGCGACAAACCTGAATTGCTGGATCAGACGGCAAACCGGCTGGTGGCCGAAATGGCCGGGGTGAAAGAAATCCGCGCGCCTCGTGTGCAGGGCGACATGAGCCGCCCGGAAATCCTTATCAAGCCACGGTTCGACCTTGCTGCCAGCCTGGGTGTCACGACGGCTGCACTCAGCCAGACCATTCGCGTCGCGACAATCGGGGACATCGATCAGAACAGCGCCAAATTCTCCCTGTCGGATCGACAGATCCCGATCCGCGTCGCGGTGGAAGAGGACAGCCGCAGGAGTATCGCAACGATTGAAAATATGCCGGTGCCAACCGTGAACGGTGGGTCCGTCCCGCTAAAGGTCGTCGCCGACATCGAATTCGGAGCGGGGCCGACCCAGATCCGCCGCTACAATCAGGCGCGCCGTATCGTAGTGGGCGCCGATTTCGCACCCGGCATCGTCAGCAGCCAGGCAATGGCCAAAATCAACGCTTTGCCGACGATGAAAGCGGTGGATCAGGGCGCGATCCCTGGCATCCAGAAAATCACCACTGGGGAAACCAAATGGCAGGCGGAGCTGATCAAGAATTTCATCGTCGCCGTCATTTCCGGCATCCTGCTGGTGCTGGCCGTGCTGACGCTGCTGTACAAGCGGCTGATGCCTCCATTCGTCAATCTGGGGTCACTGCTGCTGGCTCCGTTGGGCGGAGCGATAGCACTTCATCTGACCGGCCACCCAATTTCCATGCCGGTGCTGATCGGGCTGCTGATGCTTCTGGGCATCGTCGCCAAAAATTCGATCCTGGTGATCGATTTTGCGCTGGAAGAAATTGAGAAGGGCGTCCCGCGCTTCGATGCGATTGTCGATGCTGGGCATAAGCGGGCGCAGCCGATCGTGATGACGACAGTCGCCATGGTAGCTGGCATGGTGCCCACCGCCCTGTCATTGGGTGGGGACAGCGCCTGGCGCTCCCCCATGGGCATCACGGTGATAGGTGGCTTGCTATTGTCCACCCTGCTGACCCTGGTGATCGTCCCGGCGACCTTCAGTCTGGCGCTGCAGTTTGAAGGATGGATGGGGCCACGCCTCAGCCGCCGCTTGCTGACATATAAGGAAGGCGACGACAGTGCCCACGCAGGCGGTACGCAACCTGCAGAATGACCAGGTTGAATGATTGCGCTGAAAATCGGGTCTTCCCGTGAAAAGAAGTGCTTGCCTGAACGAAACGGCGGCGTAACCGTTGGTCGGCCATGAAGCTGCTTCCCGCATCCCTGCCACCTGTCGGCGGCCCGGCCCACCCGGCTCGGCGGATGCGGATGGTGGCGACGGGCATGCTGCTGGCTATGGCGGCACTGTTCATCGTCGCCCGGTCCACGGTTCACCTTCATCCCGCCATCGGCTTTATTCAGGCGTTCGCTGAAGCCGCAATGGTCGGCGGCCTCGCCGACTGGTTTGCCGTCACCGCGCTTTTTCGCCATCCGCTGGGCCTTCCTATCCCGCATACGGCGATCATCCCGCGCAACAAGGACCGGATCGGCGATACGCTGGCGCTGTTTCTGCGCGATAATTTCCTGACCCCCGCCGTTGTCGCCCGGCGGATGCAGCGGTTGGACGTAGCGGGCGCGGCGGGGCGGTATCTCGCCAGCCCATCGGGCGGCGACGGTCGACTGCGCGAAGGCGCATCGCGGCTCGCCGCCGACATGCTGGAAGCGCTGGACCAGGAACGGCTGGGCGGCATGGTGAAGGGCGCAATCGCACAGCGGCTACGCGTGATGAACCTTGCCCCGCTGATCGGCCAGTCACTGGAGGCGGCAATGCGCGATGGCCGTCATGCGCCGGTCATGGACGGCATCATCCATTGGGCTGACCGCACATTGGAAGCCAACGACCACCTGATCCGCCAGATGGTGCATGAACGGTCCGGCAAGATCTTGCGCTGGACCGGGCTGGACGAAAATGTCGCCAACGCGATCATCGACGGGCTGCGGCGATTGCTGGCCGATATGGCCGATGATCCCGGCCACAGCCTGCGGCTGAAAGCGGAGGAGGGCATGGCGAAGCTGGCCGCCGATCTGCAACATGACCCGGCGATGCAGGCGCGTGTGGCCCGTATCCGCGATGAAATTGTCGACAATCCGGCGATGCAGCGCTGGATCGATGGGTTATGGGAACAGGCGCGATCCGGCCTGCTGCGCGCTGTGCGTGACCCTGGCAAGGCGATGGCGGGACGGCTGGGTGAAGCGTTGCGGCAACTGGGCGGCACGTTGCAGGACGATGCCCGGCTGCGGTTGCTCGTCAACCGTTTCGTGCGTCGGGCCGCAGTGGGCGCGACCGCCGCCTATGGCGATTCGATCGTCACACTGGTCAGCGAAACCGTGCGCGGATGGGACGCCGGGACGATCACCAGCCGTCTGGAAAGCGCGGTAGGCCGCGACCTGCAATATATTCGCGTCAATGGCACATTGGTGGGCGGCCTTGTCGGGTTGGCCATCCATACTGCCGATACGCTGTTTTAGGGCGATCGCGCCTTTCGACGCAATGATATGGACTTCGCCCGCCCTCGCGGGTCAACTCACGCCATCTGGCAAGGCAAGGGACGCTTTCATGAAGATTTTCCTGTTGGGCGCGGCAATATGCGCGCTGACGACCGGCGCTTCCATCGCCCAAGCGGACCCGCAGTCGGCCAAAGCGACCAAACCAACCTATGGCAGCTACGGTTTCGATACGAAGGGCATGGACCCATCGGTCAAGCCGGGCGACGATTTCTATCTCCACGCCAATGGCGGCTGGGCGAAGGCGACGCCGATCCCGCCCGACAAATCCAACTATGGTGCGTTCAACGTGCTGGATGACCTGTCGCGCGAAAGGACGCGCGGCATATTGGAGGCGGCGAGGGCGGATCATTCCAGCAAGATCGGCCTTGCCTATGCAAGCTATCTTGACGCTGCCACGGTTGAAAAGAAGGGGCTGGCGCCGATCAAGCCGTGGATCGCGAAAATCAAGGACATTCGGGACAAGGCGGACTATGCCCAGGTCGCAGCGCAGGCCGCGCGAATGGGGGTTTCAGGGCCTTTCGCCTTCTATGTCGGGCAGGATGACAAGGACCCCGAAAGTTACATATTGAACATGCGCCAGGGTGGCCTGGGTCTTCCCGACCGCGATTTCTACCTTCAATCCGATGACAAGATGGCGGCGATCCGAACCGCCTATGTCGCGCATCTCGAACAGATGCTGACCCTTGCCGGTGAGAGTGATGGTAAAGCGCGTGCCGCCGCACTGATGGCGTTCGAAACTGAATTGGCCAAGGTCCATTGGACCCAGGTCGACAGTCGCGACGCTGACAAGACCTATAACAAGATGACCCTGACCGACCTGCAAAAGGCAGCGCCGGGTTTCGATTTCGCCGCTTATTTTGCCGCCAACCGGCTACAGCCCGCCACTCTGCTCGTCGCGCAACCCAGCGCCGTCACGGGGGAGGCTGCGGCCATCGCGAACGCGCCGATCGGCGTCCTTAAGGATGCGCTGCTGCTGCGTAGCCTGCACGCCTATGCGACCTATCTGCCCGACCGGATCGCGGATGCGGACTTTGCCTTTTACGGCACGGTCCTGTCGGGCACCCCGCAGCGGGAGGAGCGTTGGAAACGCGCCGTCGGCTTCGTCAAGGACAATATGGGCGATGAAGTCGGCCAGGCCTATGTCGCCCGTTATTTCCCCCCGGAAACGAAAGCGGCGATGGATCAACTGGTAAAAAATGTGATCGCCGCCATGGGCCGCCGCATCGACGGACTTGCGTGGATGAGCGACCCCGCCAAGGCACGCGCGCACAAGAAACTGGCCGCCTTCACGCCCAAGATCGGATATCCCAGCAAGTGGCGCGATTATTCCGGGCTGATGATCAGGGCGGATGATCTTTACGGCAATGCGCGACGCGCCAACGCGTATGAGTTCGATTATCAGATGGGTAAGTTGGGCAAACCGATCTACCGCTGGGAATGGCAGATGACGCCGATGGAGATCAACGCTTATGCCGATTTCGGCATGGTGGAAATCGTGTTCCCCGCCGCCATTCTCCAGCCGCCTTTCTTTGATCCCCATGCCGATCCGGCGGTGAATTATGGCGGTATCGGCGCCGTGATCGGGCATGAGTTGAGCCATCATTTCGACGATCAGGGCGCGAAATATGATGAGACCGGAAAACTCAACCAGTGGTGGAGCGATGCCGATGTCGTCGCTTTCAAAGGGCTGACGGACCGGCTGGTAAAGCAATATGACGCCTATGAACCGCTGCCCGGCGCGCATGTGAAGGGCGACTTCACCCTGGGTGAGAATATCGGTGATCTTGCCGGGGTGGCGGTCGCGCTGGACGCTTACCACGCCTCGCTAGGGGGCAGGCCTGCGGCTGTGATCGATGGGACAACGGGCGACCAGCGTTTCTTCCTTGGTTGGGCGCAGGTGTGGCGGCGCAACTATCGTGAACCCAATTTGCGGCAGCGCCTGGTGACTGACCCGCATTCCCCCGCTCAATATCGCGCCGATATCGTCCGCAATTTTGACGAATGGTATGCGGCATTCAAGCCGCAAGCTGGCGAGAAGATGGTCCTGTCGCCACAGGATCGCGTCAAAATCTGGTGACGGGAATCAAGTCTGTTTCCATGCCGCAACGATTCGGCGGCGCGGCGGAATGTGGGCTGGCGAAGACCAGTTGAAATCTCCGGTCTCGCCACCCTCGGAAAGCCACGCTCTGCCGGATCACGCTTTATTCGTCACCATCTCTTTCCCAGCTTGGATGCCGGTAAAGCAAAAAGGAGAAGCATGTTGACGGGTTTCTATTCCCCTAAGTTGTTGAAGGCTGGCCTGGCGTCGGCGGCATTGTTCGCTTCGGCTCCCCTCCTCGCTCAGGAAGCAGCGGCTCCGGCTGCGCCAGCTGCCCCGGCAGCCCCGTCGGCAACCGCGTCGAGCTTTAGTGAAGCCGAAATCAAGCAGTTCGCCGCCGCGGCGGTTGAAGTGACGAAGATTCAATCGGACAGCAGTATCGCTGCCGCCGACAAGCAGCCCAAGATGCTCGCCGCCCTGCAGGCGTCCGGCATGCCGCCTGAAAAGTTCAACGCCATCGGTCAGGCTGCGGCTACCGATCCCGCCTTGCAACAGCGTATTCAGGCCGCAGCCCCGGCCCAGCCCGCGTCACCGGCTGCCCCTGCAAGTCCGGCAGCCCCAGCCCAGCCAGAATAAGCGCGGTTTCGATAGGGGAGGCGCTTGGCCTGTCGCGCTGGCTGTTCTAAGCGTGCGGCCATGACCTCCCCTCTATGGCACCCTTTCACTCAACACGGCCTTGGCGAGCCCATTCCCAAAGTGGTTCGGGCGCAGGGTGCGTTATTGCATCTGGAAGACGGCCGGACCCTGATCGACTGCATATCCAGCTGGTGGGTGACGACCCACGGCCATTGCGATCCCCGTATTGCAGCGGCCATCGGCGCGCAGGCCCAGACGCTCGATCAGTTGATCTTTGCCGCCTACACTCACGATCCTGCCGAAGAAGTGGCGCAAGGCCTGATCGATCTCGCTCCGCGCGCCGATGGCCGCGATCCCTTGTCCCACGTCTTTTTTTCCGACAGCGGATCGACGGCGGTGGAAGTGGCGCTGAAGATGGCGCTGGGCTATTGGCACAATCGCGCTCTTGATGGCCTGTCGGCCCCCCGCCATCATATCCTTGTTCTGGAACATGGCTATCATGGTGACACGATCGGGACGATGTCGATGGGTGAGCGCGGCGTCTACAACGCTGCCTGGACACCGTTGCTGTTCGATGTGGGGACCATAGCCTTTCCGCATCAGGGTCAGGAAGCAAAGACGCTGGCGGCGCTGGACGCCGCCTGCTCTGCCCCGGAAAAGCCCGCCGCCTTCATCGTCGAGCCGCTCATCCTTGGGGCAGGGGGCATGCTCATCTATTCGCCTGCGGTGCTGCGCGAAATGGCGGCGATCTGCGCGCGTCACGACGTTCTTTTCATCGCGGACGAAGTCATGACCGGCTGGGGCCGCACCGGTACGCTGTTCGCGTGCGAGCAGGCCGGGGTCGTGCCCGACATTATGGCCGTGGCGAAGGGGATAACCGGCGGATCGATAGCACTGGCCGCGACGCTGGCGACGCCGCGAATTTTCGACGCGCATCTGTCGACCGATCGCGCACGGCTTTTCTACCATTCGTCCAGCTATACGGCCAACGCCATCGCTTGCGCTGCCGCAGCCGCCAACATTGCCATCTGGCGGGAAGAAGACGTGCTGGGCCGTATCGCAGCATTGTCGCAGGGCCTGGCGCAGCGACTCGCAATTCTGGCGCGGCATCCCGCCTTCGCCAATCCGCGCCAGCTGGGTACGGTGGTCGCGATCGATCTGGTTGCGTCCGACGCTGGCTATCTGTCTGATCTTGCGCCGCGGCTGCGCGCTTTCTTCCTGGATCGCGGTATCTTGCTCAGGCCTTTGGGCAACACCATCTATCTCCTGCCTCCCTATTGCCTCGATTCAGATCAGCTGGATTCGATCTTTGAAGCGCTCGCGCAGGCAGGCGATTTCTTTGCCGGTTCAGCCTGACTTTCAATTTATGCTTTTTGGCGCTATGGCGGCGCGATTTTTCGACTTTCCAGGATATTATGGCAAAAGAAGAACTGCTTGAAATGCGCGGACAGGTTGTGGAGCTTCTCCCCAACGCAATGTTCCGCGTGCGGCTTGAAAATGATCACGAGATCCTCGGCCACACCGCCGGCAAGATGCGCAAGAACCGCATCCGCGTGCTGGTGGGTGACGAAGTGCTCGTGGAACTGACGCCCTACGACCTTACCAAGGGTCGGATCACTTACCGCTTCAAATAGCCGCTTTTCGGATGCGGCTTATCCTTGCTTCGGCTTCTCCCAGACGGTGTGAACTTCTGGGCCAGATCGGCGTGTCGCCTGATGTGGTTGATCCCGCGGATTGCGACGAAACACCCCGGAAAGGCGAGCTGCCGACCTGCTACGCTCAGCGTGTGTCAGCTGAAAAGGCTGCGCTGGTCGCGGCCCGACACCCTGGTGCGCTGGTGCTGGCGGGGGACACGGTCGTGGCTGCCGGTCGGCGTATCCTGCCCAAGGCGGAAACGGAGTCCGACGCGCGTCAGTGTTTGGAACTGCTTTCCGGTCGCCGCCATCGCGTGTTGAGCGCCATCAGCCTGATCGATGGCGATGGAAAGGCACGCCACCGCCTATCGGTCAACATCGTCACCTTCAAGCGGCTGGAGCGTGTCGAAATCGACGCCTACATCGCTGCGGGGGAATGGCGCGGCAAGGCGGGCGGCTATGCGATCCAGGGGCGGGCAGCTGGCCTCATCCGCGCCATTCAGGGCAGCCACAGCGCAATCATGGGGCTTCCCCTTTACGAAACCCGCGCGCTGCTAAAGGCAGCGGGCTATCCATTGGACTGATCTATGGCGCAGTGGCTGTATGAAGAAGGCATCGGCGAATGCCGCGCTGCCAGGATTGAAAAGGGCCGTCTGGTCGAAGCGTTGATCGAGCGCGAAAATGACGCCGCCCGTCCTGGATCGGTGATGCAGGGCAAGCTTGTCCGCACTATCATCCCCAAGCGGCGGGGCATTGCCCGCCTGATCAATGGCGAAGAAGTCCTGGTCGAACCCATCCCGCCCAAAATCGCGGAAGGGGCGAGTGTCTTCATCGAAATCTTGCGCGAAGCAATCCCGGAGGAGGGGCGCGCAAAACTGGCGAAGGGCCGTATCGCCCTGCCCGGAACGAAGGCGCATCCGGCCCCCAGCCTGCTCCAGCGGATACGCGCCACCGGCATCCCCGTCACGCCGTGCCCGGCGCATGAGGAAGACCAGCTGGAAGCGCATGGCTGGAGCGAGTTGATGGAAGAAGCCATGTCGGGCGAAGTGGGGGCAGAAGATGCCGCCCTGCGCATATTCCCGACACCGGCAATGATCCTGATCGACGTGGATGGGTCTCTCCCCCCGGCAAAACTTGGTCCCAAGGGCGCGAAATTGGCGGCGCAGGCGATCCGTCGCATGGGTCTGACGGGATCGATCGGCATCGACCTGCCGACGATGAACAACAAGGATGAGCGCGCCATAGCGTCCGCGCAAATCGACAAATATCTGCCGCTTCCCTTCGAACGCACGGCGGTCAACGGCTTTGGCTTCATTCAGGTCATTCGCCGCCGTGAACGCATGAACCTGATGGAACTGCTGCGCGCCGACCCGGTCGAAACTGCGGCGCTTGGGCTGCTGCGCCGTGCCGAACGGCATGGGCAGGGCGGCGCCGCCGTCATCACCGCTGCCCCGGCGATCATCGACCGGCTGCACAAGGCGAGCGAGTGGATCGAACAGCTCGCCCGTCGTCGTGGAGGCGCAATCAGCTTGAAGGCAGACCCCGGCCTTGGCATATCGGCAGGCCATGTCGCGTAAAGCCTCTACCTGCCCGATCTGCGGCCAGCCTGCCACAGGCGAGGCGCGCCCCTTTTGCGGCAAGGCCTGCCGCGATCGCGATCTTCTGCAGTGGCTGGGTGAGGGCTACAGCGTCCCCGGCGCGCCTGCTGCGGACGAGATGTCAAAAAGCGACGATTATGGGGTGGACAGCACCCCGACTTGATGCCTATAGGCACGCCTCTCGACAGGCCGGAGCCTCTGCCCGGCCACCCTGCCCGGGTAGCTCAGTTGGTAGAGCATGCGACTGAAAATCGCAGTGTCGGCGGTTCGAATCCGTCCCCGGGCACCATTTGTTCTTTTTCTACCATCCAGCAGCATCCAGCCAGGTCCAGAAAATGGCTGAAAACTTGGGTTTTTGACTAACCCATCGTCCCCGCACGTCCCCGGGGGTACACTGGCAGCCACCCCTCGGTGATGGTATTTTGATGGTATTCCGAAAAATACCATCACGGAGATACCATCATGGCGCTCACCGTCACGGCAATAAATGCAGCAAAACCAAGGGATAAGGCCTATAAACTGGCCGATAGTCTGGGGCTGTATCTGCTCGTCGCTCCGTCCGGTGGCCGCCTGTGGCGCATGAATTACCGCTTCCTTGGCCGACAGAAGACCCTCTCCTTCGGGAACTACCCGGACGTGTCTCTCGTAAGGGCCAGGGAGAAGCGGTCGGAAGCCCGGGAGGCGCTGGCCGATGGCCGGGATCCTGCCGAGGTGCGCAAGGAGAAGATCCGCGAGCAGCGGGCCAAGGCGGAGGAAACCTTCCAGGCCATCGCCGATGAATGGTTCGGTCGGCTGGAGCTTGAAGGCAGGGCACCCAAGACCCTCCAGAAGATGCGGTGGCTGCTTGATCTGGCGTACCCGCTCATCGGCAACCGGCCGATCGCGGATATAGCGGCACCGGAACTGCTGGAGGTCCTGCGCAAGGTGGAAGTGCGGGGCCGGTACGAGACAGCGAATCGCCTCCGCAGCACGTTCGGGACGATCTTCCGCTATGCGATCGTCACCGGTCGCGCTCAACGTGACGTTTCGGCAGATCTTCGTGGAGCGTTAATTACCCCCAAAACGCAGCATCGCGCTGCGATACTGGAGCCCAAGGCGTTAGGAGGTCTCCTTCGCGCCGTCGACGCTCATGAGGGCCAGCCCGCGGTTCGAATCGCCCTGAAGATGCTGCCGCACATGTTTCCCCGGCCCGGCGAACTCCGGATGGCCGAATGGAAGGAGTTCGATCTGGAAACAGCGGTCTGGACGATCCCAGCCGAGAAGACGAAAATGCGGCGTCCTCATAAGGTACCTCTCACCGATCAGGTTCTAGCGATGATTGCCGAGCTGGCGCCCATCACTGCCGATGGCAAATTTCTGTTCCCCAGTATCAGGTCTGTCGAACGGCCGATCACGGACAACACCCTGAACGCTGCGCTGCGTCGACTAGGCTTCGGAAAGGAGGAGGTTTCAGCCCACGGGTTCCGCGCCACAGCCAGCACGCTTCTAAATGAGATGGGTAAGTGGCATCCAGATGCTATCGAGCGACAATTGGCCCACGTCGAATCCAACGATGTCCGCCGTGCCTATGCCCGCGGCACCCATTGGGACGAGCGCGTCAAAATGATGCGGCATTGGTCGAATTACCTCGATAGCCTACAGATCGGAGGGACGATCCTGAAGGCAAACTTCAGGCGGAAGTGAGACTACTTCCTGCTACAAATTGCCCCCGCCTGCCTACCACCGCGCCAAGGCGGAGAGGGGAATCATTCCCGGATGAACCGCTGAACGTCGCGTTCCGCTGAAGCCTGCCATTCCCAAGCCGAATTCCGCCACGCATCACTCGCGCCTTCTCTGCCGCTTACCTGCTTGGACGCCGCGCCCATAACCGGACACTCGCTGAAGGCCGTGATCGACCAAGAGGAAAGACCAGGTTTGGGACGAAGCCGCCGTTAGCCGGTGTGACCGCGAACGACAGGTCTTGCCAAAAGCGCACGTCCAAGTGCTGTGGAGGCCCCGGCGCTGATGAAAGCGTGAAGAGACTTCGGGTCCATCCGCCTGAACTATTGGCAGCAATCGTTATTTGCAGTGGAGGTGGGATCGAATCTGACTGGCAGCACGTCAGGTCGGATACCGGGCCTGAAGCTGAGCGAGCGCGGTGTGAACCGAAGTCATCGCGGTGCGGCTGCAAAGCTCGATAGCAATGCCGGTGATCCCGACGTAGCTTGCGCGCACGAACACATCCCGCGGCAAACCCACAGTAAGTCGGACCCCATGTAACCCGCATTCTATAGATCAAGCCTGCATGCGAAAGCGGCTTTTCCGCGATCAAATTGGATATTCATTATCTCCATGCCGAGCCGGGCCGGGCCAAGACCAACAGCCGCTTCCCTGCTGCCGGCTATGCAAACAGGTTAAGAGGCATAGTCAGCAATGCTGAGCGGGAAACCTGCCTCGATGAGATGGCGAGCACCGAAATCCTAAAATCGTGGCTTCAACCTCGACTTAAAACTATGACCCCTGCCTATTTTACACATAACATATCGGGCAGGCTCAGGATGTACGCCCTTGAGCATGTCATCTCACGTCAGTGCGTCAAATTGTTGGAGCGTCGATGTGTTGTTGGCCTGTGGTCGGCTTTGAGACGGGATTGGGTCCATGAAAAGTGGTAGCAAAATGACGACCCGCATCAGCGGTTCCGCAAACCGTAAAAAGAGGTCGATATATCTTTATCGAAAGAGAGTTGAAGGCCCTAATTCTTGCCTCCATGGGGCTGTGAGTTGCCCGAGACGCGGGGCGGCTCAAGCTACGCGAAGCTATGCTTTGGGCGTGGATTCACCGAATATCTGAAGTTCGCTATGCTCGATGCACCGAATATGATGCAAGCATGTCATTTTATTTTCCCCTCCCCCATCAAAACATATGGCAATATAAAATGAAGCCCTGTATATAGTTTTCAGCGAACTTGCCTAAATCCCTATAGGGATGGGCCGGTAATCGGTCGGCAGTCCGAGGTCGATAATGATCGTAAAAAGGGGAGGTATGATGAAATTTCAGGCAAGCAAGATTGCGGTGACGTTGTCGGGCGCGGCGCTATGGGCGCTGGCAACCGCCGCAGCGGCGCAGACGGACAATACAAGCGGAACAGCCGGCGCTGAGGGCCCGGGCGTTTCCGATATTGTGGTCACTGCGACCCGTCGTAGCGAGAATGTCCAAGACATTCCTGTCACGGTAACGGCAATTTCCGGCGCGCAGCTCGAAAATCTACAGATCAAGCAGTTTTCCGATATTCAGATTTTGTCGCCTGGTCTCTCCTTTGAGAATCGCGGTGCTCAGGGCAATGTGACGTCGATGCGCGGTATCAGCAGCACGGTCACGACATCAGCCCCGGCGGCGGTCGTGATCTATTTCAATGAAGTTCCGGTGAACGATTTCGTTGCTTTCCAAAGCATCTACGACGTGGGCCAGATCGAGGTTTTGCGCGGACCGCAGGGCACGTTGCGCGGCGTGGCAGCACCTGTCGGTTCCATCACCATCGGCACGCGTCGACCTGACCTCAACGAAATTGGCGGTACGGTGATCGGAACGGTCACTGATCAGCCGAATTACAACGGCCAATTCGCCGTCAACTTCCCGATCGTCAATGACAAGCTTGCTGTCCGCTTCGCCGGGCTAATGGATCAGAACACGAACGGTTATCTGAAAAACAAGCGTACCGGCGCGGAATCGCGCATTGATACGATGAGCATGCGCGCCTCGCTGCTGTTCAAGCCGATCGAGACGCTGAGCATCTTCGCGTCCTACCAATATCTACATAACGAGTCGGACACGCTGGAGCGCGTGGAAGGTCCGGGCCTCGGATATAACGGACCCGTCATTTCCAGCGGTCGAAAGGATATCGCCGTTCAAGAACGAGCGACCCCGCGCGAATTCACCTCCCACGTCGCGTCGGTTAACGCGCGGCTGGAACTTGGAGATGAAGCGGCGATTAATTATGTTGGCGGATACACGCAGTTCAAGTCGCTGACCCGTTTGCAGGAAGGTGACACGGATGTCGGCAACGCCGTCCTGAATTATTCGGCGCCGCAGCTTTTTTCTGTAGACACCCATTCCTGGAGTCATGAACTGCGCGTGGACTCGTCCGGGCCGGGTCGTTTCCTGGATTATGCGTTCGGCGTTTTCTATCAGAAAGGCTCGCCAGATCAGGTCACGAACGTGGGGGCGAACGGCGGCGCGATTGGCTATGCCAGTCTGAACCCTCCGACCGGTCCTGCAACGTTGCTTGGCAACGACATCCTGCTCCCTGAAACCCGCGTCGAAAAGTCAGCCTTTGCCAGCGCGACCATCCATCTGCCCACACGCACGGACATAACCGTTGGCGCCCGCCGTCTCCAGTTCAAGCGAGACCAGGGCTTTATTCTGACACAGACGACGAACGGTATCCCCAATACGCCGACGCCTTTGTTGAATGAGTCATCCAGCAGAAAATTCAATGAATGGGTATTTGACGCCCGAGTGGTCCAGCATCTCGACGACGACAAGATGGTGTATTTCTCCTACGGTCGTGGTTTCCGTGGTCCCGGCGCCAATCGTGCCGTTCCTATTCCATTGATCGCGGCCTTGCAGACGTTGCCGGCCGAAAAGAGCAATGCCTACGAAGTCGGCTTCAAAGGCGATTTCTTCGATCGTCGGGTGCGGTTCAATTTTGATGTGTTCCAGCAGGATTTCAAAGGCTTCAACGCTGTCGCGGGTGATGTACCTTATTGTCCTTTCTACGCACCGCCACAGGTCATCTGCCAATTTGGGTTGGCGCAGTCTGGCCAGATCGTATTTGGCGGTGATGCCCGTGTTCGTGGATTTGAAGCGGAACTGTCCGCCAATATCAGCGATCGTTGGATGCTTTCTGGTAATGTGAGCTATGCCAATGCGAAGTTCAAAAATGCGCTGGTACCCTATCGACCGGATCTGAACGGCGATGGCATTCCTGACACTAACGCCGAATTCGGTGCCGGTGCGACCGAATCCATCTACTTCGCGCGCTCCAACGGTCCCATTTCGGATGTCCCCAAATGGAATTTCACGGTTCAGTCGGAATATAACCATCCGATCGGAAACGAAGCCCAAGCCTATGTCCGTGGGCTGTTCACGTACAAGGGTAAGCGCGCGGATGTGTCGGGGGCAAACAGCTATGCTGCCGAACCGATTATGAACCTGTATGTGGGCGTTCGGGAATGGATACCGGGCCTCGACATCACGGTATTTGCACGGAACCTCTTCGATACGCGTAAGCGGACTTTCCTCGGGGCGCCGATCAATTTTGGCGAATTGCCTACGGGCTATTCCTCGGTGAATTACACTGCGCCTCGGGAAGTCGGCCTGACCGCTCGCTTCGCCTTCGGCGGCGGCTGATTTCGCTACCAATAAGGAATGGAATAGCGGCTGGATGACGGCCTGATCGCAACACTATCCTCCCTGCCGGGTCCCGTTTGGGCCCGGCATTTTTTTCGCTTCGCAGAGGAAACTTTTTCAGAACCGAGCCGACGAGGAAGCTTTCTATCCCAGAAACCTCAGTCGGCGATCGATCAACATAATGAAAGGAGAGCGTCGTGGCACGTCTGGCAAATAAGATAGCGATCGTTACTGGAGGCGCCCGTGGCATGGGTGAAGCGACGGTGCGTCAGTTCGTTCGGGAGGGCGCCAGGGTCGTGATTGCCGACCTGCTGCCGGATGGCGAGGCGCTGGCCAAAGAACTCGGCGATGCCGCTATTTTCGAACGGGCGGATATATCCCGTGAAGAGGACTGGCAACGCCTCCTATCGGCGAGCGAGAAGGCCTTTGGCACGCCCGACATTCTCGTCAACAATGCTGCCATGCAGCGTTTCCGGTCGATCCTGGAGTGCGATATCGAGGATTTTCGCCAAGTGCTCGACGTCAACCTGATCGGCACCTTTTTAGGCCTCAAAATCGTCGGTGGGGCAATGGTGCGGCAACGGCGCGGATCGATCATCAATATTTCGTCCGTGGACGGCATGCGCGGGGCCAATGGCTATGCTGCTTATTCGACCAGCAAGTGGGGTGTACGCGGCCTGACCAAAGTGGCGGCATTGGAATTCGGGCCGCGCGGTGTCCGAGTGAATTCCGTTCATCCCGGCGGCGTCTACACCGTCATGGGCAATCCGGTGGACACGCCGATCGCCGACATAGACAAGGGGTTCGGCATGGTGCCTGCCCAACGTATCGGGCAGGCGCATGAGATCGCGGCGGCAAGCCTTTTCCTTGCCAGCGACGAAGCCTCCTACATCATGGGGGCGGAGTTGGCGGTCGATGGGGGCTGGGGTGCCGGCTTCTATAATATGATGCTCTCTGGCGCACCGGATGATGTGGAATATGGGTCGCGCACGACGGCGCATGGTACGAACGACTTTCTCGACAACGGGCTGCGCGCCAAGGAAGGTTTAGGAGCATGACCGAACTACAGGCTCTGCTGGACGAACGCGAGATCAGCCGCGCGCTCAGCCGTTTCGCCCGCATTCTTGACGAAAAGCGGTGGGACGACCTGCCCGATGTGTTCGCGACCGATCGGAGCTTCGAATATGGTGGCGGCGAAAAGCAGGGCATGGCTGCGCTCGAAGAGCAAATGCGCCAGTTCCTCGATGTCTGCGGGCCGACCCAACATCTGATAGGCAGCCTGCTGATCGATGTCGATGGCGACCAGGGGACGAGCCGCGCCTATGTGCAGGCCCGCCATCAGCGGCGTGATGATCCAGTGGGCGCGATCTTCGACTCCACCGGTGAATATCGCGATCGTTGGGAACGGCGGCCAGAAGGCTGGCGGATCGTCCGACGTGACGCGATATGGTTCCTCCATTCGGGCGATCCCATGATATTGGCCGTCAAGGATGGTGATCTGGGATGACCGACCCGCAGTCCCTGGCCCCAGATTTTGCGCGACGCTACGGACCGCGCGCACTCATATTGGGCGGTTCGGAGGGTATCGGCCTTGCCTTTGCTGAGCGCCTGGCAGCCGCTGGTCTGGACCTGACACTGATTGCACGATCGGGGGAAAAGCTGGAGGCCGCTGCGAACAGCATCACGGCCAGCCATGCCATTGACGTCCAGACACTTGTGTTGGACCTTACTGGAAGGGATGTTGAAGAACGCGCCGCGGAGATCGTCGCCGCGCAGGATTATGGTCTGGTCATCTACAATGCCGGGGCGACGCACGGGGTTGGTCTGTTTCTGGAACAGCCCGCCGACCGCGCGCTCAATCTCGTCCGGCTGAACTGCGCTACGCCCCTTGCCTTTGCCCATCCGGCATTGTCTGCGATGCGGCGGCGTGGGCGTGGAGGACTGATCCTCATATCCTCCATGTCCGGTATGGCCGGTAGCGGCTATGTCGCCGCTTATGCCGCTTCCAAGTGCTTTGAGATCGTCCTGGCGGAGGGGTTGCATTGGGAAATGGCCCGTGAGGGGGTGGATGTGATGTGCGCCGTCGCAACATTGACCGACACGCCTGCGATGCGGCGATCGGGCATGGTCGAGATCGACGGGCTGGTGCCGATGGAGGCAGATGCGTTTGCCGGCGGCGCACTCGATGCGCTGGGTTCAGCGCCGATATGGTACGCCGTGGGCGAAGCGGCGGCAGATGCGATGCGGGGGAATAGGCGGACTGCAAACACCGCCAACGCTTCGCGCATGTCGGCCCAGCTTTGGGGCATCGACGCCGAGAGGCCTATTCAGGGCTGACCGGACCGTGGCAGCGAGGCAAGCGGTTCGTTATGCGGACCGGCGACTACCGGCCCGCATCACGCGCGCGTTAGAGAGCGTTGCGCCGGGCGATGGCGCCCAGATGGCTGGCGCTCGGCTTGGGCGTACGCTTGAACGTGGTGCGATCGACATCGACCAGGCCGAAGCGCTGCTTGAAGCCTTCATTCCACTCCCAATTGTCGAGCAGGGTCCAGTGGAAATAGCCGCGCACGTCGGCCCCGGCGTCGATGGCAGCCTTCAGGCCGGTGAGCGCGCCATTGATATAGTCGATGCGCCGTGGATCATCGTCGGTAGAGATGCCGTTCTCCGTGACGTAGATTGGCACCTTGACCTGACTGGCGGCGTAGCGAACGATATTGCCGATGGCGGGGGGATAATATTCCCATTTGCTCTTGGTGAATTCGGCGCCCGCATCCGCCTTGCGCGGTCCCTTCGGCCCGATGAGGTAGCGCGTATAGCCCTGCACGCCGAGGAAGTCGCTGCGCCCGGCGGCCGCCAGCCATTGCGAATAGACGTCTTTGCGCTTCTCCGCGACCTTCGCTTCCCCGCCATCGACGGCTTGATCGTCGCCGATCGATACGATCGCGCCGACGGGGAATGTGCCTGGCCCTGCCTTCATCGCTGCCATGGAAAGTTCATGGGCCTTGATCATCGCGGGCACGGCCACGGCGGGATCGCTGAACAGAAAGGACGAAAATTCGTCGCTGCCAACCTTCTTGGCGGCAAGCTTCATCAGTGGCGCAGACATCGATGCCATGTCCATGGGCTGGCCCGTGGCGCTCATCATGTCGGGCGACCATTTGACCACCAACGGCGCATTAGGCTCGTTAAAAGGTACGGCCATGCCGATCAGGTCGCCCATATGCTTGCCCACGCGCTCGGCATAACGTGCGAACAGGTCTGGCGCATCTGGCTTGTTCCATGCTCCCCTGGCGGCGAACCAGCGTGGCGCGGAGAAATGGTTGAGCGTGACGTTGGAGACAATGCCTGCATCACGGCAGGCGGCGATGCAACGCCGATAATGGTCGAGTTCGGCCAGCGAGAAATGCCCTTCCTCCGGTTCGACCCGCGACCATTCGATCGAGAAGCGGTAGGCGTTGAGGCCAAGCGCTTTGAGGATCGCCACATCCTCGTTCCAGCGGTGATAGCTGTCACAGGCGTCACCCGACCTTTCGGCGAACGGTGACGGTTTCATGTTTTCGACGACCCACAGGTCCGCCGCGACATTATTGCCCTCGGTCTGATAGCCGGCGCTGGACGCGCCCCACAAAAAACCTTCCGGGAATTGGTCGCCCGCTTTTGACCCACGCGGCGCCGCACTGGCGCTATTAGCCGCGACCAGACCTGCAGCCGTGGCGCTTGCGCCAACCAGGAGACGCCGCCGATTCAATTCCTGCCCCAGATTCATGTTTTTCTCCTAATATTTGCCTGTGTCAGCATAAAACTGATCATTCATTGATATCTTTCTCGACTCTGCGATCGCAGCGCGTGTTTCTGCCGCGCGACCTCGCCAGCGATCAATTTGGCAATTCAACGTCTGGGTCCGGTCGGTTTTCGAGGCAGGTGGCGCGATTATCGTGATTGACCTTATAGCCAAGAAAATAATATCATATTGTCATTATTGGCAAGGCGCTATCCCTTAAATGCGGGCCGGGGCGATCTGCTGTCGGGGAGGAAATTTATGAAACGCATCTGCAAGTCGCTGCTGCTCGCCGGAGCGGCATTCACCGCTTCATCGGCCATGTCCCAAGATGCTCTCCTCACCGGCTTTCGCGATCCGCCGGCACAGGTTCGCCCGCGTGTGTGGTGGCACTGGTTGAACGGTGCTATCTCCGAAGAGGGCATCAAGCGCGATCTCGACTGGATGAAGCAGTCGGGGATTGGCGGCGTGCAGATCTTTTACGGTGGCATGCCGAACAATAATGGCATCGTCACGCCGCCCGTCCGGTACATGTCTCCCGAATGGAAGAATGCCATGCGGGGTGCGGTTCGGCAGGCTACGGATCAGGATATGGAGGTATCCGTCCCGACCTCAGCGGGGTGGAGCGAAACCGGTGCGCCGTTCGTCAAACCGGCAGATGGTATGAAGAAATTCGTCTGGAGCGAGACCGATATGGCTGGCGGGCGAAGGTTCCTCGGCGCTCTGCCTCGTCCATCCGACGTTCCCGGTCCTATCGGCTCGGTGGATTTTGGCGAAAACATCCTGTTGAACGGCGAGGTCGGTCCCACCCCGCCGCGCCTCTATGTGGACAGCCGCGTTTTTGCCTATCGGGTGCCTGCGGGCGAGAATAGGATGCCGCTGCCAAAGGTCACGACCGCGCAGGGCGCGGTTGCGGTAGCCGCCCTGTTCGATGGCCAGCCGGTCAAGGCGATCGACATCGACCGTCCGACCAAGGCCAAGCCGGCATGGATTCGCTTCGACTATCCTTCGCCCGTCACGGTCAGGTCCCTGACGATCGTTCTGGCCGGTAAGAAGCCGGAGATTGCCGTCTCGACCCAATTGCCCGCGCAGCTTGAGGCCAGCGACGACGGCGTCACTTTCCGCAAAGTCGCCGATATAGTCGCGGGCGCTTTTACCCAGAATACGAACAGCTTCACCCCTGTTACCGGCCGTATCTTTCGCGTGGTCTTCAACGCGCCTCCGGGTGGCTTCCCCGCAATCGACATGGCACCGGGCGCGCTTTTCATGCCGGGGCTGCCAATGGGCGCCCCATCGCCCAAGCTGACGATTTCCGAGATGGCGCTTGGCGCAGAAGCGCGGATTGATCGTTTCGAGGAAAAGGCAGGTTTTGCTTCGGTGGCGGACTATTATGCGGTGCCGACACCCGATGTGGCGCCGAAACTTGTCATTAAGAAAGCCGACATCCTGGATCTGACAGGCCGAATGCATGCCGATGGCACGCTGGACTGGACGCCGCCGCAGGGCCGTTGGCGCGTGGTACGCCTCGGCTATTCGCTGACCGGGCATATGAATAGCCCAACCACTGCCGAGGCCACGGGCCTGGAGGTCGACAAACTCAGTGCGCCGCGCGTGCGCAGCTATATGAACCAGTATCTGGATGAATATCGTTCTGTGTTAGGCGCGGACCTGTTCGGCAAACGCGGCCTGCAAGCGACCGTGAACGACAGCATCGAGTCCGGCTACCAGAACTGGACGGATGACATATTGGAGCAGTTCGCAAAGCGGCGCGGCTATGACGCGGCGGCTTGGCTGCCGGTGCTGACCGGGCGGGTAGTCGAAAGCGCGGCAGCCAGTGACGCGTTCCTTTATGATTTCCGCCGGACGCTCATGGATCTGCTCGCCGAAGCGCATTATGGCACGATCGCAGGTGTCGTGAAGGAACGTGGCCTCATTGCTTATGGCGAGGCGCTGGAGGCGGGCAACCGGCCGTCATTGGGAGACGATCTCGCCATGCGCGCGCACGCCGATATTCCGATGGGCGCGATGTGGATGTTCCGGGCCGACAAGGAGCCGAACCCCGCCCATGTCGCCGATATCAAGGGCGCTGCGTCGGCCGCACATCTTTACGGACGTCCGCATGTCGGCGCGGAATCCCTGTCGTCCATGTTCCAATATTGGTCCTACAGCCCACGCGATCTCAAGCATGTCGCTGATACCGAATTCGCGCTGGGGGTGAATCTCCTGTCGATCCACAGTTCGGTGCATCAGCCGCTGATCGACAAGGCACCGGGCATAACCCTCTGGATCTTCGGCCAGCAGTTCAACCGTCATGAAAGCTGGGCAGGGCAGGCTCGTCCCTGGGTCGACTATCTCGCCCGTACCTCCTGGATGCTGTCGCAAGGGCGCTATGGCGCGGATGTCGCCTATTTCTACGGCGAGGAAGCGCCCATCGTGACGCTGGCGGAGCAGGGCAAGCTGCAGAGCCTCCCGGTCCATTATGGCTATGACTTCGTGAACGCAGATGCGCTCCAGTCGCTGACGTCGGTGCAAGACGGCGCAATCGTGACGCCTTCGGGCATGCGCTATCGCCTGCTGCAACTGGGCGGATCATCACAGCGCATGACCCTGCCGACACTGCGTCGCATCGCGGAACTGGCAGAAGCGGGCGCGACGATCCTGGGCGACAAGCCGTTGTCCTCGCCCAGCCTGGCCGACGACCCCGTAGCCTTCAAGGCGCTGGCGGATCGACTTTGGGCAGGATCAGGAGATACGCCCGTCGGCGCAGGTCGGGTAATGGCGGGTATATCGGCGGAAACGGCGCTGGCCCGAATCGGCGTCGCTCCAGATCAGGAAGTGTTGGGCGTCGCGAATACGTCCGTTCGTTTTCTGCATCGCATATTGGATGACGGCGACCTCTGGTTCGTTGCCAATCCCAAAGCCGGGGCCTTCGCGGCTGATGTCGCCTTTCGGGTGACGGGACGGGAGCCTGAATTGTGGGATGCCGATACCGGAACGAGCCGTCCGCTCTCCTATCGCGTCGAGCAGGGACGCACGATCGTGCCCATAAAACTGGACGGCAGCGGATCGGCGCTGGTCCTGTTCCGCAAGCCCACGACTATCCTGTCTCGCACTGTAGCACCGCCGGTAGAACGCGTGCTGGCACCGGTAGAGGGTGACTGGTCCGTGTCGTTCCAGCCGGATCGCGGCGCGCCTGCTGGCGCTGTCCCCATGTCCACTGGATCATGGACGCAGAGCGACGATCCGGGCATTCGGTATTTTTCGGGCGTCGCGACTTATGCCAAGACGATCCGCGCCCCGCGCGCGGGGCGGGGCAGCCGGATACTTTTGTCCCTTGGTGAGGTCAATGACGTCGCCGAAGTGTGGGTGAATGGCCGCAACATCCGCACTGTCTGGAAGGCGCCTTACCGTGTCGATGTCACTGACGCATTGAAAGCCGGCAACAATATGATCGAGGTAAAGGTTGCCAATCGGTGGGTCAATCGCCTGATCGGTGATGCCCAACCTGGTGCGACGAAGGTCGGTTGGACCGTGACGCCAACATACTCCCCGCGCGCGCCGCTGCTATCCTCAGGCCTGATCGGACCTGTTTCGTTGATCGAGGCAAGCGATAAATAGGTCGCTGCACCATGGGCAATGACTTGGTATTGCCCATGGTGCAATCGTCAGGAGCGCCCTGTCAGCCCGCATCCACACGCAGGCGGGACAGCCGGATTTCAGCGATGCGCCATGCGCCGTCAATACGGACATAACGTTCGTGATAGTGGCCATAGCCGTGCAACCATTTGAACGGCAGTTCCGAGCCTTCCTGCACCCAAAGCTTGTCTTCCATCGCCCAGATGCCTGTAGCGCTGTCAGGGGTCTCGATTATGATCTCGGGCATATGGCCGTGATGGACGGTTTGGATATGCTGCAATATGGGTGCGAGCTTAGACACATAGGCGGCGGCGCCATGCGTCAGCAGACTTTCATCCCGATGGTTGGTCGAATCCCGAAAATCTGCGATCAGATCGGGTGCGAAAGTTGCCTCCAGCCCCGCCCAATCCTTATTGTCCATGGTCCGGAAATAGCGCGCCTTGAGCGCGTGAATCTCAAAAATAGCGGCGATCTTCTCTGCATCTGTCATGATGGGTATGCCTTTTGTCAGGACTGGAATTACCATGTCACCTTGTTAGCCGTCTCGATGGCGGCGTCCACGTCTGCGGTGAGCAGGACACCCCGCTTTTCCGCATCGCGCGCCGACTTCGCGAAACGCTGATGATAGACTTCGGGCGTGCCGTAGAGTTGTTTCAGCCGCTCGGTCGTGAAGGGGAAGGTGCGTCCAGAACCGCCGAAACAATCGCCGCGCCAGTCATAACGCGCAACCGGAACATCGACCCAAGGTGTGCGCAGGCCCCCCTTCACGTTGCCGTTGGCGTCGAAAAAGTCTGCCGGTTCGAGCGCGAATGTCTTTGGTCCCGTAAAGGCGGGTAGCTGCGCGAAGCTTGGGGCGGCCTTGCCGGTCCTGATCCATTTGTCGATCGCGACGATTGCAGCGCCGGACACATATTGCACCGGCAGGTTGTTGGCGAAGTCGGGCGGACAAGTGGCGGTTGCCATGCCGAAATCCCGTTGACTGGCCGCGGCGACGCGAATGGCATAAGGGCCGGTCGTATGGGTACTGCCTGCAGGTGCCCAGAAACGCAGCATCTTGCCCTCCGGTCGCGCCCCCCGCTCGGCAGATGCTGTAGTGGTATTGAGAACGATGACCGGCACCGCAACGTCGGTCCTCACGACCGGCGGCGGCGTCGCGACGCCCGAGAGCTTCAGATGCGCACCCGTGTGCAGGTCCTGGAGAAAGAAGCCATCGAACACTTTGGCGGTGGGCTGGACGGCATTTATGTAGATCGCCAACCGTTCGCCCGCGACGGTGTTCCCGGCGGCCATGATCCGCTGCACCTTCAGCCCCGCGAACGGGTCTGCGCCCCCCTCAAATGTCTGCGTCTTGAGGGCCCGTGCGACCTGCGTCAGTATGTCGTAGGACATGTCGGTCGACGGCACCGACAGGGTGCCGTAACGCGCCGCGTCCCACCGTGCGAGCGTCGTCACCATCGGGAAGGTCCGACCCGCATAGGTAATCGAAGTCGGCTGATTGGCGTCGTCAATCCCCTCATGATGCATGGAGATGCCGACCCAGCCGAAGCCGCTGCGAAGAAGGGTTTCCGCATTCCACCGGTAATTGGTGTCGCGTTCGGTGCCGAAATATTCCTGCATATATTCGACGACGATGGTGCCATTGAACTTGGCGGCGGGCGGCCTGCGCACCAGAATGCGGGTCTTGTAGGATAGATCGTCCCCCGGGGTGACCTGCCAGCGGCCGTTATTGCTCAGCACAGGCGTGGTTGGCTTGAAAGGATGCGCCATGCCCGACACGAAATACTCCGCCTCGGTATAGCCATAAGGTGCCAGATCGACGATCGACTGGGCATAAGGGAAGCCCTTCGTCCCGCCTGTCACCGGCCCCTCAATCGTCACTTGCCGGGCAGCTTGCGCCGGATCGGTCTGTTGCGTGGGCGCGGACATGGCGCTCGAGCCATAGGCTATGGCAGTCACGGAAATGGTAGCGGCAAGCCACGCTGTCTTGAATGTCATATGCTTCTCTCCCTCGTCATTTCTTCTCTGGCAATGCAAAGGCCACGATGCTGTTGCGTCCTTCGGCCATCATGGAACCCGATGTCATCTTGGCGATGGCGGGATCGTAGGATGCCGCAGCAAGCGCGATGAATTGCCGTCCATGCGCTCGATAGATGGCCGGAACACCGCCGGGCACGGAGGGCAAAGGCCCCTGCCACAGGAGCCTGCCGTCCTTCATGTCCCAGGCACGCAGCTTCCGGTCCTGCGTCCCGGCAAACAACAGGCCACCACCAGTCGCCGCCAGCGTCCCACGCGGGAACAGGGTTCCCGAATTGGGCAATCCGGGCAGTTCGCCAAAGGGTACCTGCCACAGCTTGCGGCCAGTGTTCATGTCGTAGGCCGTCATGGTCGACCAAGGCGCGGCGTTTGCCGGCAGCATCTGCTTGCTGAACAGAAAATTATAGCCGGTCTTGAGCTTGATCGGTCCACTTTTGGCGAGGGCACCGGGCGTAGCTGCGCCATCAGGTCCGGCTGCCGGAGCAGACGCGGTCGCACGATCCACATCCAGCTTGGCGAAGCCCAGAAATGCGAGCAAATCCTTCATATCCTGCGGCTTCAGAATGAAGCTGGGCATCGTTGCTCGCCCCCGGCTGATGACGTTCCGAACCGCAGCGGCTGGCAGGCGGGAAGCGATGCCCTTCAGTGCAGGGATGGCGGGTGGCTGGCCTGCACGGTCATCCTTGTGGCAGGCGGCACAATTTTGTGCGTAGACGGCCGCCCCAGGGTTGTCCGCCTCCGCGCCGGTGAAGAAAGAGCGCGGCTTATCCGATGGCGGCTCCATGCGCAGAATGGCCGGCACCTCGATGGAGACGACGAAGAACCGACCTGTACGCGGATCGACCGCGCCGTTACCCCAGTTGGTGCCGCCAGAGCTGCCCGGCATCTGCAACGTGCCCTGCACACTGGGTGGGGTGAATATGCCCTCGTTACGCAGTCCTGCGATCGTGCCTTTGATCCGCTGCCGTTCGGACGGATCGAGATAGGCTGCAAGATCGACGGTGGTCATCCGCTGGCGGGCGAACGGCTCCGGCGCCGTCGGAAAAGGCTGTGTGGGGGACGCCTGCTCACCCGGAATGTCGCTTTTGGGAACAGGCCGTTCCTCGATCGGGAAAACAGGACGGCCCGTGCGTCGTTCGAAGGTGAAGATATAGCCTGTCTTCGTGGCGATTGCGACGGCATCCACTCGCTTACCGTTGCGGTTGAGCGTCAGCAGCTTTGGAGCTTGGGGAAGGTCATAGTCCCACAGATCATGGTGCACAGTCTGGAAATGCCAAAGCCGTCGCCCCGTCCGCACATCGAGCGCCACGAGCGAATTGGCGTAGAGATTGTCCCCGCCGCGGTTGACCCCGTAAAAATTGTAATCGGCCGAGGCGAGCGGCACGAACAAGATGCCGTTGGCCATATCCAGTGTCATCTCGCTCCAGTTGTTGACGCCACCGACCTCTTTCCATGCCTGCTTGGGCCAAGATTCATACCCCGGCTCACCGGGATGCGGAATGGTATGGAACGTCCATCTAAGCTTGCCAGTCCGGACATCGAACGCCCGGATATGTCCTGGAGGACCATTCCATTCGTCCCCGCCAGTGGTTCCCACGATGATAAGATCGTTGAATATTCGGCCCGGAGATTGCGATTCAATGCGCTTGATCGCTGCCGGATCGCGATCGAGCCCCTGCTTGAGATCGATCGATCCCTTCTCGCCAAAGTCTTCCACCGGCTTGCCGGTCACTGCATCGATTGCGAACATGCGATCGTTGCAGTTGTAGAAGATCCGCCGACCACGTCCGTCCGTCCAGCTACTCAGCCCCCGCATCCGTACGCCCGGCGCTTCGACGCGCCAGATTTCCTTCCCGCTGCTGGGGTCAAGCGCCAAAAGGCCGCCACTCCATGGCACGTACAACCGGCCGTCGACTATAAGGGGGTTTCCATTCGACTGGCCATTGCCGGGCAAGGGATAGGTCCATGCCACTTTCAGGCTGGAAACATTGCCCACGGTGATATCGGCAAGAGGGGAATATTGCGCAGAGTCAGGGCCCCCAAGATAATCGGACCACTCCCCTGCGCTGACCTCCGCAGGCGACATATGACATCCGCCAAGCAGCAGCCCTGAGGTAGCGAAGCTTATGAGATAATTGTTGCGCCACGCCGAATATCTCACTGCGCCCCTCCTGAAAATCATATCGCCGGCTTTTGCCGCTGTATTGAACGCCCGTCCCTGATCAAAAAATGCCCGTCAACGGCCACTTAAAGGACCGTTTTGCATGATAAAATGATTAGTACTATCTATTTTATAAATTGCAAGCGTTGTGTTGCGCGAGACGGCATGGCATTGATTTATGCGGCGGTCGCAAAAAGCATGTACGCGACTACATGCCTGAGCAAACGGCCGAAGTAGGCGGCAGATAGGAGTTGATAATTGGTCGCATTGCCCATCGTAGCTCGACCGACCGGTAAGCGGGGAAGGCCGTCTCGCGACGGAGAACGCGCGATAACCGTCTCGATCCTCGACGCGGCACTCAAGCTGTTTCTTGAGTTTGGGTACGGGGCGACATCCATGAAGCGGATCGGCGAGGTCGCGGGCGTCGCGCCCAATACGCTATATGCTCGCTATCCCGACAAGGCAGATCTTTTCAGGGCGATCATCGAATGGAAGGCTGCTCTCTGGAAGGTCACCAATCCGCCGCGCTTCGCCCCTCCAGGATCAACCCTATATGATGTGCTGAAGGTCGCCATAATCGCAATGTTGGAAGCGATGGATCGCGATGACATCAGCGCTATTGGCCTTCTTCTTGCTATGGAGGCAGGGCGCTTTCCCGAACTCGCGCTTATTTATCATGAGGTCGTCACAACGGCAGGCCATTATGGTTTGCCGGAATCCATTCAGTCCTGTGGCGATTGCGATCTCTCTGAACAGGAGGCGGGTGACATTGCGCGGACGGTTATCGAATGCATAGTGGGTCACACCAAGCTTCAGGCCTTTGACGGGACGAATGTCGAGCCTCATCGAAAGGCCGCAGAGCGGATAGCGAGTATTTTTACGAGACGGTGGGGCCAGCCTCGCGACAGGTGACTCCGTCTATCCAGTTCCGCTTCTGCACGCCCTGCCGGATTCTCTTTCCAACATCAGGCCAGGTTTCGCGAGGCTGAAGATCGAGGGCAGCAAAGTTAACGTCACATTCGTAATATGGTTAAAGGATCTGGGCCTCATCTCTTCGTGGCGGCGAGGTAGCTTCTTCGATGACGACATTTGCATGAATATGTTCGGTAAGTGAACTCGATCGTATGTTTTCGCCGCTGCTTCGGTCAAATAAATGAACGAACAACAGGTGCCGGGCTGAAATCCTTGTCGGCTGGACGGGCCATATTGACGCGCAGCGAACTGTCCACCTCTTAGAAGGCGAGCGGCAGGTTTCAGTATTGAATCTGTCCTTCAGAAACTCTCTACCGGATGACGTAAGTTGGTCGACACCTGCCGCACGGCCCTGTCGGAAAACACATGGCGGGCCGCCGCTATCACCTGTTTGTCGTATCTCTGGGAAGATGCGAGTTGGGAGCCTGCCTTCAAAGCCGCTATAATCGACCTTTGTCGGGACATCGCCATCGATGCTGCGACAGCCGAACTAGTCCTGGTTCCGATCGCAACCTGCGTCGTGCCATGCCTTCATTCCGCTGCGATGGAGAATTATGAGCCGCGTGCGGCTATATAAGCGCCGGTTCCTATGACAATGACCGCAAACAGTCTTTCCAGCAGGCCCTTGTTTCGCGCGAGCCGGTGTCCGGACCCGATGCCTGCCACAGCGCCGCCTACACCCC
This sequence comes from Sphingobium sp. ZW T5_29, assembly GCF_044987515.1. Taxonomy (NCBI): domain Bacteria; kingdom Pseudomonadati; phylum Pseudomonadota; class Alphaproteobacteria; order Sphingomonadales; family Sphingobiaceae; genus Sphingobium; species Sphingobium sp. ZW T5_29. The sequence continues at coordinate 96,755 of NZ_JBJDRM010000015.1, forward strand.
CCGCGATGAGCAGGCCGGAAAGTGGCCAGTCCACATAGCCCGAAAGAGCATAGGACGCAGCCGTCGTCATCCCCAGTGCAGTGACGACGACTAGCGAGGTGCCGACCGCATTGCGCAACGGCATGGCGGTGGCGGCCATCAGGCCCGGAACGATGAGAAATCCCCCGCCGATGCCGAAGAAGCCGGCAGCCGAGCCAACAGCCAGTCCAGTCAGTCCGAGGCGAGGCAGAAGGACTGACGCGGAAGCGAGCGTGAGCCGAACATCGGGGGCCTCGTCTTGCCGCCGCCTGCGCAGCATCGACATGCCCACCCCGATCATCAGCAGGCCGAAAAGCATCAGCAGTTGCTTGCCGTCGAACGCCTTGCCCACTTCCGCACCCAGCGCCGCGCCCATGACGCCGGCGATCGCGAACACGCTGGCGCACCGCCATTTGACCATCCCGGACCGCGCATGCCCGGCAAGGCTGGTGAGGGCATTGACCGTCACTGCCAGCGAAGCGGTGCCGATCGCCGCATGAACCGAAGGGACGCCAACCACATAGATCAGCAGCGGCGCAGCCAGGATTGAGCCGCCACCACCGACCAACCCGAGCACGAGGCCGATCAGCGCGCCAGATCCCAGCGCGGCTATCGTCTGGATATCGGTCATGTCTCGATCAGGCCGATGCACGGTTCCACGGCATAATGCGCAGCAGATTGGCCATGCCGCACCACCCGGTCGCACCAGCCATGAGTAGCCCCGCGCCGACGAACCCAGGCAATGCGAAGAACAGAGGATCGAGCAGCCATCCGAGTGTGGCGCCAAGCAGGATCAACGATCCAGCGGCAAGTTGCACCTGTCGCATCATCTCAAGAGGCCGCCCTTTGTCGCCGGCGGTGCCAAGACCACGACCACGCCAGCCCTCGATCCCGCCCTCAAGCATATAGCATGGCGCGTTGCCCGCCGCTGCCGCCAGCATGGCCGCGTTGGCGCTGGTCCGCATGCCGGTGCGGCAGTGGAAGATCAGCGGCCCCGCTGGCAGGGGCTCCGCCCCCAGCTTGGCGAGCGGCAGATTGACCGCGCCCGCGATCCGCTCACGGGCATATTCGTCGGGATCGCGGATATCGATCAGCGTCGCGCCGCTTACCAGCGCCGACCTGGCACCCTCGGGCGTAATGGATGAAATGGTCATCGGCCTTACTCCTGGCAGTAGAGTTGATAAAGGGTGGCAAGCAGCGTTTCGGCACGCGGATCGGCGATCCGATACCAGAGAGTCTGGCTTTCACGGCGGAAGGTCACGAGGCCCTCGTCGCGCATCCTGGCCAGATGCTGAGACAGCGCGGATTGCGACAGTCCGACATCCTCGGCCAGATCGCCGACCGTTCGCTCGCCATGTTCGACAAGCTTGCACAGCACCATCAGCCGACGGCCGTTGCCGAGCGCCTTCAGCATATCTGCTACTTCAGCCGCCTTGCTCTCGAAGGTGGCGAGATCGATCGGGGCTTTGAGCATCGGACATTCCTCGCATTAGACCTTGCTAATGTATCAGGGTTTGCTACATTAGCAATAGCTAAAGGAGTGTCTATGTCGTCCATGCCGATAATCGAGGCCTTCTTCGATGAGGCCACCAACACAATCAGCTACCTCGTTGCCGACCCCGCCACGAACATGGCTGCGGTGATCGATCCGGTGCTGGATTTTGATGCCGCGAGCGGTGAGGCCGATGTCCGGTCGGCGCGGCGCATTCTCGATCACGCCGCCGCTAAGGGTTGGCGGATCGCGATGGTGCTGGAAACCCATGTCCATGCCGATCACCTGTCCGCCGCGCCGTTCATCAAGGCGCAGACCGGCGCATGGATCGGCATCGGTGAACATATCCGCGACGTGCAGCGCATCTTCCGCCCGGTGTTCGCACTGGACGATCTGGTTGCGGACGGCTCGGATTTCGATCGCCTGTTCACCGATGGCGAGCGCTTTGTGCTCGGCAACCTCGTGATCGAGGTGATGCATGTGCCCGGCCATACGCCTGCCGACATCGCCTATCGCATCGGCAAGATGGCGTTCGTCGGCGATACGCTGTTCATGCCGGACTATGGGACCGCGCGCGCGGATTTCCCCGGAGGCGATGCCCGCGCGCTCTACCGCTCGATCCGGCGTGTGCTGAGCCTTCCTGCGGAAACGAGGCTGTTCCTGTGCCACGACTACAAGGCGCCGGGGCGTGATGACTATCGCTGGGAGACCACGGTCGACGAGCAGCGCCGGCACAGCGTTCATGTCCATGACGGGATCACCGTAAGCGCTAAAACACCCCCACTCGGCGGCATTCAGGCGGCCTGATCGATGACGGCGCTGGCGGCGGCGCGGCTATCGACCCAGTTGTAGGGGAGCAGATCATCGATCGGATCTGCGTCGCCGCGC
>NZ_JBJDRM010000016.1:0-80443 GCF_044987515.1 Sphingobium sp. ZW T5_29
GGCGGGACGGGTCTTCGCGGTCGACCAGCTTGACCCGCGTCCCCGGAACAGGCTGTCCCACGGTGCCCGGCTTGTTCAACCCTTCATATGGATTGGAGCAGACCACGGGGCTGCTCTCCGTCAAGCCATAGCCTTCGCACAGTTTCGCGCCGGTCATGGCTTCGAACCGTTGCTTCAGTTCCAGCGGCAGGGGCGCCCCGCCCGAAATGCAAAGGCGCAGAGAGGAAAAGTCGATATTCGGCGTCGCGGGATGATCCAGCAACGCTTGATACATGGTGGGCACGCCGGGCAGCGACGTGGCCTTCGTCCGTTGGATCGCCGCCAGCACCTGCACCGCTTCAAACCGGGGTAGCATCACCATCTCGCCGCCATTCAACACCGTGCGGTTGAGCACGCATGTGTTGGCGAAGACGTGAAAGAAGGGCAGCACTGCCAGGATGCGGTCGGGCGCTTGCGGATGCGGATCGATCATACGGACCTGACGCGCATTGGCCGTCAGATTCTGATGGGTCAGCATCGCACCCTTGGGCCGTCCGGTGGTGCCGCCGGTATATTGCAGCAGGGCGACATCTTCTTCAGGGTCGATGCTGACCGCCACCGGATCATCGCCATGGCGCAGCAGGTCGGCATAGCTGGTGATGCGGGGATCGTGGGGAACGGCGGCTGTTTCGCTACGTTTGAACAGGCGGAACAGCACTGACTTGGCGGGCGGCAGCGCCTCTGCCACGCATCCGACGACCAGCCGTTCAAGGCTGCTATTGTCCAGCACTTCCTGCGCGGTCGGAAGCAGCGCCTTGGCTGAAAGCGTGAACAGGACCTTGGTCCCGCTATCCTCCACCTGATGTTCCAGTTCGGCGGCAGTATAGAGCGGAGAGAAGTTAACGACGGTGGCGCCCGCCATCATCGCTCCATAATAGGCCGCGACATAATGCGGGACGTTGGGAAGGAAAAGGCCGACCCGATCGCCTTTGCCCACGCCCATATGCTGCAGGCCCTTGGCAACGCGCCTTATGACGTTGAGCATTTCGCCATAACTGGTCTTGCGCCCCAGGAAATCGACCATCACCCCATCGGGCTTGGCCGTTGCGCTGCGCAGAACCATGTCCACCATCGACATGGGGGGGAACGCCTGATCCCATGGCACGGGATGACTATAGTGGTCTTTCCAGACCTCTTCGCTGCTCTCCATATCAACAGGAGTAAGTGAGGGACCTGCTTTACGCAAGCGTAAAGCAGTCCGCGCCCGCCTGTCGGATCGGTCCTTCCATCCCTGCGGGGATGGAGGGAGGTAAAGGCTTAAACGTGGCCCTTATTGTCGCTGAACGGATCCAGGATCTTGGCGGCGCTCGAAATTAGCTCCGCTTCGCTCTTCAGCGCCTCTTCCGCGCGCTGTGCGGCATCGTCGCGTTCACGGCGCAGTTCAGCGATCAACGCTTCGCGATCGCCATCAAGCCGCGAATCGGTTGGCGCTTCGATACCCGCCTTCTTCGCGGCCTTTGTCACCAGTCCGTCCAGTTCACGCTGCGAACACAGGCCAAGCGTCACCGGGTCCTTGGGCACGATGTTGGAAATGTTCCAGTGGGTACGGTCGCGGATCGCGGCGATGGTGGTGCGCGTGGTCCCGATCAGCTTGCCGATGGCGCCATCCGAAATTTCGGGATGGTTGCGCAAAATCCATGCAATGCCATCGGGCTTGTCCTGCCGCTTCGACACGGGCGTGTAGCGAGGCCCCTTGGTCCGGCGCACAGGCTCCGGCCCCTTCAGCATCTTGAGCCGATAGTCAGGGTTCGCTTCGCCCTTATGAATTTCATCCATGGTGATTTCATGGGCGCGCACCGGGTCGCGACCGGTATATTTCGTGCCTGCGGTATCGTCAGCGATAGCCTGCACTTCCAGAATGTGAAGCCCGCAGAATTCCGAAATCTGATCAAAGCTCAGCGCGGTATTGTCGACCAGCCAACTGGCAGTCGCATGGGGCATGAGAGGCTGGGACACGGGGACTTCTCCGGCACTAAAAATGACAAGGGCCGCCCAAGCAGGGCGGCCACGCCCGTGCAGAGATAATGCATGACGTGCGAGCGGGCAAGGAAAAGCGTCAAGCCGCTTTGTCTGTGCCTGTCGAACCGATGCAATGAAGGCCGGTCAGGAACTCCTGCGCGCTGCGTTTCCAGCTGAACGTCCTGCCATAGGCGGCGCACGCCCCACGGTCGCAGGGCAGCGCCGCGACGATAGCATCCTCCAGACAGTCCGACAAAGCGCCCACTTCGGGCGTCACTATGTCGATCGGGCCGGGCACGGGATAGGCTGCGACGGGCGTCCCACATGCCAACGCCTCTATCATCACCAGACCGAAAGTATCGGTGCGGCTGGGAAACACGAACAGGTCCGCCCCGGCATAGGCGCCCGCCAGTTCCTCACCGAACAGGGGGCCAAGGAAGTGTACGTCGGGATAGGCCCGCTCCAGCGCCGCGCGCGCAGGGCCGTCGCCTACCACAACCTTGCTGCCCGGATGATCGCAGGCCAGGAACGCTTCCAGATTCTTCTCGACCGACACACGACCCACGGACAGCAGTATCGGCCTGGGCAGATCGGCGAACAGGGCCGGTGGCGGCGCGTCGGGCGTGAAGGCGTTCAGGTCGACCCCTCGCCCCCATTTGCGCACTTGGGCGATGCCATGGGCGCGCAGTTGCTGCCTGACGGACCGGGTGGACACAAGCACCGCGCGCGCAGGACCATGGAACCAGCGTATATAGCGCCAGAACCAGGCGGCAGGCAGACCAGTGCGCCGCGATACATAATCGGGGAAATGCGTGTGATAGGCAGTGGTGAACGGCACGCCCGATCGCAGGCACCAGCGCCGCGCGGCCAGGCAAAGCGGCCCTTCCGTCGCCAGATGCACGGCGTCGGGCGCAAAATCGGCTATTGCCTGCCCAATGACACCCGATCGAACGAATGCCAGCCGGATTTCAGGATAGGTCGGACAGGCGATGGAGCCGTAGAGATCGGGCGAAATCACCTTTACCGAATGGCCCGCCCTTTCCAGTTCACCCCTGATCGTCAGCAATGTCCGCACGACGCCGTTGACCTGCGGCGACCATGCGTCGGTCACGATGACGATCCGCATCGGACGCGGCCCGGTCATGCCGCCATACGGACGGTCTGGCCCGCCTCCCGCGCGGCGATCTCATCGGCCCAGTGCAATATTTCCATCCGTCCGTCGAAATGTTCGACCAAGGCGGTGCATCCTTCCACCCAGTCGCCGTCATTATAATATTGGATGCCGCCAATTTCGCGCATTTCGGCATTGTGGATGTGGCCGCATACGACGCCATCCACGCCGCGCGATCCGGCCTCATGCGCCACGACCTCCTCAAAGCGGGAGATGAACTCGATGGCATTCTTGACCTTGTGCTTGGCGATCTTGGACAGCGACCAATAGGGCAGGCCCATGCGTTGGCGCACCGCGTTCACCACCACGTTCAGACGCATCAGCAGCGAATAGGCCGCATCCCCGACAAAGGCGAGCCAGCGGTGGGCGAGCATGATCGTGTCGAACTCATCCCCGTGCAGGACCAGCAGCTTGCGGCCGTCGGCAGTCTCATGGATTGCCTTGCGCCGAATCTCCACACCGCCAAAGCTGAGGCCCGTGAACTGGCGGAACATCTCATCATGATTGCCCGGAATGTATATGACCCGCGTGCCGCGCTTGGCCCGCTTCATCACTCGCCAGACAATGTCGCTATGGGCGGCAGGCCAGTAAAAGCGCCGCTTCAACCGCCAGCCGTCGATGATATCGCCCACCAGATACATGGTATCGCTATCAACGCTGTCGAGGAAGTCGATGAGCATTTTGGCATTGCACCCGCGCGTGCCCAGATGAATGTCGGAAATCCAGATCGTGCGATATCTTTGCCGCTCCCCTTCCCTTTCCGGGCTGGCGATGCGGTCGATGCCATCCTGCAGTTCGGCAAGAAAGGGCAAGCGCGTAATGGCGTTCATGATGCGGCCTTCGGAGCTGTTGTCCTCAGGCCCGAATCCCTAGCCTCTCATTATGACAATCTCGCACCGAATATGACCGTAATACTACGGCCATGGCGCGTCAGACAGTCAGCACGATCTTGCCGAAATGATCGCCCGCGCCCATCCGGGCATGCGCCTGGGCCGCGTCGGCCAGGGGGAAGCGCTGGTCCATCGCTGGACGAAGCTTGCCCTGCTCGACAAAGCCCCAGACGTTCTGCACCAACTCATCCGCCACCAGCCCCTTGAACGCTGCCGACCGGGGCCGCAGCGTCGATCCGGTGAGCGTGAGGCGCTTGCTCATGACTTCGGGTATGAAGATGCTGGCCTTCGCTCCGCCCAGCACGGCGATGGAAACATGGCGGCCATCTTCGGCCAGGCATTGCAGATTGCGCGGCACATAGTCGCCCCCAACCATGTCCAGCACAGCCTGCACGCCCTGCCCCCCGGTGATGCTGCGGACCTGCTCCACGAAATCCTGGCTCTTGTAATTGATCACATGGTGCGCGCCCCAGGCCTTTGCCTGTTCGCATTTCGCGTCGCTGCCACAGGTGACGATGATTTTGATGTCGAACAGTCGGCACAGCGAAATGGCCATGGTGCCGATCCCGCTGGTGCCGCCATGGACCAGGACAGTATCGCCACTGACCACATAGGCCCTTTCAAACAGGTTCGTCCAAACCGTGAAAAGCGTTTCGGGCAGCGCCGCCGCTTCGACCAGATCATAACCTTCCGGGACCGGCAGGCACTGACCGGCAGGCGCAACCGCATATTCGGCATATCCTCCACCCGGCAGCAGGGCGCACACGCGCTGGCCGAGTAAAAGGTCGTCGTCGCCGCCAGTAGCAACGATGGTGCCCGCGACTTCCAATCCGGGGATGTCGGTTACACCGGGCGGCGGCGGATATTTGCCTTCTCGCTGCATGACGTCGGGGCGGTTGACGCCAGCGGCTGCCACACGGATCAGCACCTCGCCGGGACCTGCTATCGGTACGGGCCTCCGCTGGGTGACCAACGCTTCCGGTCCCCCTGGGTTGGGGGCCACAACCGCGGTCATTTCAACCGGAAGTCCTTCTTCAACCGCCATTCTGGCTGCCCCCAAAAACCTGTTCGCCCGCCGCTTTCGGTAAACGGTATCAGCGCCTTATTGACAGACTGGCTTAGGCGGTCAACATTGGCGTTATGGACGTGGACGACGATCTTGCCCGTAGGGCTGATGATCCGCTGGCCCAACTGCTCCGACAGGATCTGGGTCCGCTTTCCGTTGCCGAGCTGGAACAGCGCGTCAAAGCGCTTGAGGGCGAAATAGCACGGACCCGCCAAGTGATTGAAAGCGCCGTTAACCATAAAGCAAGTGCCGAGGCGTTATTCAAACGATGAACAAACGCCCCGCCCCCTGCGGCCTTGAATATGGCTTCACCGGGCACGGGCAGTCTGGCAATTCCGGTGATCGGGGACTCCTCCTTGATCCACCGTCGAGCAATGCCGACATAGTGTTCAAGACAACCCCTTTTTGGGGTCAGGAGTAGAACAGAAATGCCATCTTTCGCACCCGCCCTTGAAACCACCCTGCACAATGCGCTGACGCATGCGTCGGAACGTCGCCACGAATATGCGACGCTCGAACATCTGCTGCTCGCCTTGATCGACGACGAACATGCGTCGAAGGTGATGCAGGCATGCGGTGTGGAAATTGGCGAATTGGGCGACGCCGTCACCCAATATCTCGACAGCGAACTCGACAGTCTGAAAGTCGAAGGCGTCAGCGACCCTTCGCCTACCAGCGGCTTCCAGCGCGTCGTCCAGCGTGCGATCCTGCACGTCCAGTCTTCCGGCAAGGATGAAGTGACGGGAGCTAATGTGCTCGTCGCGCTTTTTTCCGAACGGGAAAGCTATGCCGTCTACTTCCTGCAACAGCAGGACATGAGCCGTCTCGATGCCGTCAGCTATATCAGCCACGGCGTAGGCAAGGGCACGTCGGCGCCTGAATCCCGCGAAACGAAAGGATCGCAGGAGGATGAAAAGAAGGCGCAGGATGGCAAGGGCAAGAAGGACAGCGCCTTGGACCAGTTCACGGTCAACCTCAATGAAAAGGCGATGCGGGGCAAGGTTGACCCGCTGATCGGCCGCAGCGCCGAAGTCGACCGGACGATCCAGATTCTGTGCCGCCGGTCCAAGAACAACCCGCTTTATGTGGGTGATCCGGGCGTGGGCAAGACCGCCATCGCGGAGGGCCTGGCGCGCAAGATCGTCGAGGGCGAAGTTCCCGACGTGCTCAAGGAAGCGGTGATCTACTCGCTCGACATGGGCGCGCTGCTCGCCGGCACCCGCTATCGCGGTGATTTCGAGGAGCGGCTGAAGGCCGTCGTGACCGAACTTGAAAAGATGCCGCACGCGGTCCTCTTCATCGACGAAATCCACACCGTCATCGGCGCTGGCGCGACCAGCGGCGGGGCGATGGACGCGTCCAACCTGCTGAAACCCGCTCTGTCGGGTGGCACGATCCGTTGCATCGGTTCGACCACCTACAAGGAGTTCCGCAACCATTTCGAAAAGGACCGCGCCCTGCTGCGCCGGTTCCAGAAGATCGACGTCAACGAACCGACGATCGAGGACACGATCAAGATCCTCGCCGGGCTGCGCAGCGCCTTTGAAGAGCATCACAATGTCAGATACACCCCCGACGCGATCAAGGCGGCGGTGGAACTGTCGGCGCGGTACATCAATGACCGCAAGCTGCCCGACAAGGCTATCGACGTGATCGACGAAGTGGGCGCGATGCAGATGCTGGTGGTGCCGTCGAAGCGCAAGAAGACGATTACCCCGCGCGAGATCGAAGCCGTGATCGCCACCATGGCGCGCATCCCCGCCAAGACCGTCTCTGCGGACGACAAGTCAGTGCTGGGATCGCTCGACACCGATCTAAAGCGCGTCGTCTTCGGGCAGAACCGGGCAATCGAGGTGCTGTCCTCCGCGATCAAACTGTCGCGGGCGGGCCTGCGCGATCCGGAAAAGCCCATCGGCAGCTATCTCTTCTCCGGCCCCACCGGCGTCGGCAAGACAGAGGTCGCGCGCCAGCTCGCCAATCTGCTCGGCATTCCGCTCCAGCGTTTCGACATGTCGGAATATATGGAACGCCACTCGGTCAGCCGCCTGATCGGCGCGCCTCCGGGCTATGTCGGCTATGACCAGGGCGGCCTTCTGACCGATGCAGTTGACCAGAACCCGCACAGCGTGCTGCTTCTGGATGAAATTGAAAAGGCGCATCCCGACCTGTTCAACATCCTGTTGCAGGTGATGGATAATGGCCGCCTGACCGATCACCACGGCAAGACGGTGGATTTCCGCAACACCATCCTCATCATGACCACCAACGCGGGCGCGTCGGACATGGCAAAGGAAAGCATCGGCTTTGGTGAACTCACCCGCGACGATGTGCAGGAAGACGCAGTGAAGAAACTCTTCACCCCGGAATTCCGCAATCGCCTGGATGCCATCGTTCCCTTTGGCTATCTGCCGCCGGAAATCGTGGCGCGGGTCATCGACAAGTTCGTGCTTCAGCTTGAACTGCAGCTGGCCGACCGCGACGTCCACATCACGCTGGACGACGATGCCAAAGGCTGGCTCACCAAGAAGGGCTATGACAAGCTCTATGGTGCCCGCCCAATGGGCCGCTTGATGCAGGAAAAGATCAAGCAGCCGCTGGCCGAGGAATTGCTGTTCGGCAAGCTGGTCCATGGCGGTGAGGTGCATGTCCGGCTGAAAGACGATGCGCTGGCCTTCGAAATCACCCCGGCCGCTCCTAAAAAGGGCAAGAAGGGTGGCAAGGCAAAGCCTGCGGAATCCGCGAAATAGGTCCACCACCGATCTACGTTGAAATTGAGGGCGGCTCTTTTGGGCCGCCCTTTTTCTTGTCCACTCGGCACGGCAGCGGGGCCGTTCGATATGGCGCGAGCCATTGAAATACCGCGATACCAGCTGATAAGGTGCCCCGCCCTACAGCCGTGGAGACTATCGATGGCAGATGAAATCATCTTCTACACCAATCCCATGTCGCGCGGGCAGATCGCCCGCTGGATGCTGGAGGAAGTGGGGCAGCCCTATCGGGCCATCATTCTCGATTACGACACGACGATGAAGGCCGCCGACTATCTGGCCATCAACCCCATGGGCAAGGTTCCAGCCATCCAGCACAGGGGCAAGACCGTCACCGAAGCCGCCGCCATTTGCGCCTATCTGGCCGACGCCTTCCCCGCTGTGGGGCTGGCCCCGCCCACTGACCAGCGCGCCGACTATTATCGCTGGCTGTTCTTCGCAGCCGGGCCGGTGGAAGCAGCCGTGTCCAACAAGGCGCTTGGCCTCGTCGTGCCCGCAGAGCGGGAGAGATCGATTGGCTACGGCAATTATGACCAGACCATCGATACGCTGGAACAGGCCGTATCAGCTGGTCCATGGATATGCGGCGGTCAATTCACGGCAGCCGACGTCTATGTCGGGGCGCAGGTCGACTGGGGCCTGTCCTTCGGCACCATAGCGAGCCGCCCCGCCTTCGAAGCCTATGCCGCCCGCATAAGGGATCGCCCGGCCTACAAGCGGCAGAAGGAAATCGACAACGCCCTGATCACGCAAATGCAACAGCCCACATAAGGAAAAGGCCCGGCAGTTCGCATCGCCGGGCCTTTCGGCTTCAGTCCACTGTCACGCGATCATTCGCGATTGCCCATGAAGCGCAGCAGGAACATGAACATGTTGATGAAGTCGAGATACAGGCTCAACGCCCCCATAACGACCGACTTGCCCATCATGTCCGTTCCCGCGACCTGGGCATAGATGCTCTTGATCTTCTGCGTGTCATAAGCGGTCAGGCCAGCGAACAGCAGGACACCGATGAAGCTGACCACCATGTCCATCACGCCCGACTGCAGGAACAGGTTGATCACCATCGCAACCAGCAGGCCGACCACGCCCATGATCAGGAAGGTGCCAAAACCCGACAAATCCTTCTTAGTCGTATAACCCCACAGGCTAAGGCCCGCGAACGCCGCCGCCGTGGCAAAGAATGTCTGCGCGATCGACGCCTGGGTATACATCAGGAAGATGGACGACAGCGACAGCCCCATCACCGCCGCATAGGCCCAGTAAATGGCCTGTGCCGCAGGTGTCGATAGCTTGCCGATGCCAAAGCTCAACACCATCACGAACAGCAATGGCGAGAACATGATGACATATTTCAATATGCCGGGCTGCAACAGGATCTGAGCAGCGGGCGAGTTCATCCCACCCCATGAAAACAGCAATGCGACGATGCCGGTCAACAGCACGCCGCTGGACATATAATTATAGACTGACAGCATGTAGCTGCGCAGGCCCGCGTCGTACGCCTCCCCTCGCGCTACAGTCGTGCCGCCAAAGCTCGCCATGTCGGAGCGGGGATCGGACCAATTGGCCATGGGAAAATCTCCTTCGCCGACGCTCTTCCGCCGGTGACTCTATTATCGGCATATACGGCCATTAATTCAAGCGTAGAGCGCAATGCTGACTCGACGCGGCTACTATCCTATATGACGGACATGCATCGGCTGTTTATCGCCATTCGTCCGCCTGCTGAAATCCGTGCGAGACTGCTTGCCCTATCCGGCAACATAGCTGGAGCGCGGTGGCAGGATGACATGCAATTGCACCTCACCCTGCGTTTCGTTGGGGAAGTCGACCCGCATCAGGCGCAAGACCTCGCCGACGCGCTGGCCCTGGTCAATTTCACTCCCTTCACCATCGCACTCTCCGGCTTGGGGGAGTTTGAACGAAAGGGCCGGGTCGACACGATCTGGGCAGGCGTCCAGCCGCGCGACATCTGGGCAGGCGTCCAGCCGCGCGACGCCCTTACTCAATTGCATCAAAAGGTCGATCGCGCCTGCGTTCTGGCGGGATTGACTGCGGAAGAACGCGCCTATCTGCCCCACATCACCTTGGCCCGCCTCAGCCGCGGAGCCGGATCCACGCGAGCCTTCCTCGAACAAAATGCCGGTCTGTCCAGCCCACCCTTTCTGATCGACAGGTTCGGACTTTTCGAAAGCCATCTGGGTCAATCAGGCGCGATCTATCATCAGGCGGCGATCTACCACGCCGTGCCCCAAAGCCCAGAGGCGATATAGGCCCACGAAACTCAGCCGCCGGAAATCACCCCGCACGCCACCCGTCCGCCAGCATTTCCGGCCGGGTCAGACTTATTGTCATCGGCCTGCGCGTGGATCACGATGGCCGCGCCGTCGGCATCCAGCATTGGCATGGCGCCATTGTTCAGCCTGGCGCCCGGTATGACATATTCCATCTGGCCCGAACCATCGGCGCCGGCGATCATATTGGGCATGTCCCCCATATGCATGCCTGCCGGATTGTCCCTGCCATGCTGTCGATTGCCGGGATTCCAATGTCCTCCTGCGCTGGTAAAATCGGGCGGAGTGCAACTGCCCGTGCCGTGGATATGGACTGCGTGCATGCCCGGCGTCAGCCCCCTGGCATCGACCATTATGTGCAGACCGTCGGACGCCTCCGTCACCTTAGCCTCTCCACGGGACGACCCGTCCGCCGCCAACAACACAGCCGCAGCGGAAGCGGATGCCGTGCCATCAACACCCTCATCCTGAGTGGTCGCACAGCCAGTCAGCATCGCCGACACCGACAAGGTCATGGCAAGGATAGAATGTCTCATGATGGGCTGGGCTCCAGGTTGATGAACATGTTGGGCAAACGCGACCCGGGCCGCTTTTGTTGCGTATCCATCATGATTACGCGAAATCGACGCTGATTGCGCATCGCGAAACGTATCGACAGATGCAAATCCGCCTCAACGGCTGGCAATCTCAAACAGCAGCAGGCTTGGACAGACCCCGCAACGCTGAATTCATTTTCAACAGCCGCACGCATGGAAAAGGGGCCAGTCTTTCGACCGGCCCCTCCCATTTCTTCCGTCCCGAAAGACGGAATATTCTTACTGACCCGAACCCGGACCGTAGGTGATTTCCACGCGACGGTTCTGCAGTTCGCGAACGCCGTCGGCGGTTTCGACGCGGGGGTTCGATTCACCGAACGCCTGGGTCGTCATCACACCGTCTGGGATGCCCTTCGAAGCCATGTAGGCCTTGACGGCATCAGCGCGACGCTGCGACAGACCAACGTTGTACGAGGCCGAACCCGAACGGTCCGCATAACCCGCCAGCATGACCTGGGCGCTGCCGCAGTTGCTGTAGGCCGAAACCGCGTTGTCCAGAATGGTGGCGGCGTCAGGCGTGACGTCGGCCTTGTCCCATTCGAAGAACACGATGTACGGTCCAGGGCTGCACTCAGCGACCGGCGGAGGCGGCGGAGGCGGCGGGGGAGGCGGCGGAGGCGGCGGGGGAGGCGGCGGCGGAGCAGCCGGCTCACCGAAGTTATACGCCAGACCCAGCAGCAAGCTGTGCGTGCGCAGCTTGGTGCTTACGTCCGAGCCAGCCGGCCCGGCCGTCGGGAACGCGTTAACCAGGTCGATGTCGTCCTGGTTGAAGAAGCGATACTTCAACGAGACGTCAACGTTATTGGTCAGCGGATAACGAACGCCAGCGATTGCCTGCCAGGCAAAGCCAGTGTCGGAATCGTTGACAAGGTCGTTGGCCAGCTTGGCGCGCGAAACGCCAACACCACCGCCGACAAAGCCCTGCAGGCCGTCGTCAGAACCGAAGTCCAGCAGGCCGTTCAGCATGAACGACAGAGCCGAGGCCGAACCGCCGAAGTTGCTCTTGTCCAGATCAACCTTGGCGCGCTTGTAGGCCGCTTCGGCTTCCAGGCGGAAACCGCCGAAGTCATAACCGATGACGGCATCGCCGTCCCAACCCTTGTGGTAGTCCACATCGGGAACAGTCACGCCGGGGGTAAATTCAATGTCCTGATCTTCGACAATCATGACGCCAGAGTCGATACCGATGTACCAGCTGTCGTCACGCGCCAAGGCCGGAGTGGCCAGGGCACTGGTCGCAAGCGCAGCCGCGAGGGCAAGCTTCCGCATTTGGATTCCCCTTTCAAAAGTGTCACGAAGGACTGTGGAAACCATGTATCGGCAAGAAAGTTTCATGGCAAGTCCACATTTGCCGGAACTGTTGCGTTTTTACATCACCCTTCCCGAACGGCGGGCCGCCAAGGCTAATTGGAAACAGCTCCTCATGTAATAGCACCCGCCCCGCAAGTCACGGCGCGATCAATCCATGGTGCCGCATGGCGGCCAGCATAGCGTTGATACAGCTTCTGGCCTCGCCATCGACAGTTGCGCCGCCAGTTGCATCAGTAATCGCCGCCACCTGGGTCCCGACCACTCGCACGCCATCTACATACAGTCCGTCCTCACCTACCCCCCGGTCCTGCCAGACCCCATCCAGATAGTGCATGCTATTGGCACGATCGACCACCCATATGGACAATCCGGTGCGCGGCGCGACGAAGCGCCAACCGCCTTCGGTCCAACAGGCAATTGCCTTTTCCCGTCCGGCCCACGCCCCTGTGGCGGCAGCGGCGACGATCCAGCAATCCCCGACGTCAGGCGTCACCGGCGGGACATTTTCATCGGCGCTTTCAACTTGCCCATGCAACAGCATGTCGATGCGGGCCAGCGCCTCATTATGGAAAACCTCCTTCTGCGCCTGTCCCGAAAATAGCTGCGGCAATGCCCAGCGGGGGGTAACGTCCGTCGTCATATTTCGATTTCCTGTCCCGAACGGTGAAATTTCAAAGCGAAAGCGGCAGCCTGGCTGCCCGCCCCATGGCGAATGATCCGATCTGCCGAATTTCGACCGTCACATCTCCGCCCCCGTCAGCGGCGATCATGGCCGCATCATATGTCCAGGCCGGAACCACCATTTCCACCCGGCGGATAAGGGTGGCGCCGTCCAGCACCTTGACCTCATATCGCTCGCTTTCCTCCGCCAAAGGAACGTCGGCCCCGCTCAGCCATCGCCACCCGGTCCTGCTGCGCCGCGTCCATGTGACAGCCCACCCGCCAGCGCCGTCAGGAACGGCCCCGGCATGAACCGGCGACGGCGGAACCAGCGCTTCGCCGCTCACGGTCAGCTCCGTTTCGGATGGCTCCGCATCGCCCACGCCGATTGCCGCCAGACGAAGCGCCGCGCCGGTTTCGATCCCGCTCTGCGTTGCAAAAGGTTCGACCAGCCGGTCCTCCTCGACCAGCAGGAAAGGCTCATCGGCTTCATGCCCTTCCATCGCCCATTCGGTTCCGCACAGCCCGCGCCGCAATCCGTCCAGGCGGAAACTCAGCGGTCCGGTCTGCACCGCGCGTGAAAACTGGATCAGCTCGCGCCCCGCCAGCGCAAGGTTGCGCCCCAGCGACAGGGCCGCCTCATCGGCATCGCCCAATTCCCATTCCGCCGCCAGCAAGGTGACATGCAGGGAATTGCGCTCATCGATCATCGCCGCGCTGCCCGGCGGCAGCAGTTCGTCCACCTTGCCCATCACGGCGGCAGGCGCGGTTCGACCCACGGGGGTGGCTTCGCCCGTCGGGCTCATCGCGAACAATGCCGCGCCCCGCCAACCGGCCCCGCCGCTGGCCGCCGCGACGATCACCGGGCTGGTAGCCAGCCCGTCCCTGATCGACGGCAGGTCAGCCAGCATCAGTGTCGTCGGGCCATGCGGCGCATCTTCCTGCCGCATAACCGTTCCAGATGAAACGCCCGGCGGCAGCAAGGACTCCCCGCCCGGCACCCGTCGCAGGGTCAGGCGGACCGCCATGGCCTCCCATTCACGTTCCTCGATCCGCCATCGACCGGGCGCGCCTTCCACCAGCACGACATCGCCCGCATCGTAACGCAGCGCGTCCCAGCCACAGCGCAACATGATCGTCGATCGTCCAGCCCACGCATGAGCCAGCCGCCGCGCGGACAGGAACCGCGCCGCACCGCCCGACAGGACCGCTGGCAGGTCAATGCCTTGTTCCACCCTGCCGGGGCCAGGGCGACTTATCCGCTGGACCCCCGCCTGATAATCCCGCTCCGCATCATAATGGCGCAGTGAAAGCGCTACCGGCACGCCCTCCGCAGCCGCGCCGGACCGCTCCGCCGGGTCCAGCTTCCGCCCGTTGACGCGCTGGCACAGAGCGGCCTTGCGCAGTTCGGCCTCTTCCGCACCTTCCTCGGCGACGGTCCCCGCCAGCCGCATACCCCCTGCCCCGTCGATAAAGGCAAGGTCGTGCGCCTGCGCCAAAGGCATGATGGCATCGGCGACATCCGTCCCGCCCGCCGCAAAGCCGTCCACTTCGCCCAGGACCCCGACGCTCAGCAGGTCGCCGCACAAGTCCCGTGCGATAAAATCAATGCCGACAGCCCCATCGTCGGCTTCCACTTCAAAGGTCAGCGACGGTATCCGGTTGCCAAAGTCCGCCAGTTGCAGGTCCTCAAACACCACATAGGCGATGCCGCGATGCGCAGGCGTGTGCGCCAGCCCCTGCGCGGACGCGATCAGCGGGTCCACCGCCTGCGCCTCTCCGCCCAGATATACCCGGAAAGCGCCCCGTTCCGACTTGAAATCCCCTGCCGCCCCGCGCAACAGATTGCCGTCCGCCCAGATGCGCCGCACCGCCTTGATCTTGCGCGTCGACAGCGCGACGGCAAAGCTGGATGAATAGCTGTAGCTGGTGACGCTGGGCCGCCCCTTCCCGCCGCCGCTCTTTTTCCGCTTTTCCTTCAGGTCCGTCGCCCAGATCACCGTGCCCGCGACCCGCATCTTGCCAAAGATCTTCGGCATCTGCGCGCCATAGGTGGATGTCTGGACCTGCAAATCGGCCAGCCGCCGCCCTTCCACGCCCTTGGGCTTGAACAGGACCGCCTGGTCCAGGCTGTTGCCGATCAGCCCGCCGATCGCGGCGCCCAATGGCCCGCCAATCGCCGTGCCCAGCGCCGTCAGCACGATAGTCGCCATCTCTCCTCCTATATTGTTCGCCAGTAACCGATCACCGGCCAGGGTGACTCCCCCGGCATTTCCACCACGCGCCCCAGTCCCGCGTGGGCATGGACATGGCCGCCGGGCACCACCAGCATCAGATGCAGTTGCAGCGGCCCCGGCCGCACCAGCGCCAGATCGCCCGGCTCGCCCTGCGCCACGGCGGCCAGTCCCGCCTGCGCCAGCCAGGCGCGGGCCACCCCTTCATTCCCCGACCGCAGCCCATATCCGCGCGGTGGCGCGACCTGATGCCCGGCCCGCGCGAAAGCCAGCGCCGCCAGCCCCACGCAATCGACGCCCTGCTCCACGCTGCGACCGTGCAGGCGAAAAGGCGCGCCCACCATGGCGCGCGCTGCGGCGACGATGCGCGCCGCCCCCTCCTCCCCGCTCATGCGCCGGGATAGCGGGTCAGCAGGTCGGTGCCCGGCAGATAGGGTTCGCCCCTGAAATTCGCCGCATTGGCAAAGCGCGTGGCGCAACTTTCCAGCTGCCGGTCGCACCCTTCCGTCAGCATCGCGATCGTCCCGGCCTCCACCGCAAAATGCGGCGCGTCCGCCAGCGTCAGCCCGTCCCCGTCATTGTCGATGACCGCCTGCACCATTCCGCCGTTCGCGCCCGTCAGCCAGCGCAGGCTGCCATAGCCATAGGCTCCCGCCGCCAGCCCCGCGACACTCACCACAGCGCCATCCACGCCGGTCACAGTCACGATCCTGCGCCGCCCCGCCATATCGACGCGGCACTGCGCATCGCCCAGCTGCGCCCGGCAATCGGGCGACGTCGATGGCGCGACCGGCGCTTTCAACGCGGCCATCGCGCCCACCAGTTCCGCCGTGAAAGCACCACCCCGGCAAGCGACATTGCCGATCTCACCCCGCGCCAGCAGCAGCCACATGGCTCCCGGCTCTTCCCATTCGGTCAAACACAGCTCCAGCGCCGCGCCGTCCCAGCGCCCGGCCATCAGGTCGCGCTCGCTGATCGCGTCGGCGACCAGAGCGCCCTCCACATCGGTATCGCCGCCTTCCGCCGTGATCCGGCTATGGATCGCCGATGGCATCATCCCCGGCGCGGCGCGATAGCGCACATGGCCGATCTCCAGGTCCCGGTCATGGCTGGTCAGCCCGATCGTCACTCCGTCGCGCCGTTCCAGCCGCCAGCAAAAGGCCAGCGTCGCCAGCGGCCTGTCCAGCCCCTCCAGCCCGCTCATTCCCTGATCTCCACCAGCGGCACCGAAGGCGCTTCGCCCGCCGCGAAAGTCACGCGGTTGATGTCGATCCGGTCCTCGGCAAATCGCACCGGCACATCGAACCGGAACCCCGCCGTCAGCACGACGCCATCGGCAGGAGCGACATCGAAAGCGATGACGCCACCCCCTGCATGGCTCCACCCGTCGGCAATCTCTACGCCGTCCACCGCGACCCGGATGCTGCCCGGCGCAGGCCGCGTGATCCGCCTCGCCTGCGCATCTTCGCCGTCGCCATAATAGCGCTGCAATGGAAATTCGGCGCGCACGCCGTCGCCGATGCCCAGCCGCTGGTCCATCGGCCCCGGCACGCCCCCGATCGCGCAGCTACGGTCGTCATAAGGATCGGTCAGCCGAAATCCCCGCGCCGCCCCCCGCCGCGCCCGGAAGAACGCGATCAGCGTCGCGATGTCCGCTTCCGACCGGACCCCCGGCCCCACATCGAACGACAATCGTGCATCGGCCCAATCGCTGCTCCGCCGCTCATGCCCCGACGGACTTTCAACGATCTGCGTCGAAAAAGCCGGAGCAAGGCTCGTCTCCCGCCCAATACTCAGCGGAAAAGCCACATCGTCAAAGGCTTGCATATCTTCGTCCCCATTCAATCTGAAGCAGGTGAAGCCATCTCGCGCCACCTGCGGCAAAGCCCACACAAATGTCGCCGCCGTGCCCCGCCTGACCGCCGCGTCCGCAGCATCGGCGATCTGTCGCCATTGCCCCGCCTGCTCCGGCATCAGCACGAAGCCGGAAAAATAATGCTGCTCTGCCACCGGATAGCCCAGCCTCTGGGTGGCAAGGTCGATCCCCTTCACGGTCAGGCGCGGTCGCCCTTCGGTGACCCAGTCATAATCTTCCAGTTGCAGCACATCGAATGCGGGCGAAGCCCACCCCACCGGCATGTTCGCCCGCTTTGCTTCGGGGGCCAGCGGGTCCAGCACCGTGGGCAGATAGGCCAGCAGCAAAGTCACAGCATCCGGCGCAATCCCCTTGACCCATGCGCATAGCGCGGCGGTGGATGCCGCCAGCATCGCGCCCGCCTGGTCCAGCAAAGCCTTCTGCCCGCTGTTCAATGTTCCGCGAATATCGGGAATGGACACCGGACTCCCGCCAAAGGCCGCCCGCGCCGCACTGTCGTACAGGCAAATGCGCCCGTCGGCAGGCATCACCCACCACCATGGCTCGCCAACCTGAAACTTGACCGCAATGTCGGTGGCCAAGGCTATGGAAACAAAGGCGCCCGCCACCACCCGTAAATAGCTCATCGCCCCGTCATGCGCGGGCGACAGCAGCGTCGAAGGCGGCGACCATCCCGTCAGGGCCGGATCGCCATTTTCCGCCCGCTGCTTCCAGTCGTTCCAGCAATGGGCGTCGAACAGCTCGTAGGACAGCGACCAGATGACCCCCATGTCCATCGCCCTGGCCCGTCGCGCGAAATCCGCGTGCCATGCGGAACATGGCGTGTTCAATACGCCGCCCGCCAGGCTGACATAATGGCCGCCGCCCAACGGTTCGAGCCGGAAATAATGGCTCATGCCGACATAATGATTGATGTCGCCGCGATAGCCCAGCGCATGGATCGACGCGACGATCCGTTCCGGCGTCTGGTTGAAACAATCGTCATAGCCGGTCGCCATGGACAGCCCATGTTCGGGCACCATCACGTCGCCGATGCTCAGGACGGAACCCGCCCCGTCGCATGCTATTCCGCTGACCTCTGCCCACCCTTCCACCGCCGCGCCAAAGACCGTGGTCCCCGCATCATAGTCCGGCGGCGCGATGGAAATGAACATCCGGTCGACATCCCCGGCCCAGACCGGATCGGCCTCTCCGGGCAGCAGGAACCCGCCATCCAGATCCGAAAAATCCAACCTGACCCACGCATCCTCGGCGGTTCCGTCGGCATAGTTCCACAACCGCACATACCAGGATCGCGGATTGCCAGCCTCGTCCCTGCCTTCGATGGTCAGGGTCGGCCCATGGGTTTCGTCCAACTGCCTCAGCCCGCCGCTGCGCCACCGGAAACGCAGCACGCATTCCCGAAAGTCCCTGGCCGTTTCATAGGCCAGCAGCGGATGGCTCCACTTGTCCTCCGCTTCCCAGATCAGCCCCGCCAGGTCGCCCGATCCGTAAAAGACCGCATCCACCCGCAACGCATCGGGGGCGGTGGTGACGACGCCCGCCATCATCGGTCGGGGGAAATTCACCGTCCAATGGGTCGGCGCAAAGCGTTTCATGTGCCGCGCCTCCTGACCCCTGCGCTTGTCTGCCAGCCAGTAATCCAGTCCGCTCATCCGTTCAGCGCTCCCCTGACCGCGCGCGCCACCTGCCGCGCGCTGCGCGCCAGCAGCCGGTGCCCCTCCTGCCCCTCACCCCGGCCCGACACGGCGATACTGACCCGCACATCGCGCGCACCGCCGCCGCCATTGGGCACCACCTGCCCGCTGGCCGTCGGCACGAACATCTCCGGCCCGCGCTCGCCGACCATATAGGCCCGGCCCGGCGTCACCGGCCCGCCCGTCGCCCGGCCGGGCAGGCCCAGCGCCGCCGATGCGAGCGTCAGCAACGTGCCGCCGGTTCCCCCCATGCCACCCGCCGCCGACCGCACCGCCGCTGCGGCAATGTCCTCCAGGATCGACGAAGCAACGCGCTTCAACTCCTCAAAGCCGAACCGTCCCGACCGCACCGCCCGCAACAGCCCTTGTTCGATCCGCCGCCCGGCCCGTTCGGCGCCGTTCGCCAGTGGCCCTTCCATCTCGCCACGCATCGCATCCACGTCCCGCGAAAGCCCCTGCGTATCGGCGCGCACCCGCACCACCAGCGTCTCGATTTCCTCGTCCATCCAACGCCTCCCGCACACATAAAAAAGCCCCTCCCTTCAGGGAGGGGTTGGGGGAGGGCCTGTCCCTCAACCCGCTTACCTACAGCCGTTCGGGCTGAGCTTGTCGAAGCCTTCCCCTTCCCTTTCACGTGCCAGAGAAGTGAAGCCCTTCGACAAGCTCAGGACGAACGGAGTAATGGCCCCAATCCCACCTTCCCCCTCAATCCGGCATCATCTCCTTCAGCCGCCTCAACTCGCCCGTATCGACGCCGCTATCGGCCTCATCCTCCCCACGCGCGGCGCGCAGAACCGCCTCCAGCTCGACCGGGGTCGACCGCCAGAACTCGTCAGGCCGCCAGCCCAGCAGCCATCCCGCGACCCCCGCCAGGCGCGCCGCCATTTTGAAAAAGCTCATCGTCCCCCCAAAATCTGTTTCAATATGCCGCGCAGCACAGGCGACAGCTTCGCCAGCCCAACCTCGACGATCGCCTCGCCCAGCCCGTCGCGGGTCAGGCCCTGCGGCGGATCGACCAGGCAATGCCAGAACAGCGCCGCCATGTCGGACAGCGACAGCTTGCCGTCCGCCGCCCGGTCGACCAGATCGAACAGCGGTCCCAGCTCTTCCTCTGCCGCCACCAGCGCGGCGAAACTTGGCCGCAGCCTCAGCCGCTCACCCGCCAGTTCCAGCGCCGCCTCGCCCCGCGCGCCGTTGGGCACGTCGCCCGCCCCGCTCATTCCGACACCACCGGGCCGGAGCTTTCCAGGCTCAACGCATAATTGCGCTCGCCATTATAATCCCCGGCATAGTCGAGCCGCGTCACCAGGAAACGGCCGCGCATCCGCTCGCCGCTTTCGAAACTCAGTTCATATTCGTCGATGGTGCCCGACAGCGCATGATTGCGGATACGCACCTCCGCCGCCGATCCGGTGAAAATCCCCGCCGCCGACACGCTGACCGACCGCACGCCCGCGCCAGAAAGCAGTTCGCGCCAGCCGCCTGAATCCTTGCTGGTGACATTGACCGCTTCGCCATTCACCGACAGCTGCGTCGTGCGCATTCCGGCAACCGTGGCATAGACTGGCGGACTCCCGCCATCCCCCACTTTCAACAGAAATGCGCTGCCTTTTTCTATGCCCATGAACCATTCTCCTGTAAGATAAACCGTGTCAGAATCGGGATTTTTGGAGAGGTGCAGATGCTTGCCGCCATTCCCCTCATCATGCTGCTGGCCGCCCCGCAGTCGGGCGACGCGGTCGGCGCTGGACGCCAGTCTTTTTCGAAATGCCTGTCCGACCAGGTGCAGCCTGCGCTCGACAGGAAAATGACCGTCAGCGGCTTCCAGTCCGCGCTGAAGTCAAAATGCCGCGACAAGGAAGCGGCCTTCCACGCCGCCATGGTCGCGGACAACAGGGCCAGCGGCATGTCGGAAAAGGATGCACAGTCCGACGCGGACGATCAGGTCGCCGAATATGTCGACAAGATCACCGGCGAGTTCGAAGATTATATGCGCTGACGCTGGCTGCCTTGCCCAAGCCTCCAAAGGCCACCGACAGTCCGGCTCCACCGCAAGTCAATGCTGCGCCACCACGCGCAGCCGATAATCCACAACCGCGCGCCAGCCATCGCCATCCCGCGCGCCGGCTCGCATCAGCCGCGACCTGATCAGCCGGGCATTGACCACCCGCCACCCGTCGCCATCCATGTCCAGCGCCTGCATGACCGGATCGATCCGGGCCAGCATCGCCCCGATCCGTCCCGCCATGTCGCCCGCATCATGCAGGCTGATGGTCAGGCGCAATTCGCGCCCGTCCACGCCCTTCGCGCCCCAATCGCTCGCAATGCACTCGCCCATCACTGCAAAGGGCGGGGCCGCGCGCGCCGGTTGCCCATCGAACAGGCCGTTCAACAGGTTCATCAGATCGCCGTCCGCCTTCAGCGCGGCGATCACCGCCGCCCGCACCGCTGTCTCCGCGCTCATCGGCTTCCCCTTCCGGCCTCTCGCAGGCCCAGATCGCTCATCCATCGGCGCATCAGGCCGGGACCCGTCAGCCTGACGATTTCCCCATCGACCTGAGCGTCCTCGACGCCAGCGGCGATCGCCGCGCGCGCCACAGCGTCGCGGCGGCGCGCCGCCCCCTCTTGCGTCAGGCGGACCAGCCGCCGCAGCATCGCACCGCTCATGCCAGCCGCATCCGCCGCCATGGCCGCCACAGCGCGCTCACCACGGCTGGCGGGGACGGCATATCGCCGCCACGTGCGGAAAAATGCTCCGCGGCCAGCCGGACAATCCCCTGTCGGATCGATCCGGGCAGCCCGTCCGCATCCTCGGCCAGCCCCGCGCGATACCGCACCGCCGCCACCCGTCGTCCGCTTGAAGCATGGACCCGCACCCATCCATCGCCCGCCGCGTCGATGTCGACCGCATAATCCTCCACCGCCAACGACTCCGCCTCCCCGTCCGGCGCAATCGCCTCGACGCCCAGCACCGCGATCACCGGCCTTGCCGCCAGCCGCTGCCAGCCGCCGTCCGCCCTCACCGTCTCACGCGCCTCGCCCGTCATCAGCCATTGGCCGATAAATTGCTCGCACAGTCCAGTTGCGCTCAGCAGCAACGCCTCCAGCAGCGCGTCCTCGCTGTCTCCCGTGATCCGCAGATAATCCTTCAACTCGCCAAGCGACGCGCCCGGCGCCCCCGCCTCTTCCCGCACCAGCACCATCGCCCCTCCAGATGAAAAAAGGGGGGCGCCATGACGACGACGCCCCCCAGATTGTGCAAAGTCAAACCGTCGCCAATGTCAGGTCGCGGCGAACTTCATCAGCTTGATGGCTTCGCTATTGGCGACCGCCCCGCCGATGCGCTTGACCGCATAGAAGTGGACGAACGGCTTGTTGCTATATGGATCGCGCAGGATGCTGGTTTCGCTGCGCTCCGAAATGACATAGCCCGCCTGGAAATTGCCAAAGGCGATCGACAGGCTGCCCGCCGCAATGTCGGGCATGTCTTCGGCTTCCACCACCGGATAGCCCAGCAGCGTTGCGGGCTGCTCCGCGCTCAGCGACGGCTGCCACAGGAACGCGCCATCGTCCGTCTTCATCTTGCGGATGGCGCTCAGCGTGGTGGAGTTCATCACAAAGCTCGCACCCTGGCGATAGGGCGCGCGCAGGCTCTGCACCAGGTCGATCAGCTTGTCCTGCGGGTTGCTCGCCGCAAAGCCAGCCGCCGCCCCCGACGCGACATATTGCAACGATCCAAAGGCGCGCACGCCGTCCGCTTCGTTGGTCGTCGTGTAGGTCAGGAACCCCTTGGGCTTGTTCGTGCCGTTCCCGTTGACGAACGCCGCGCCCTCCGCCGCCGCAAACTCGCGGGCGATTTCCATCGCCAGCCAGCTTTCGACATCGAACTGCGCATCGTCCAGCATCGCCTGGCTCGCCGCCGGATTGGCGTAAAGCTCACCCGATGGCGGGACGATCTCGTTAAAGCTCGGCGTCGCCGTTTCGGTCCGCGCGCCGGTTTCGCTGGCCCAGCCCGACACGATGCCGCCTGACGTCACCAGCTTGCGATATCCCGCCGTGCCGGTGCGCACCACATTGGCGATCGACCGGATCGGCGAGATGCTTTTCAGCGTGGCGTCGATGATCTGGTCGATCTCGCGCGGCACCGCATAGCCGCCCGCGCCGCCGCTCGCCCCCGAAAAGCTTTTCAGCTCCACACCCGCTTCCATTCCCTGCCGCAGATATCGATCGACAAAGGCCGCCCGCTTCGGATCGAACGCGCCGCCCTTCACCCCGTCCAGCGCCGGACGCTGCTGCTGCAACAGCGCGCCCTTCAGCGCCGCGATTTCCCCTTCCATCGCCTCGATCCGTTCACCCTGCACCGCCGCGTCAAAGCTTGCTTCCAACTGGTCCGTCATTCACCACTCCCACAAAAAAGGCGGCCCGAATGGACCGCCTGAAAAGTCAAACCCTGCCGATCGCGCCTACCCCTCGACCGCGATCACCCGCGCCAGCGGCTGCATCGGATGCGTGACGACGCTCACCTCCACCACCTCCAGCGCCAGCAATTCCCGTGGCGCAGCGCCCCGCGCCTCCCGCACCCGATAGCCAAAGGACAGGCCGTCAATCGCCTTGTCCTTCAAGGCCCGCGCCGCTTCCCGCCCGGCGGCGGTCCGTCCCGACACCCGCCCGATGACGCGCAGCCCCCGCGCATCCTCCTCGATCCGCTCGACCGTGCCGATCGCCTCGCCCGGCCGATGCTGCCACAACAGCGGCACGCCCGCAGCGACGCCAGCGAAAGCGCCCGCCCGCACCACGTCCCCACCCCGGTCGACGCGGTCGAACACCGCCGCATAACCGGCAAAGCGCACGTCACCCTCATGCCCCAGCCCGCTCATGCCCGGATCATCCCCAGCAGCCCGGCCTTCACCGCCACGCCCAGCAGCACCAGCGCCATGACGATCCGCACCGCCCATCCGACGACAGCGCCCCGCGCGGCCTTCTTTGCGTCGCGCCATGCGGACAGCAGTTCGCGCAATTCCCGCACGTCGCCCTCCGCGCCCCGGTCGGCCAGGCCCATCCGTTCCAGCGCCCGCCCTGCGCCCAGTTCGCTCGCCTCCTCGATCAGGGCGCGGATCATCACCATGTCCATCTGTCCCGGCACGCCCTGCGCCTGCGCCACCAGCCGCGCCAGCATCTCGCCATCATATTTCATCGGCCCCTCCCGCCTCGCTGGACGCCATCAAATCCCCAGCATCGCCTTCTTCTCATCCCCCGTCAGAAAGTCCGCCCCGGTCACACGATCCCACAAAGTCGCCCGCTCTTCCGACAGCGCGGGCACGGCGTCCAGGTCGGGGGCCAGCACCAGTCCGGGCCACCACCCGTTCAACCCCTGCGCCACCCCGCCGCAAATCTTGCCCAGCAACGGCAGGATCGTCTGCCGCCACAGCGCCTTGTTCGCCTCCCGATAATTGGCGTAGCTATTGTCGCCCGGCAGGCCCATCAGCATCGGCGGCACGCCAAACGCCAACGCGATTTCCCGTGCCGCCGCCGCCTTCAGGCCAACAAAGTCCATCTCCGCTGGCGACAGGCTCATCGCCTTCCAGCTCAGCCCGCCCTCCAGCAACATGGGCCGCCCCGCATTGGCAGCGCCGGAAAAGGCGACCTCCATCTCGCGCTTCACCCGCTCGAACTGGTCCGGGCTCATCACCGATCCGTCGCCCGGATCGAACACCATCGCACCCGATGGCCGCGCCGCATTGTCCAGCAGCGCCTTGTTCCACACCGTCGCGGCATTGTGGATCGCCACCGCGCCCGCCGCCGCGCTCACGCAGCCCAGGCCATAATGATCGTCCAGCGGATGCAGCGCCTTCAAGTGGATGATGCTGGTCCGCCCCGCCGCATCTTCGGGCAGCAGCCGGGTCACATTGTCCCCGACCCGGTACAGATAGGCGGCGGGCCACCCCCGTGCATCGGCCTCCACGCTGACCCGCTCTGGCCGCAGCGCATAAAGTTCGGCGGGCATGCCGTCCGCGCCCGCCAATATCTGGACATATCCATTGCCGTGCAGCGACAGATGGCTGGCAAGCACCTCCACCATCGCCTGCCCCCCGGCACAGCGCGTCATCAGCGACAGCGCCCGCGCGCCATCCTCCGGCTCGACCCCGGTCGCTGTCAGAACCGCGCCCCCCGCACCTTCCGACACCAGCCGCAAGGCCCGCTGCGCCACCGGATTGCCGACCACACCGGACCGCACCTGCGCTTCATAGGAAGCAGGCCATTCGCCCAAGGCCACCGCGCCAGAACCCCATGCGCGCGCCAACACCGGCCGCGCGGAAGCCCGCGCCGCCTTCGTCCCAAAAAATTTCATATGACCCCGCGACAAAAAAAATCCCCGCCCCATCGGGGAGAGGATAGTGAAGCTCGGCAGCTCGCTGCCTAGCGAAACTTGGAGAGGGGGCGGACCCCCCTCAACTCAGGGATTACGCCGCAGCACCCGGTCGCACGTGGAATTGGTGCCCTCGCTCTTGCCGATGACGCGCCCGGCCACCGCGCCAGCAGCGCCCGCCAGCAGGGATTCTCCCACATTCCCGCCTGCCAGTGCTCCGACACCGACGCCGCCTGCCGCACCGATCACCGTTCCGCGATCGCGGCCCTTCTTCGCCTGCAACAGGCAATAGCGCACATCATCCCGGTCGCGCGGCGCTGCTCTCGCCACGCGCGCCCGATCCTTGCTGCTCAACGACGCCGCCATCACCGGCGACGCCACGAACGTTACGCCAGCGGCTATCATCATGATCCTGGCCAACTTCATGACCTGCACTCCTCATTGAAACTCAACCGACAATATACGCGCCCATGCCTTTGCGGGTTCCTCATATGGACCGCACCCGCGCGTCGCCGCGCCGTCCCAGCATCAGTTCGGTCAGCGCCCACACCAGCGCGTCGGCACGGTCGGGCGACCGACCGGGGCCGACATAGCCGCCCCCCGCCACCAACCCGCACATCTGGTCCTCCATCTGCCAGAATGCGCCCAGATGCAGGACGCGTCCCGCTTCGTACAGCGCCGCCACCGGCTCGGCCCGCGCCGCTTTTCCCCGGCTGGCATGCACCAGCCGCACGGGCAGCGACGCCTCTGCCGCGCGCAGCACGCTTTCCACCATCGCGCCGCCATTATTGGCCTCCGCCACCACCCTGTCCGCGCCATGCGCCACCGCCGCGCTCGCCACCGCCCGCGCCCATGTTTCGGGCGTCGCCTTCTCCACGCTCGCATCCGCAATCACATAGGCGCGCCCGTCGGGGCCGATCCCGGCCACCACGATCCCGCATGCGTCACCTGTCGCCGAAGCGGGAGGATCGACCGCCACCACGACCCGCGACAGCGGACCCGCGCCATCCTTGCCAGCGGGTACATGCACGGCGCGGCATCGCTCCAGCAGGTCCCGGCTCCACAATGCGCCTTCGACCTCTTCGATCAGCTCGCCTTCCAGTTCCTGCCGACCCAGCCGCGTATGGCCATAATTGCGCTCCATCGCCGCGATGAAGCCGTCCGCCAGGTTCGCGCTATTGTCGGCGGTGCGGCCTCGCGTCACCGCTACATCGGCGCCGTCGCGCGCCACCAGATTGCGCACCAGGGCCACCGGTCGCGGCGTCGTGGTCGCCAGCACGCGCGGATCATGCCCCAACCGCATCCCCATCATCAAATTGTCCCAAACCGCCTCGCCGCCTGCCCATTTGGCGATCTCGTCGGCCCAGCCATGGCTGAACTGCGGCCCGCGCAGCGCTTCCGGCTCGGCTGCCCCGAACAGGATCGCCATCGCCCCATTGGGCCAGATCAACCGGCGCAAAGCGGGGGAAAAGGCGGGCCGGTTCCACCAGGGCGCGATCGCCAGCAGGCCGGACGGTCCCTCCACCATGATCGATCGCACTTCGCCCAGCGTCGCCCCGACCAGTGCGATCCGGGCGCGGCCATCGCTTTCCGCTATCGCCCGCACCCATTCGGCCCCCGCGCGCGTCTTGCCAAACCCGCGCCCGGCCATCATCAACCAGATGCGCCAGTCTCCATCGGGCGCCAGCTGTTCGGGCCGCGCCCGCCAGCTCCAGTCATGCGCCAGCGCCTGCGCCGCCGCGTCGTCCAACCCGGCCAATATCCGATCGCGCATCTCGACCGGCATCATCGCCAGCCGTTCGAAATCCGACATGCCCCCCACTGGCCCCCTCCCCGCTCCGTTGCCGCGCTCATTCTCGATTCTGTTACCCGCCAGAATTGATGTAGATTAACTTTCACTTGCCTGAACAAAAAAAGCTCCGCCTAAAGAATAGGCGGAGCAGTTAGGGTCGCACTACAGGCATAACCTGCAAATGCATTACGTCATCAATTTATCGGAATGACCATATATCCAAGGACATATTTTTCACAAAAAAGTCATTATTATTCAATGCATTAAAATGGCACAAAAAGCCCGGTGCGATCAAGCGCTCCAGGTTGCCTTATTCGGAATGAAAACTGAATGTTTCATACTCTAAATAGTTCCGGCATCATGCTACTCATCACTTTCTAACGCCTGAGGATCGCCTCCCTGAAACCCGCCGCTCATTTTGCCTCCACAGCTTCCTTTTCTTCGGTGCTACGCCGGCGAACCGCATCCAGCGCGGCTCGCAACCGCGCTACCGCATCCTCACCGTCGGGCCGATCCGCTTCATCGGCGGCACGCGCTTCCATGGCCTTTCGGGCGTGGGCAGTCAGCAACCGCATGCCCACCACATGGGGATGGCCGCGCTTCACCTTGCGGCTCTTCACCATGCCGTCGGCGTCCATCGTCACCTCTTCTTGCTCACTACCGAACAGGGCCTCGCGCAGCATCAGCGCCTCCAATTCGGAATAGCCGATGTTCAGCGCGTGACTCCATTCCCTTGCAAAGCCCGGATCGCGCCGCTTCTGATAATAGGCCGTCGACAGATTCTTTCCGGCCGCCCGCGCCGCTTCGCTGACGTTGCAGGTTGCCGCCAGCGTCTCCATGAAGATCTTGCGCCGGTCCTCCGTCCACCCATCCTTGCGCACCGCCCGCAACTGCGCATTGGCCTTTGCCGCGCCGACCTGGCTGCGTTGCACCGTCAACTCCCGGTCCTGACCGTCGCTTGCCTTGCCGCCGAAGCGGCGCGAAGCATTCCCGGCCTTCTCCTTCCCCTTCTCCTGCACGCTGCCCCTCCTTTGCCTAACGCAAAAGGGCCGGCCCATCTGGACCAGCCCTTCGCGCCGCCGCCGTGGCGACTCACAATTCCCAATATCGACTTACCTGTCAGAACAGCGTGACGATGTCAAGAAGAATGTTCCATATAGGTTAGTTTCTTCGCATCTTGCTTAGCGCCTTTTCTTCGGCCGCCAACGCATCGGCAAAGCTCGGACGCACGCTCAGGCCCTGCAGCCAGGCGCTGATTTTGGGCCAACGCCCGTCGCTCAATATGCTGCTGCAATGGTTGACGGTGATGATCGGACAGGCCACCGCAATATCGGCCAGGGTGAACCGATCTTCCACCAGGAATCCGCTATCGGGTAAAACTGATTCCAGATAATCATAGATGGGTGGCAGCTTCTCCGTCTCCGCCCGCGTCGCCGCTTCCAGGTCCTGGGGAACGTTCAGCAAAGGCGCGACCAGCCGGTTGAATACGATCGGCATGCCCCCTGCCTGAACGATCGTATCGCCAAATTCTTCATACCAGATGGTCCGGGCACGCGCCCTGGCATCCAGCGGGATCAGATTGGGGTCTGGTTGAACCGCATCCATATAGGTTATGATGGCGCTACTGTCGCTGATCAGGAAATCGCCGTCCTGAAACGCCGGTATCTTGCCAAAGGGGGATGCTTTGGCAAACACATCGCCCCCTTGCCCGAAGCCACCCGGCATCACCTCTGCCGACAGACCTTTTTCCGCCGCGAAGATGATGACCTTCCGTACAAAGGGGGACGGCCTCGCTCCATATATGATCATGACATCATTCCTCTATCCTGGCTGGCCTCAGTATCGGCTCGGCAGGCAGAATGCCATTTACATATCAAAATGCAACCTATGTTGTGATGTTGTGGGTCGGACTAGTCTCATCCCTCATCCCCAGCCGGGGCCTTGGACCGGCTATAGTCGATGCGGATGCGCACCCAGCTTCCGATCATCGGCTTGCCATTGACGCGCGGCGGCCTGACCCGAAACTGCCACGCCGCCAGCCGCACCGCGCGGGCAAAGCCCGACCCTGCGGGCGACTCTCCCAGCGCCTGGCAATTTTCGACATGATAATCATCGACCGTCTTGCATGCGACCAGGCCCCATCCCTGCGCGGGCGCATTGCCCGGAATATAGGTCGACAGTTCCGCATGAGTGGGTCGCCGGTGCCATTCCGCCTCGAACAACTGGACCCCGCCCGGTCCTTCGCCCGGACCCGCCACGGCGGCTTGATCGCCCTGCCCGGTCGCGCTTCCCGCCTCGGCCTTGCGGGGCATGCGCCCTATGTCGGCCGCCGCCATCTGCGGGCTTTCCAGCTCCAGGAACGGCAGCGGCGACGGCAGCGGCGATGGCAATTTCACCAGTGGCGCGGGTAGCGTTTCCACCGGGCGGACGGGCGGCGTCTTCTCCGGCTTGGGCGGCTCGCGCTCCTTGTCCTCGCTGCGTTCCTTGGCCTTCTCCTTCTCCTTCGCTGCCGCCTTTTCCTTCTTCGCCTCCGGTCCGGCGGCCACGTCGAACGTCACCGGCAGGCGCATGTCGTCCTGCCGCTGTTCTGGGTGCGGCGCCAGCGTCAGCAGCGCCAGCAGCAGCAGGCCATTGAGCACCAGTGCGAACAACAGCCCGCCCGCGCGCTCGCGCACCCCTTGCCATGACGCCCGCGTCACATGGCGTCGCCCGGACGGGGCGCAACCCGGCAGGACCCGGCGCCATCTTCCCGCCTTCGTCGTCTGACGCCGCGATCGGCGCTGCATTGCGTGCCCGGCATTCCCCGATCTCCTTTGCCGCCAATCCTTACCGGCACGACCCCCGCCCGATCAAGCTAGCGAGTCATCTCACAGCCCCGGCAAAAGCTCTGGCGGTCGGAAACGATCTCGGCTAGTCCCGCCGCGATGCTCACAAAGCTCTATCAATGGACGCTGGCCAAGGCCGCCCACGCCCATGCCGAACGCTGGCTTTTCGCTGTCTCCTTCATGGAATCCAGCTTTTTTCCCATCCCCCCCCACCCACTTCTGGGCCTGATGTGCCTCGCCCGCCCGGAACGCGCGATCCGCTTCGGCATCATCTGCACTCTGGCGTCAGTTCTCGGCGGCCTGCTCGGCTACGCGATCGGCTATTTCCTCTATGAAGCGCTCGGTCAGCAAATTCTCGACACCCTCGGCCTCGCCGCGAAATTCCCCGTCGCCGCCTGCTACCTGCGCGATTATGGCGCGGAAATCATCCTCGTGAAGGGCGCGACGCCAATCCCCTTCAAACTGATCACGATAACAGCCGGATTCATCGGCCTCTCGCTCTTCACCTTCATCTGGGCCAGCATCCTGTCCCGCGCTTTCCAGTTCATGCTGGTCGGTTTCCTGTTCTGGAAGTTCGGACGACCGATAAAGGCCTTCATCGAAAAATATCTGGCCCTCCTTTCCGCTCTTTTCATCGTCCTCATCGTGGGCGGGTTCCTTGCGGCTTCGGCGCTGTCGGGCGGCGGCACGAAAACCGACAAATGCAGCAGCGCCACCATGGCGACACTTCGCTGATCGGGCATCTATGAAAGACCTGATCACCCGCTTCCCAAAATCCATCGCGCTGGTCGCGGGATTCCTGTCGGCGACCGGATTCGAACCGTTGAAGCTGTGGCCGGTCTCCTTCGCCTGCATCGTCCTGCTGACCCTGCTCGTCGATGGCGCGCCTGATCGACGCGCCGCCTTTTCGCGTGGCTGGCTGTTCGGCGTCGGCCACTTCACCCTCGGCCTCAACTGGATCGCCGACGCATTCAGCTTTCAGGACGCAATGCCGCATTGGTTCGGCTACGGCGCCGTCATCCTCCTGTCGCTATATCTAGCCTTGTATCCAGGCTTGGCGGCGCTGAGCGCATGGTGGCTGCGGAGCGCAATACTGCAAGCACCCCGTTCCGCCCCAAAGCGTCTACTTCCCTTCATCTTCCTGTTCGCCGCCTGCTGGGTCGCCAGCGAATGGCTCCGCGCGGTCCTCTTCACCGGATTTGCCTGGAACCCGCTGGGCGTCACACTGCTTCCTACCGGGATCGCCATCGCCGCGACGCTGATCGGCACCTATGCCCTCGGCGCGCTCGTGGTCCTCGCCGCAGGCGTAATCCTTCTCGCGCTCAGTCGGCAATTCATCCCCGCTGCAGCGCTGGCCGCCCCACTGCTGGCGTGCGCGCTTTGGGGAATCTACGCCCCTGCCCCCTCCACGCCGACCGGTGCGCCGCGCATCCGGGTGGTCCAACCCAACATCGGCCAGGATGAGAAATATTCGCCAGAGCTTGAACAAGCTCACTTCCGCACACTTGCCACTTTGTCGGGCAAACCCCGCCCCGCCCCACGCCTGATCTTCTGGCCCGAAGCTGCAATCCCCGCCTATCTCGACATGGAACCACAGTGGCGCGCCAGCATCGCTGCGCTGCTCGGCCCTGGCGACTTGCTGCTGACCGGCGGCACCAAGATCTATTTCAAACAGGTCGATCGGGGCGGCATCGTCACAAACGCCTTGGCGGGCGCAAACAACAGCCTCTGGATCGTGTCGCCCCGCGCCCAAATATTGGGCCGCTACGACAAGGCGCATCTCGTCCCCTTTGGCGAATATCTTCCGCTGCGCGCGCTGCTCCAGCCGATCGGACTGTCGCGACTGGTTCCTGGAGACGCCGATTTCTGGCCCGGTCCCGGCCCGCAAAGCCTGACCCTGGCCGCCACGCCCGGACGCCCGGAAATGAAGATGGGCGTGCAGATTTGCTACGAAATCATTTTTTCGGGCCATGTGATTGACGCTGCCAACCGCCCGGCATTTCTGTTCAACCCATCGAACGACGCCTGGTTCGGAAGCTGGGGCCCGGTCCAGCATCTCGCCCAGGCCCGCCTCCGGGCTTTGGAAGAAGGCATCCCGATCATCCGCTCCACCCCGACGGGAGTATCCGCGGTAATCGATGCGCGCGGCCATGTGCAGCATGCGCTCGGGCTGCAACGCGCCGGTTTCCTCGACACCGGGCTTCCCCCGACTTTGGAGCCCACGCTTTTCTCTCGGATCGGCAACTGGGCGGCCTTGGCTTTCACCATCCTGCTGCTCGGGCTGGCCATTGCCATGGGCAGGGTGAGAAGCTAATAGCCACATAAACTTTTCTTTATGTCGCCTTTCACGCCAGCCTGCTAACGGGAGTCCCATGCGCAGCAACTATCTTTTCACCTCGGAATCCGTTTCCGAAGGCCACCCCGACAAGGTCGCGGACCAGATTTCCGACGCCATCGTCGACCTGTTCCTGTCCAAGGATCCCGAAGCACGCATCGCCTGCGAAACGCTGACCACGACACAACTGGTCGTGCTGGCGGGCGAGATCCGCTGCAAGGGCGTCTTCGAAAATGGTGAATGGGCTCCGGGCGCCCAGGCGGAGATCGAGCGCACCGTTCGCGAAACGGTAAAGCGCATCGGCTATGAGCAGGATGGTTTCCACTGGGAAACCCTGCGCTTCGAAAACAATCTCCACGCCCAGTCCGCACACATCGCCCAAGGCGTTGACGCCAGCGGCAACAAGGATGAAGGCGCGGGCGATCAAGGCATCATGTTCGGTTTCGCCTGTGACGAAACGCCAGACCTCATGCCCGCGACGCTGGATTACAGCCACAAGATACTGGCCAAGATGGCGCATGACCGCCACTCCGGCCGCGCGCCCTTCCTTGAGCCTGACGCCAAGAGCCAGGTCACGCTGCGCTTCGAACATGGCAAGCCCGCCGCCGCGACAGCGATTGTCGTCTCGACCCAGCATGGCAAGGGCTATGACGAAGGCGACAGGGAATCCCAGCTCAAGGAATATGTGAAGGGCGTCGTCGCAGAAGTCCTTCCAGCCGAACTGCTGTCCGCCGAAACCGTCTATCACATCAATCCCACGGGCAGCTTTGAAATCGGCGGGCCTGACGGTGACGCGGGACTTACCGGTCGCAAGATCATCGTCGACACCTATGGCGGCGCTTCGCCCCATGGCGGCGGCGCCTTTTCGGGCAAGGACCCGACGAAGGTCGACCGTTCGGCCGCGTACATCACCCGCTACCTTGCGAAGAACATCGTCGCCGCAGGCCTCGCGCGTCGCTGCACGATCCAGCTTGCTTATGCGATTGGCGTCTCTGAACCTCTCTCTCTCTACGTCGATACGCATGGCACCGGCAGCGTCGATGATGCAAAGATCGAAGAAGCGATCAAATCGATCAAGGAACTAGGTGGCCTCACCCCGCGCGGCATCCGCACGCATCTGGGCCTCAACAAGCCCATCTATCGCCCCACCGCCGCCTATGGTCATTTCGGCCGCAAAGCTGAAGGCGACTTCTTCCCCTGGGAAAAGCTCGACCTCGTGGACCGGCTCAAGGCCGCCCTATAAAAGCTTCAGGATCATCGAATACGGCGCGCGGAGGGTTACCCCTTGCGCGCCGTTTTCATCCATCCAGCATCCTGCATGGGTCGGCGACTCGTTTGACCCGCCGCTGAAAGCGGGGCAGGTGCGGCAACCATGACTTCCTCACCCCGCTCCCGCATCTACCTGATGCTGCTGCTCGTCATGCTGCTCTGGGCGGGCAATGCGCTGATCGCGCGCGCCATTCGGGCTGACATTCCGCCCTTCACTCTCGCCTTCCTCCGCTGGCTCGGAGCGGCGCTGCTTCTGCTGCCCTTTTCCGCTCGGGGAATCCTGACGGAATGGCCAGTCATGCGCCGACACTGGCCAATGCTGATCCTGCTCGCGATATTCGGCGTCGGCTGCTTCAACGCCCTTCTTTATTCAGGCCTGCGCAGCAGCAGCGCGACAAACGCCCTGCTGATCCAGGCAGCGATCCCGGCGCTGGTGCTGGGATGCAATTTCCTTTTCTTCCGCACCCGTGCCCTGCCCCTCCAAATCGTCGGCGTGCTGGTCGCCGCGCTGGGAGCGATGCTCATCATCTTCCGCGCCGACCTTCGCGCCCTGGCGACGCTCAGCTTCGGCCAGGGCGATGCGCTGATCCTGCTCGGCGTCCTGTGCTGGTCGATCTACACATCCTTGTTGCGCAAACGCCCACCGCTCACCGCCACAACATTCCTGACGCTCAGTTTCCTGGTCGGCGTGCTGATCATGGCTCCGCTTGCGGCGAGCGAATGGCCGGTACATCGGGTGCGCTGGACGCCTGCCGTCGCAGGGGGAATCGTCTATGTCGCCATCTTCCCGTCGATAATCGCTTATTTTCTCTACAATCATGCGGTGGCCCAGATTGGCGCGGCTCAGGCAGGGCAAGTCATCAGTCTCCAGCCTCTGCTCGGCGCCCTTTTGGCCGCTTTATTGTTGGGCGAGCCACTGCACAGCTATCATTTCGCTGGCATGGCGCTGATCCTGCTGGGGATAGCCGCGGCATCGCGCAGCAACCACACCGCGCAATAGCCCGCTTGCTCACTTGGCCCGCCGCCGCTATCGGCGCGTGCCATGACAGCGCATAAATCCGGCGATCCAACGACGCTCAACCGTCTTTACGGCCGCCAGTCGAGCCATAAGCTGCGAGCAGGCCAGCAGGAACTGGTCGAAACGCTCCTGCCCGCCCTTTCCGTCCCGGAAGAAGGCGAACTGAGCGCCGCCAGCCTGTTCGGCTACGACCGCCCCTTGCACTTTGAAATCGGCTTCGGCGGCGGGGAACATCTCGCCTATCGCGCCGACTTGCTCCCCGACCATGGCTTTATCGGCTGCGAGCCCTTTCTCAACGGCGTCGTCACGGCGCTGGCCCATATCCGGGACAAAGCGCTGGGCAATGTCCGCCTTCACATGGGCGACGCGCTTTCCGTACTTAGCCGCATACCGGACGGCAGCCTCAGCTTCGTCTACCTCCTCCATCCCGACCCCTGGCCCAAGGCCCGCCATGCCAAGCGCCGCATGATGAACCCCGGCCCCGTCGCGATGATCGCGCGAAAGCTCAAGCCTGGCGGGGAGTTCCGTTTCGGAACAGATCACCCTGTCTATCTGCGCTGGGCCCTGATGGTGATGAACGGGCACCCCGACTTCGAATGGCTGGCGCAGGAGCCAAAGGATTTCCTGGTCCGTCCCGGCGGCTGGCCTGAAACCCGCTATGAGGCCAAAGCCCGCCGCTTGGGCCATGAAGTGTGGTATTTCCGCTACCGGCGGCGCTGAACCCCCAAGGGCTGTGGCACGTTGGACGGGGTGAAGGAGACTGACCCATGTCCGACAATCACGAAGAAATGATCCGGGAAGACGGCCTGCCCGGCCACGAAAGCAAGCTGGAACCCAAGCCCGAATGGGAACCCCGCTATCCCGGCTCTGGCCGTCTTCAGGGTAAGGTCGCGTTGATCACCGGCGCGGACAGCGGGATCGGTCGCGCCGTGGCCGCCCTCTATGCGCGCGAAGGGGCCGACGTCGCGATCCTCTATCTGTGCGAACATGACGACGCCAAAATGACTGCCCAGATCGTTGAAGCCGAAGGCGGTGAGGCGCTCA
Source organism: Sphingobium sp. ZW T5_29 (assembly GCF_044987515.1). Lineage (NCBI taxonomy): Bacteria > Pseudomonadati > Pseudomonadota > Alphaproteobacteria > Sphingomonadales > Sphingobiaceae > Sphingobium > Sphingobium sp. ZW T5_29. The sequence goes on from NZ_JBJDRM010000016.1 coordinate 35,215, forward strand.
CCATCGCAGGGGACATTGGCGAAAAATCATTTTGCGATGACGCCGTCGCTCAGGTCATCGAACATTTTGGTCGCCTTGACATATTGGTCAACAATGCCGGCGAACAGCATCCTGATCAGGACATTACGAACATTACGGAGGAACAGCTCCGCCGCACCTTCCAAACCAATATCTTCGGCATGTTCTTCCTGACGCAGGCCGCTCGCCCACATCTCAAAAAAGGCGCGGCCATCGTGAACTGCACGAGTGTCACCATGTATCAAGGTTCAGCAGAATTGCTTGATTATTCCAGTACAAAGGGGGCGATCACCGCCTTTACCCGCAGCCTGTCCGAAAATCTGGTCAAGGATGGCGTACGCGTCAACGCTGTCGCTCCTGGGCCGATCTGGACCCCACTCAATCCCAGCGGCGGCGCGACAAAGGAAAAGCTGGAACATTTCGGCGAATCCACGCCCATGGGCCGCCCCGGCCAACCCAACGAAGTCGCCCCTGCCTTCCTCTTCCTCGCTTGCGATGACAGCAGCTACATGTCGGGCCAGGTGCTCCACCCCAATGGCGGCATCATCGTGAACGGATGAGACTTCGCGCTGGCAAGGGTCAGGACCCGCGCAAATGAAAAGGGCCGGCGGGCATGTGCCCCCGGCCCCTTCATTCACCTTGCCAGCAAGGTTCAGCCGACGATTTCTTCCGCCTTGAAGAAATAGGCGATCTCGATGGCGGCGTTTTCTTCGCTGTCCGAACCATGAACCGAATTGGCTTCGATCGATTCAGCATAATCCTTGCGGATCGTGCCTTCATCAGCATTGGCGGGGTTGGTGGCGCCCATGATGTCGCGATTGCGCTTCACGGCGTCTTCACCTTCCAGAACCTGCACGACCACGGGGCCGGAGATCATGAAAGCGACCAGATCCGCGAAGAAGGGGCGTTCCTTGTGAACGGCATAGAAGCCTTCAGCCTGTTCGCGGCTCATGCGGATGCGCTTGGACGCGACGACCCGCAGGCCCGCTTCCTCAAGCTTCTTGGTCACGGCGCCCGTCAGGTTGCGACGAGTCGCGTCGGGCTTGATGATCGAAAAAGTGCGGGTGACGGCCATGAGGCTCAAAAGCTCCGAATATCTGGGAAAGGATGGCGCGCCCTTTAGACCGGCCTGTCCGCCGCCGCAAGGGGCGTTATCCCCTCCAGTGCTTCATGGCCCTTGCACCCATTTGCGCCCTTCCTGTCGCCAGAAGCGGGGCGTGACGCCTTCCCGCTTTCCCAAGGCGCGCCAGCTTTCCCGCGCGCCATCAATCGTCATCGCATCGAAAAAATAGAAAGCGCGTTCGAAACCCAGCGCTTCGTCGCGCCACAGGCCGTCGGCGATCGCGACATGACGCGCACCGTTGGCGGCAGCGCAATCGTGCGACAACAGCACGGGCTGGACCGATTCGTTACCCTGTCCCGCGCGGCCATGCGCCAGGAAGCTTTCGGGCGGCCCCGCCCACAGGCCTGCGGAGATGCGGCCAAGCTGCGTCTCATCCGCCGCCACGACCAACAACCGCTCCCCCAGCCCCAATATACGCGCCGCGATTGCGGGTAGCACCTGGTCCACCGGATCCTGGTTCAACTGGTAGAAATCGACCTGCATGGCCTATTTCTCGAACTTGTCGGCCACCAGCCTGTCGATCAGACGCACACCATAGCCTGTTGCGCCCTTGTCCCATGTTGCGCCCGGCTTGTCGGCCCAAACCATCCCGGCGATATCGAGATGCGCCCATTTGACGCCGTCATCGACGAAGCGCTTGATGAACTGTGCCGCCGTGATCGATCCGGCGTAACGCGCGCCCATATTCTTCATGTCGGCAATGGGGCTGTCGATCAGCTTGTTATAGGCGTCGGACAACGGAAAACGCCACAGCTGATCGCCTGCCGCCTTGCCAGCGGCAATCAGATCGTCGGCCAATTCGTCGTCGTTGGAAAAGATGCCCGCATATTGATCGCCCAGCGCCACGATCATCGCGCCCGTCAGCGTCGCCAGATCGATAACGATCTCAGGCGCATAGGTTTTTTGCGCCCAGGTGATCACGTCGCAAAGCACCAGACGGCCTTCGGCGTCGGTGTTGATGATCTCGATCGTCTGGCCCGACATGGATGTGACGATATCGCCCGGCCGCTGCGCGTTGCCATCGGGCATATTTTCCACCAGGCCGCAAATGCCGACCACGCGGGCCTTTGCCTTGCGTCCGGCCAGCGCCTTCATCGCGCCCGCAACCGCGCCAGCGCCGCCCATGTCCCATTTCATGTCTTCCATGCCCGCGCCGGGCTTCAGGGAGATGCCGCCCGTGTCGAATGTGACGCCCTTGCCGACAAAGACCAGCGGCTTGTCCGCAGCGCCGTCAGTCCCGTCCCATTCCATGGCGATCAGGCGCGGTTCGCGCACCGACCCCTGCGCCACGCCCAACAGGGCGCCCATGCCCAGATCGGCCATCGCCGACTTGTCGAGGACAGTGATCTTGACGCCCATCTGCTCCAGATGGCGACAACGTTCTACGAAGCTTTCAGGATAAAGGATGTTCGCTGGTTCAGCGACCAGTTCCCGCGTGAAGGCGACGCCATCGGCCACCGCCGACCACCGCTCCCACGCCGCCGCACCGTCCGTGCCGACCAACGTCAGCTTGGTCAGCGTCGGCTTGGCTTTCTCGCTCTGCCGCGTGCGATAGGTGTCGATCCGCCAGCTGCGCAGCAATGCCGCAAAGGCCAGGCTGGCCGCATTCTCGCCGCTCACACCGCCCGGAAATTCGACTGCCGCATGCGAAGCGCCGCTGGTCAGCAGCCGTGCTGCGAGCGCGCCACCCGCCTTCTCATAATCATTGTCGCTGCCGCCCCCGATGCCCAGCAGCACGATCCGCACCACCTTGCCGCTTTCGTCCGCGAAACTTTCAAAGCTCGATCCCGCCTCGCCCGTGAAACGCGCTGCCGATGCGCCTGCCGCCAAGGTAGCGGCCGCATCGATGGGCAAGCCGTCAAGCCGCCCCTTGGCCACCGCCAGAACCAGAGTGTCGGCGTCGGGACGTAACGGGCTGAACGCGATTTCCATCAAGGATCCTTACTATTCTATCTTGTCTGTCGGTCGGGATGCGCAATCCTGTAACCGTCAGATAATGTCGCTTGCCCCGTCTGGCAAAGCCGTTCGCCCGATTTCCTGTAAAAGAAGGATGACGAAATATTGCGGCTTGGGCAAAGCAATGCGATAGGCGGGCAACGAAGCGCCCCTGAGAGGCCCGACCCTTTGCACAATTTCTCCTTTCTCCGACGTTCCCGGCATATGCTGACCGCAGGCGCGGCTTTGGCGTGCATCGCCTTGTCGCAGCACGGCTCCGCCCAGGAACTGAACACGCCACCCGCGCCAGTCAGCGCGCCCGACGCGCCCGTCCCGCAGAACGAGGACCAGATCGGCTTCGCCGCCGACCGGCTGGAATATGACAGTAACAGCGAAGTCGTGACCGCCAGCGGCAATGTGCAGCTGCTTCGGGAAGGCAACCGGCTGCGCGCCGATACGGTCGTCTGGAACCGCACCACCGGCGCGGTCGAGGCGAAGGGCAATGTTTCAGTCACCGACCCGGAAGGCAACATCGCCTATGGCGACCGGTTCGAAGTGACGGATACGCTGAAAGATGGCGTGGTCGACAACATGCTGCTGGTGCTCGAATCTGGAGGGCGGCTGGCTGCGGCTTCGGGTAAGCGGGTGAACGGCGTCTACACCCTGCACAAGGCCGCCTATACCGGTTGCGCGGTAGAGGATTCCGACGGCTGTCCCAAGGAACCGACCTGGCAGATCAAGGCAGTGACGGTCGTCTACGACCCTGTGGAAGCGCGAGTCAGATACAGCAACGCCAGCGTAGAGATATTCGGCCTGCCGCTGATTCCCCTGCCGGGCTTTTCGCATCCGGTTGGGGGCGGGGGAGGAAACGGGCTACTGGTGCCCAATATCCGTTATGACCGCACGAACGGCGTGGAAGTCGCCCTTCCCTATTATCTGAAACTCGCGCCCAACCGCGACCTGACTATAACTCCGCATATCTATTCGGAGACGCTGCCCATGCTGGAGGCGAATTTCCGCCACCGTTGGGACCGGGGCGCCTACCAGATCACCGGCTACGCCACGCATGGCAGCCGCCAGGACGCCAGCAGCTCTCTGCCCAACGCCACGGTGTCGGACGCGTCGCAGAAGGATTTTCGCGGCTATCTCGATGCCAGCGGTGGGATGCAGCTGACGCCCGAATGGAGCATCAACGGGTCGATCCGGGCCGTCAGCGACCGCACTTTCCTGCGCCGCTACGACATCAATCGCGACGACCGGCTGCGCTCTACGCTCGGCGTTCAGCGCATTGGCGAAAACAGCTATTTCTCAGTCGCGGGATGGGCCGTCCAAACTCTGCGTTTGGGCGACTCCCAGGGGCAGACTCCGATCGCCCTGCCCGTCATCGATTACCGGTTGCGCATGACTGATCCGCTGCTGGGCGGTCGCATCCAGCTACAGGCGAACAGCCTCGCGATCACTCGCACCCATGGGCAGGATACGCAACGCGCGTTCGGGGCGTTCGAATGGAACCTGCGCCAATTGACCGGCATGGGTCAGGAAGTCACCTTCACCACCTATCTGCGCGGCGATATCTATCACAGCAGCGACACTCTTCTGAACGACGTCGCGCGTTACGCGGGCGATCCCGGCTGGCAGGCGCGCGGCATCGCGGCGGCGGCTGTCGATGTGCGCTGGCCCTTCATGGGCGAAGCCTTTGGCGGGGTGCAACGCATCGCGCCACGCGTGCAGATCGTTGCCGCCCCCCGAATCGCCAACCTGTCTGTCCCCAATGAGGACGCGCGCGCCATCGATCTGGAGGACAGCAACCTCTTCGCGCTCAATCGCTTCGCCGGCTACGACCGGTTCGAAGATTCGACCCGGATCACCTATGGTCTGGAATATAGCCTGTCGCTGCCGGACTTCTCGCTCGAAAGCATCGTGGGCCAAAGCTATCGGCTGAACAATCGCGAAAGCATCCTGCCGGATGGCACGGGCCTTTCCGATCGCATGTCCGATGTCGTTGGCCGCACGACGGTCCGCTACAAGGATTTCGTCAGCCTCATTCACCGCTTTCGCCTGGATAAGGACGGACTTTCGGTACGCCGCAATGAAATCAACGCCACCGTTGGCAGCCGCAGGACCTATGCGCTGGTCGGCTATCTCCGCCTCAACCGCAACGCCGCTGCGGGGCTGGAAGATTTGCAGGACCGTGAAGAATTGCGCCTGGGCGGCCGTGTTCAGTTCGCGCGCTTCTGGTCGCTCTATGGATCGACCGTCATCGACCTGACCGATGCCAAGGAAGATCCGTTGAGCGTTGCGGACGGATATGAGCCGGTCCGCCATCGGCTGGGCATCACCTATGAAGATGACTGCCTGACGCTGGGGCTGACCTGGCGGCGCGACTATCTGGCGGCTGGTGACGCGCGAAAGGGCAACAGTTTCCAACTACGGCTGGCTTTTCGGAATATCGGTATATAAGGATCACCGTTCCCGCCCTTCCTGCTCAGGACCGGTTAAGGCGGACCGGCGCATCACGCGCCGGACCGTATTGGAGAGTTTTGTCGACGATGCACCCTGTCGTTTCCCCGCCTGCCCGCCTTCGCCACACCCTGCGGACCGGCGCATACACCCTTCTTCTGTCGTCCATGCTGATGACCGGGGGCGTCTCACCCGCCACCGCTCAATCCGTGGATGACAACGGCGCCGTGGCGTCACAGCAGTTAAACCTGCCCAAGGACGTCACCGTCTTTGGCAAGAGTGATCCAAATGTCCGAAAGGCGACCGCAATCGTCAACGGCAGCATCATCACTGGCACGGATGTCGACCAACGGCTGGCCCTGATCATCACCGCCAATGGCGGGAAAGTGTCGCCAGAGGAAAAGGAGCGGCTGCGCGTTCAGGTGCTCCGTAACCTGATCGATGAAACGCTGCAGATCCAGGAAGCTGCCGCCAACGACATCCGCATCGACAAGGCGGAAATCGACCAGAGCTTTGAGCGGGTGGCGGCCAATTTCCGCCAGTCCCCAAGCCAGTTCGACCAATATCTGCGCCAGCAGGGTAGCGCGCCCGCCAGCATCCGGCGCCAGATTGAGGGCGAGCTGGCCTGGAGCCGCCTGCTCCGCCGAAATATCCAGCCGTTCGTCAACGTGTCGGAAGATGAAGTTAAGTCCGTCATCGACCGCATGAACGCGGCCAAGGGCAGCGATGAATATCGGATCGGCGAAATCTACCTGTCGGCCACGCCGGAAAATGAACAGCAGATCGTCGCCAACGCGCGCAACATCATCGAACAGATCAAGCAGGGCGGCAGCTTTGCCGCTTATGCCAGACAGTTTTCGGAAGCCTCGACCGCTGCCGTCGGCGGCGATCTGGGCTGGGTGCGTCCGGTCCAGTTGCCTGACGCACTGGCGCAGGCCGCCAACGAAATGCAGGTCGGCCAGATTGCAGGACCCATCGGCGTACCCGGCGGTGTTTCCGTCATTTACGTCATGGACAAGCGCAAGGTGTTGACTGCCGATCCACGCGACGCGCTGCTCAGTCTCAAGCAATTATCGGTCAGCTTCCCCGCAGGCACGACGAAGGAACAGGCCAGCACCAGGGCCGCCAGCTTCGCCTCCCAGGTGAAGGCGATCAAGGGCTGCGGCCAGGCCAATGAACTGGGCGCAAAGATCGGCGCCGACGTCGTCGATAACGACAATGTGAAGGTTCGCGATCTGCCGCCGCAGCTGCAGGATATTCTGCTGGACCTGCAAGTCGGGCAGGCGACGCCCCCCTTCGGGTCGATCAATGAAGGCGTGCGCGTCCTGGTGGTCTGCGGCCGTGACGACGCTGCTACGGCTGCCGCGCCCGACGCCGCTCAGATCATGGCGCAACTGGAAGAGGAACGGGTCAACAAGCGTGCGCGCATCTACCTGCGAGACCTTCGCCGCGATGCCGTCATCGACTATAATTGATCCCGGCACGCCGCTGCCGCCCTTCGCCGTGCCCTTGGGGGACCCGGCAGGCATAGGCCCGGAAATCGTTGCAAAAAGCTGGGTCATGCGTGAAGCGCGTGGGCTCCCGCCTTTTTTCGCGGTGGGCGATGTCGCTTCGCTGCGCGCCGTATGGCTTGGTCCCGTCGAACTGATCGCGACACCGCAGGAAGCGGCGTCCGTATTCGACCGGGCGCTGCCCTGCCTGCAGGTGACTGACGCTGGCGTTATCACGCCGGGAACGCCCAGCGTCGACGGCGCGCGCACAGCCCTTCAATCGCTGGAAGTCGCCGTGGGCCTGGCCAGAAGCGGATCGGCCGCAGGCATCGTGACCGCACCTGTGGGAAAAGAACAGCTCTACGGGGTCGGCTTCACCCATCCTGGCCAGACCGAATTCGTGGCGGAACGTTGCGGCGTCGCGCCCCACAATGCTGTGATGATGCTGGCCGGGCCTTCGCTCAAGGTCGTGCCGGTCACGATCCACATCCCCCTGGGCGATGTGCCGTCGGTGTTGACCGTGGACCTCATCCGCGCACGCGCGATCACGACCGTCAAAGGGCTGCAACGCAATTTCGGCATCGCTCGCCCGCGCATCGTCGTCGCCGGGCTGAATCCCCATGCGGGTGAAGGCGGCGCGCTGGGCCGTGAGGAAATCGACATCATCGCCCCCGCGATAGAATCGCTGCGGGACGAAGGCATGGACATTCGCGGCCCTTTGGCGGCGGACGGCCTGTTTCACAGCCGCGCGCGCGAAACCTACGACGCCGTTCTATGCATGTACCATGACCAGGCTTTGATCCCGCTCAAGACGCTGCATTTCGATGAGGGCGTAAACCTGACCCTTGGCCTGCCCATCGTGCGCACCTCACCCGACCATGGCACCGCGTTCGGGATTGCCGGAACCGACAGCGCCAATCCCGGCGCGATGATGGCGGCGCTCAAAATGGCCGCCGAAGCTGCCCGCGCGCGCCTGACCCATGGCTGCTGACATGCGGCCCGCATTGCCGCCGCTGCGGGAAGTGATCGCCATGCATGGGCTTCAGGCCAGTAAGGCGCTGGGTCAGAATTTCCTGCTCGACGAACAGTTGCTCGACCGGATCGCGGCTATTCCCGGCCCGCTAAAGGACGCTCCGGCATTTGAAGTCGGTCCCGGTCCCGGCGGTCTAACCCGTGCGATCCTGCGTGCAGGCGCGCGACTGGTAGCCGTAGAGCGCGACCATAGGTGCCTGCCAGCCCTCGCTCAGCTTTCAGAGGCCTTTCCTGGACAATTGCGCGTGATTTCGGGCGACGCGATGCAGGTCGACGCCCGCACCGAAGCAGGGGAAGGCGCGCATATCATCGCGAACCTTCCCTATAATGTGGGAACGGCCCTGCTGGTGGGCTGGCTATCGGCGGGATGGAACCCGCTTCCCTGGTGGTCGTCGCTCACACTCATGTTCCAGATGGAAGTGGCGGAACGGATCGTCGCCAAGGCTGGCGGCGACCATTATGGCAGGCTCGCCGTGCTGGCTCAGTGGCGTGGCGAAGCCCGCATCGCGATGAAGGTGCACCGCAGCGCCTTCACCCCACCACCCAAGGTCATGTCCGCCGTCGTGCACATCACGCCTCGGCCAGCACCTGCCGATGTCCAGCTCAAGACCCTCGAACGCCTGACCGCCGCCGCCTTCGGCCAGCGCCGCAAGATGCTCCGCCAAAGCCTCAAGGGCCTGCCCGGCGCATTAGCCGCGCTGGAATCAGCTGGAATAGACCCGCAACGTCGCGCCGAAACGGTCAGCGTCGATGAATTTGTGGAAGTCGCACGCCTGATGGATCGCAGCTGACCGCGCCTGAAGGTGAGGAGAAGTTCCAGGCCGCCTTATGTCGCCCTGCCTCAAGGCAAGTCCAGGTGCAGAAACTGGTTAAAGGCGCTTTGCTCGTAGCCCCCGAACGCCATCCCATTCCTGAAACCTCTGCGTCGGTAGAGCGCGAGCGCTGGCTCAAACGCAGGCCCACTTCCAGTCTCCAGGCTCAACCGGCGGATACCGCGTACAGTCGCTGCGGTAATGATGGTCTCCAGGATCGCGGCGCCCGCCCCCATTCTCAGGAAATGCGGGTGCGTCCGCATGGATTTGACTTCAGCCAAACCATCTCCGAAAATCTTCATGGCGCCGATGGCAGCAACGCGGCCATCGCGCCACGCGGTCCAGACCGTGACTTCAGGAACCTGCAAGCCGGAAAGATCGAGGGCAAAGACACTCCCCGGCGGCGAACTGGCGTGCATGTCGGCAAGGTGAAGCTCCAGCAGCGCCCGAACCTGTTTCCCGGTCAGGTCATCTTCCCGGACCTCAAACATATCGGCCGCCTTCAGCGCCTCAGCTCAGGGCGTCTCCATCTCCACCGCCTTGGGCACCGTCACGCCTTCCTTGGCGCTCAACACGGTCGCTGGCGGGCCTTTATCGATCGCCGCGGCCAGCTTGCCGACCCCGGCGCAATCAGCCTTGCAGACATTTTTCGCCTGGGCCAGATTTTCCCGGGCCTTGGCGATTGCGCCCTTTTCGACCATGGCTTCGCCCTGCCCGACCAGCGCGCCGACATCGGTCGGGTCCAGCAACAGCGCTTCACGATAAAGACGGATGGCTTTACCCTGCAACCCCTGCGCCCGCGCCACCTGGGCCAGTTCGATATAGGCGTTGCGATTGCGCGGATCGACCGCCAACGCCGTTTCCAGCGCATCGGTCGCTGCCTGATAATTGCCCGCCTTGCGCGCCGCCATCCCCTTATGCTGCCATTCGACAGACAAGGGCGTGATCTGCGCGTCAGGACGCTGGGACAGGCCCACGCTGGACACAGTCGTCAACAGGACGGCAAGGGCGATCGAGGCAGGGGTAAAACGCATGCATAACTCCAGCCATGTTTCAGGCGCTGATTTCGCCTGAGTGTCGTCATTTTGCCGGGCCTTGTCCATCGTCTCTTTCAGGCCATCCGCCGAAGCCGGGCGAAATAGAAACCGTCCGTCCCATCATGGCCAGGGGTCAGCAATATGCCGTCGCCATGGGGCCGTCCCATGGGGGAAAGGACCGTATCAGCCGCCCAGCCCGCGTGCCGTTCCAGAAAAGCGCGCGTCTGGTCCTGCCCCTCCCTGTCCGTCAACGCGCAAGTGGCGTAAACAAGCACCCCGTCCGGCTTTACCAGAGGAGCCGAAAAATCCAGGATACGCGCCTGTTCCTGGATCAACCGGTCCAACCTGGCCGGGGTCAGCCGCCAGCGCGCCTCAGGATTACGCCGCCATGTGCCGGTGCCCGAACAAGGCGCATCGACCAACACGACATCGGCCCGACCGTGCAAGGATTCCAGCGCCCGGCTTTCATGGACCTGGTCCAGAAGCAATGTTTCGATGAAGGTTGCTCCGGCCCGCTCGGCGCGCGGGCCCAACCGGGCGAGGCGCGATCGTATAGTGTCGGCGGCGATCAGCGTACCCTGACCCGCCATCGCACTCGCCAGCGCCAAAGTCTTGCCGCCCGCGCCTGCGCACATATCCACCACCGTCATGCCGGGTTGTGCCTGGCATGCGGCCGAAATCATCTGGCTTCCTGCGTCCTGCACCTCGACCAGCCCCTGTTTCCAGGGTTCGCTCTGTTCGACCGGCCAACCTTCGGACAGTCGCATCGCATCACTCAGCCCCTCTATCGGCACCGCATCGGGATAAAGCGGCGCGACATCCTTCATCGCTGCCTTCAATCGGTTCACGCGAAGGTCGACCGGCGCCCGCCCTAGCAAGGCACCCTGCTCGACTGGCCCAGCCAGCAACGGCCTCAGCCAATCGGGCACGTCGCCCGAAATTGCCCCTTCTTCGCCTAGCTCGATCGGTGCCGGACCGTGAGCAGAACCATCGAACAACACCTCGATGTCGAGCCGCTCGCGCGCAAGCCCGATCATCGCCGCCCGGCCTGTGGAGGGGCGCTCGCCCGCCCGGCGGACAGCGTCATAAACATGGTCGCGCACCGCTCGGCGATCCCGCGATCCGGCATAACGCCGTTCCTTGAAATAGCGCGCGATCAATGTGTCCGCCGCCGGGCCGCCGTCCCGTGCGGACGCTATGATGGCGTCCAGCAGTTCGATCGCGGCCTGCACCCGTGCGGAAGGGGTCACGCCCGCCGCCCCTCAGCGCGTAGGATAATTGGGGGCCTCGCGCGTGATGGTGACGTCGTGGACATGGCTTTCGGACAGCCCGGCATTGGTGATCTGGACGAAACGGGCACGTTCCTGCAGATCCTTGATCGTGCGGCTGCCGGTATAGCCCATCGCCGCTTTCACGCCGCCGACAAGCTGATGGATGACGTCCTTGGCCGGTCCTTTGAACGGCACCTGGCCTTCAATCCCTTCGGGGACCAGCTTCATCTGATCCTTGATATCCGCCTGGAAATAGCGGTCGGCAGAGCCGCGCGCCATCGCGCCGACGCTACCCATGCCACGATAGCTCTTATAAGCCCGTCCCTGATAAAGGAATGTCTCCCCCGGAGCCTCCGCCGTGCCCGCCAGCAGCGATCCGACCATGACGCAGCCCGCGCCAGCCGCCAGCGCCTTGGCAAGATCGCCCGACGTACGCAGGCCACCGTCGGCGATAACGGGAACGCCCTGCTTGGCCGCTTCGTTGGCCGAATCCATGACCGCAGTCAGCTGCGGCACGCCGACGCCCGCGACGACGCGAGTGGTGCAGATGGAACCGGGGCCAATCCCGACCTTCACGCAGTCCGCGCCCGCGTCGATCAACGCTTTGGTGGCTTCGGCAGTCGCCACATTGCCAGCGACGACCTGCACATGGCTGGACAAGCGCTTGACCGCTTCGACGGCGGCGGAAACCTGCTTGCTATGCCCGTGCGCCGTGTCGATGACGATCAGGTCGCATTCGGCATCGATCAACGCCTCGCTGCGCTCCAACCCCTTGTCGCCCACCGTCGTCGCCGCAGCAACGCGCAACCGCCCTGAACCATCCTTGGTCGCCTTGGGATAGGTTACCGCCTTTTCGATGTCCTTGACGGTGATCAGGCCGACGCAATGATAATCATCGTCGACGACCAGCAGCTTTTCGATCCGGCGCTGGTGCAGCAGGCGCATCGCCTCATCCTGACCGACGCCCACCTTCACAGTGGCCAGATTGTCCTTGGTCATCAATTCACTGACGGGCTGCCCCGGATTTTCCGCAAAGCGCACGTCGCGGTGCGTAAGGATGCCGACCAGCTTGCCCGAATCTTCAACGACGGGGATGCCGCTGAACCTGTGGCGTTCCATCAGCATCTGCGCGTCGGCCAGCGTGGCGCGCGGCGTGATGGTGATGGGATTGACGACCATGCCGCTTTCGAAGCGTTTGACCGCGCGGACCGCTGCCGCCTGTTCCTCGACCGACAGGTTGCGATGCAGAACGCCGATGCCACCCAATTGCGCCATGACGATCGCCATGTCCGCTTCCGTCACCGTATCCATGGCGGACGACAGGACCGGGATGTTCAGCTTGATGCTTTTCGTCACAAAGGTGCTGGTGTCCGCCTGGCTTGGCAACACATCGGATTCGCCGGGCTGCAACAGCACGTCGTCAAAGGTGAGGCCGAGGCGGATGTCCATTTGAAAGCCACTTTCTGCTGTGCGATCTGCCAAGAGGCATAGGGTGATCGCCGGGGATTCGTGGCGGCCCATGTAACCATTAACCAGTGAAACAGCCAGACCTTACGGCGCTTTTTGTTGCGGCAACGCGAACGGGCCGGTCAAACCTTCCGTTTCGTCAGCCTCGCCTTGATCCGAGGGCGCCATTTCTGCCGCATAACCTGCCAGAATGACGATTACGGCCCTGCTCCTGCACCGTCGGCCCGCCCCCAACCATGGACAGCAAAAAGGGCGCGATCACCGACCGCGCCCCCTTCAACCCTGTAGCCGGTCGTCACACGCCAGCAGGCGAAGGTTCCCCAAATGGTCCCTTGCGCTTGCGCGTCTTGGGAATGGACGACCCCGCCGCCGGCACGGCGGAAGGCTTGATCGTGGTGCCGTCATCGCGGGTAATCTCACCCTTGTCGAGCAGCGTCTTGATCTCCTCACCGCTCAGAGTCTCATATTCCAGCAACGCATTGGCCAGCAGGTGAAGCTGATCTTCATGCCCGGTCAGCACGTCCTTCGCCCTGTCATATCCGCCCTCCACGATCATGCGAATTTCATGATCAATCGCCTTTGCCGTTTCATCCGACATGTGCGTGCGCTGGCTCTGCGAATATCCCAGGAAAGTTTCGCCCTGCTGCTCTTCATATTGCAACGGGCCGAGCTTGTCCGACATGCCCCATTGCGTGACCATGTCGCGCGCTAGTTTGGTGGCATATTGAATGTCGCCCGAAGCGCCGGACGACACCTTGCTGTGGCCAAAGATGATCTCTTCCGCCACGCGGCCGCCCATGGCCACGGCCAGGTTCGCGTGCATCTTGTCACGGTGATAGCTGTAGCTGTCACGCTCCGGCAGGCGCATCACCATACCCAGCGCACGCCCGCGTGGGATGATCGTCGCCTTGTGGATCGGATCGGACGCCGGTTCATGGACCGCAACGATGGCATGGCCCGCCTCATGATAGGCGGTCATCTTCTTTTCATCGTCGGTCATGACCATCGATCGGCGCTCACTGCCCATCATGACCTTATCCTTGGCCGCCTCGAACTCGTCCATCGCGACCAGGCGCTTGCCCCGACGAGCCGCCATCAAAGCCGCCTCATTGACCAGGTTGGCAAGATCAGCGCCCGAAAAGCCGGGCGTGCCCCGTGCGATGGTGCGCGGGTCGACATCCGGCGCCAGTGGCACCTTCTTCATATGCACGGCCAGGATTTTCTCGCGGCCCTCGATATCGGGGCGCGGCACAACAACCTGACGGTCAAAGCGGCCCGGACGCAACAGCGCGGGGTCGAGTACGTCGGGGCGGTTGGTCGCCGCGACGATGATGATGCCCTCATTCGCCTCAAAGCCGTCCATTTCGACCAGCAGCTGGTTGAGGGTCTGTTCGCGCTCATCATTGCCGTTGCCCAGGCCCGCGCCACGATGACGGCCCACCGCGTCGATTTCGTCGATGAAGACGATGCAAGGCGCGTTCTTCTTCGCCTGCTCGAACATGTCGCGCACGCGGCTCGCGCCGACGCCGACGAACATCTCGACGAAATCCGAACCGGAAATGGTGAAGAAGGGCACGCCCGCCTCCCCCGCGATCGCACGCGCCAGCAGCGTCTTGCCCGTGCCCGGCGAACCCACCAGCAGCGCACCCTTGGGAATCTTGCCGCCCAGCCGCGCAAACTTCGTCGGGTCCTTCAGGAACTCAACGATTTCCTGCAATTCCTCGCGCGCTTCATCGATGCCTGCGACATCGTCGAACGTGACCTTGCCATGCTTTTCGGTCAGCAACTTCGCCTTGGACTTGCCAAAGCCCATCGCGCCGCCCGCGCCTCCGCCCTTCTGCATCTGGCGCAGCACAAAGAAGGCAATGCCCAGGATCAGCAGGAACGGCAGCGACTGGTAGAGCATGATCTGCCAGAAGCTCGGCTGCTCCTCCGTCTGGCCGGAATATTTGACGTTATAATCGTCCAGCAGGCCGGTCAGGCCCGGATCGTTGACCGGCACGGTGTTGAACCGCTGTCCGCTGCTCAGCGTCCCGGTGATCTTGTTCGGGGCGATGGCAACGTCCTTGACTTGCCCTTCCTGAACCTTGGAACGGAACTCGGAATAGGCGATGCCGGTGCCCGCCTGCGTAGCGGTCCGGCTGTCGAACATGGAGACGAACAGCAGCAGGGCGATAATCACGCCTGCCCAGATCATCGCGCTCTTGATCCAGGGGTTACCCTGGGGGTCCTTCTCGTCGTTCATTCAACACTCTCTTTCACCGGGCAAGATAGGGTGCTCCGGCGAAATCGCAAGCTGACTAAGGCCGATGAAGTGCGATCAGCCGCCAGCAAATTGAGAAAGGGCGATATAAGCCAGGATCACGGCCACGCCGCCGGAAACGCCGCAGAGCAGATAGCCGGTATAGAGCAGCAGTGGCGGGTGGGGCCGCGCCATTTTCCGGTTACGTTGCGCTGCCGAAAGGATGATGCTGGCAATCACGCCATAGGTCAGCGCAGCAAATTCGAACATGACTCACTTTCCTAGCCGAAGGGTCGCTCTGTTAAGCATTCCAGCCATTAAGGATAGCGCATCGCACTGCAACATTTCGACAAGCCGTTCCCAGCGCGCGGCGGGCGGTGGAACCTTTCCGAAACGACCTGCTCAGCGGCGCGGCGGGGCGATCCACGCGGTCCATTGTGGCCCGCCTTTAAGCAGGACAGGGCCAATGCTCATCTGCCGCCCTTCCGTCCCGGCTATGATCGCGCGGTCGATCGCTTCCCCCCTCGGCTCAGGAGCATCCGGCGCCACGCGAGCGATCATCTGCATCAGCAGCCGCCGCAGAATTTCGCGGGGAAAGTCCGTGCGCTCCAGCACCCATCCCTCACCCTGCCGCCGCAGATACCGCGCCGCCAGATCCTCCACCATCCACTCCAGCGCCCCGACAGCCTCCGCCAGCGCCCCGGCACTACGCGTCACCGCCAGTGGGTCGAGCCAGTCCGCCCCTTGCAGATGCGCGCGAATCGATGCCCGGTCGAACCGCAGGTTGCTGTTCGACGGGTCGTCTACATAGGGAATCTCCCGGCGCTTCACATGAGCCAACAATTGGGAACGACGCACGCCCAGCAGTGGACGCAGCACCCGCCCATGACGCGCCCTCACGCCTGCAAGGCCACCGACACCTGCCCCACGATTGAGCCGCATCAAAATCGTTTCCAGCTGATCGTCCGCATGATGGGCGGTGAAAATCCAGTCCAGCCGTTGGTCTGTCCGCCACTTTTCCAACAGGGCATAGCGTTGCTGCCTGGCCCACTGCTGGACATTCCCGGCCAGCGGCTCTCCCGGATGCAGGATGACATGAGGCACGCCATGGCCGTCGCACCAGGCGGCAACCATCGATGCTTCCGCCGCCGATGCATCCCGCAGTCCATGGTCCACGGTCGCAGCCTCTACCCTGCCGGGGAACAGCCGGGCGCTCAGGTCCAGCAGCGCCATGCTGTCTGGGCCACCGGATACCGCAACACCAAAGCGCCAGTCTTCCCCCGGCCCGGCCAGGTCTTCGACCCGCCGCGACAACAATGTGTCCAGGTCAGGCGGCTCCGGTTCCGACCCGGCCATGGGGCCTTAGCTGCACTTCGCCTTGGCGCGCCCCTTGTCCATCATGCCGCGCAGGCTGGCCGACAGATTTGCGCCATAGGCCTGGTCCAGTTCACTATAGACCTTGCAAGCGTCGGCAGGCTTTTTAAGCTGCATCAGCGCCTCACCCAACCAGGCCAGGCTGTCGGGCGCGCGATCGCCTTGCGGGCGCTTCTGGTAATTTTCATAGAAGGCGACCGACGCCAAAGCCGGTTTGGCATCATCCAGATAGGCTCGGCCCAGCAGGTTTGACGCCCGGCTCGCGACTGGGGACGATCCGTATTTTTCGACCGTCGCCTTCAATTGTGCCTGCGCTTCAGGGTAGAATTTCGCATCCCACAGCCGGAAACCATAAGTGTAGGCGTCGTCGGCGGCATTGCCAGTGGATGGCCGCTCGATCGCCGCCACGGCCAGCTTGCGCGCTTCGGTGGCGCCGCCATTGACGCTCGGTTTCGGCGGGGGCGTCGTCGTCGCTCCGGCGGACGGAACGACAGGTTTAACCGGCGGAGACACAGCGACGTCGGCCCGGCTTTGCGCTTCGGCCTTGAATCTGTTGAACGCTTCTTCCAGCTGCCGCAGCTTGAAGCTGTTTTCCTCAACCTGACCCGTCATTGACGCGAGCTGCGATTCCAGCGCGGATACCCGTGCCGTCAGGTCCGCGATTGGCGACGAAGATGGCGAACCGGGCGAAATGACGGGCGTGGCGGGGCGGGTAATCTCCGCTTGCAACGGGGCGCCCGCGGGGAACACTTTTCGCTGCACCGCCTTCATCTCCTTTTCCAGGCGGTCGACGCGTACGTCGATTTCGACCCTCTGGGCAGCAGCCGATGGCGCGAGCATGACTAGAGCCGGCCCTCCCATCAGAAAGGCGGTTGTCGCAATGAAAGCGTGACGCATGATGATCCCCGACTATATCTCCGCCTTAACCATAAGGCGATATTCGCCGCCGTAAAGCGCCACGTGCGGACGATTTAGCCTCTTGCCGTCCCGCGCATCATTCAGGGGTGGGCGCAGCCGTGGGTGAAGGGGCAGGGTTTGCAGTCGCAGGGACCGGTGCCGATGGCACAGGCGCTGGGGCGGTGGCCGCAGCAGCTGGTGCAGGTCGCGCACCCGACCCCGCCGGAACCTGCTGCCCGGCAGCAGTTGGCGCAGCCCGGGCCAGCAATGCCTCGGCGGAAACGGGCACATCGGAAATCGTGCGATCCGGCGCTCCAAGTGGCGCGATGGGCTTTCCGCCCACCGTCACGGTCAACGCCTGCGGACGACCGGTCAGGATCATCGGGTTGCGGGCCGTTGCGGGCAGGGTGAAACTTTCACCCTTCTTCATCAGCCCATCCTTCAGCCGCTCGCCTGCTTCGTCATAGATGCGCAGCCACACGTCGTCATTGGCGGTAAACACCACGGTCTGAACCGCCGGAACAACGGGTTGTGCACTGGCAGCAGGTTTCGGGGCAGCCGCAGCGGGGTCCGCTTTGCCCTCGGCGATTTCCTGTTGGGTCGGGGGCGTCAGCAACTGGGTGCGCCAGATCGCGAAACCCGCAACAAGGATGATGACAATCGCAGCGGCAGTCCATGCCAGAACCCGTGACGGAACCCGCGCCGGATCGGCAGGCTCGAATGTTTCATATCGGCTGGCGCCCAGGTCGGAATTATGGACGGCATGGCGGACATCCGCGGCGATGGCGACTTCGTCCAGGCCGACAGCACGCGCATAGGCACGCGCGAAGCCGACCGCATAGGGTATGCCGGGCAAAGCGGAATAATCATCACGCTCAATCGCCTCCAGCTGGCGCTGGGCGATACGGGTCCGCGTCGCCACGTCCTGCACCGACAGGCCCTGCGCTTCGCGCGCCGTGCGCAGCTTCGTGCCGGGACTGATCGACTGTGATTCCGATCCTTCCAGAGCGGTTTCCATTTCTGGTTCTTCTGCCATGCTGCTCCGCGACCTTTGAAGGCGGTCTTGTCTCATTCAGGGACAGGGATTGTCAACGCCGTGCTTCGGCCCCGTCCCCCCTAATCGGTTCAATTCAATTCGATTTCGCGTTCCGTTGCCCATGCCGTCAGCCGGGCGCGGAAATCGACGGCGCCATTGTCCAGCAGCGACCGCATCAAAGCCCGAAGTTCGGACGCATCGACGCCGCGGATCATCGCCTTCACCGGCCCGACCGAAGCCGGAGTGATCGACAACCGCCGCACACCCAGGCCGATCAGCGCCATGGCCTCCAGCGTCCGTCCGCCCATTTCGCCGCACACGCCGACGGGACATTCATAGGCCTCGCAGGTCCGCACCACCCGGTCCAGAAAGCGCAGAATGGCGACGCTCAGCCAGTCATAACGCTCAGCCAGCTTGGGGTGGGCGCGATCGGCGGCGAACAGGAACTGGGTCAGGTCGTTGGTGCCGACTGACAGGAAATCCAGTTTGGGCAGCAGGATGTCCAACACCTCCGCCAAAGCGGGCACTTCCAGCATCGCGCCATAGCGCACCGCCGTCGGCAACTTCTTGCGCTGTGACAGCAACCATTCCCGCTGATGTTCGACCAACGCGCGCGCCTGTTCATATTCCCACGGTTCGGAAACCATTGGGAACATGATGTTCAAAACCTTGCCCGCCGATGCTTCCAGCAACGCCCGCGCCTGCGCCTTCATCAGGCCGTCGCGGTCCAGCGCCAGCCGCAGCGCGCGCCAGCCCATCGCCGGATTATCCTCTAGCTCCTCGTCCCCGTCGCGCGTCATATAGGGCAGCGCCTTGTCGCCACCGATATCGACCGTGCGGAAGATAACCGGGCGGTCCCCCGCCGCGTCCAGCACATCCTTGTAAAGGCGCTGCTGCTTTTCCCGCTGCGGCAATGTGGCGGACACCAGAAACTGGAATTCCGTGCGGAACAGGCCGATGCCGTCCGCGCCGACAAGGTCCAGCGCCTGGGCATCTTCACGCAGCCCGGCGTTGACCATCAGTTCGATGCGCTGCCCATCCGTCGTCACCGATGGCAGGTCGCGCATGGCGGCAAATTCCGCGCGGCGCTTTTGCGTGACGTGCAACCTGTTTTCGAACGCCTCGTCCATGTCGGGCGTCGGCCGGATCAGCAGGCTGTTGGATGCGACATCCATCAGGATCAGGTCGCCTTCATTCACCTTGTGCCGGATTTCGCGGACGCGCCCCAGCACAGGCACGCCCATGGCCCGCGCGACGATGGTGACATGGGCGGTCAGCGACCCTTCCTCCAGGATCACGCCCTTCAATCGCCTGCGATCATATTCCAGCAGTTCCGCGGGGCCCAGGTTGCGCGCGATCAGGATCGCGTCCTGCCGCAGGCCCATTTGCGCGGCCGTGCCCAACTGCCCCGACACGATCCGCAGCAGCCGGTTCGCCAGATCCTCCAGATCATGCATCCGGTCGCTCAGCAGCGGGTCGTCAATCTGCCGCATGCGCATCCGGGTGCGTTGCTGCACCCGTTCGATCGCGGCCTCGGCGGTCAGGCCACTGTCGATCGCTTCATTGATGCGCCGGGCCCAGCCTTCGTCATAGGCGAACATCTTGTAGGTTTCGAGCACCTCCTGATGCTCGCCCTCCGTGCCGAATTCGGCCGTGCCCGTCATCCGGTCAATCTGTTCGCGCATCTTGGTAAAGGCGGAAATAACCCGCTGGCGCTCGGCTTCGGTATCCTCTGCAACCGTATGTTCGATATGGACGCGCGGCTGGTGGAACACGGCGTGCCCGCGCCCCATGCCCATGACCAGCTGCAGGCCCTGCAGCATGATGGTGCCGGTATCCTGCACGCGCGAATCCGTCGGACCATCGTCCGCCAGTTCGGCATTGGCGATCAGTTCGGACAGCACCATGGCCACGGTCTGCAGCGCCTCGATCTCTACCTCGTCATAGCGGCGCGGTTCGACATGCTGGACGCACAGCACCCCGATCGCCCGCTCCCGCCGCACGATGGGCACGCCCGCGAAACTGTGGAACAGTTCTTCCCCCGTTTCCGGGCGATAGCTATAGTCGGGATGCGAAGCTGCCTCGTCCAGGTTCAGCGTTTCGACATTGGTCGCGATCAGGCCGACAAGCCCCTCGCCCATGGCCATGCGCGTCACATGGACCGCTTCCTGCTTCAGGCCCCGCGTGGCGAACAGTTCCAGCAGGCCTTCGCGCACCAGATAGATTGAGCAGACCTCGCTCGAAAGCGCCTTGCCGATGATGTCCACGACCTTGTTCAGCTTGGCCTGGGCGCTGTTGCGCGCGGCCATGACCTCCTGCAGGTGGTTGAGGATCTGGCGAGCGGCGGCGGCGGGCGTGCTTGGCATGATCAAGCGCTATCAGATCGCACCCCTGCTTTCCAAGAGGAAGTCGGGGCCGGAACGGTGCAAAAGGCAGAAATGCGAAAAAACTGCCTTTCCCTTCCGTCAGGCCCGCACCGCAACCTCGCTCATGCGGTCGCTGCCGAAGTTTCGCACAAATCTTTGAACTGCTGCGCCATCTGGTCCCAGCCGGGATGGAAACCCATCTCCTCATGCCGCTTGAGCGCTTCCTCGCTCCAATGGCGGGCCGTTGCGGTAAAGCGCGTCCCCTCGCCTTCGTCGGCAAAGCTCCAGATGGATGTCAGGAACGGTTCCTGCGGTATCCACCCCGAACCATAGGCATCTGTCGAAACGACCCGCTCGCCCGGTACAACCTCCAGGAAAACACCCTCCATCGGCCCCGTATCCTCGCCATCGGGGCCGAACATGCGCACGGCGCTGCGGCCTCCGGGGCGCAGATCTTCCTCAACCACCTCCGCCCGCCACGGCTTGGGACAAAACCACTGGTCCTTCAGGTCCGTCCAAACCTTCCACACGATTTCTCGCGGGGCAGCGATGTGGCAGGTCACCGACAGTTCAAATGACGCGCCGCTCATGCCACTTCTCCTTCATAGGCCGCCTTCATCCGGGCCAAATCCAGCTTTTGCATGGTCATCATCACCGCCATCATTGGCTGGATGCCGGGACCGCCCTTCCGGTGCATTTCCATCACTTCTTCGGGCACGATCTGCCAGGACAGGCCATATTTATCCTTCACCCAACCACAGGGTCCGGGCGCGCCGCCATCAGCGGTCAACGCTTCGAAATAGCGGTCCACCTCCGCCTGATCCTTGCAGGACACCGACAGCGACACCGCTTCGGTAAAGCCGAACTCAGGCCCGCCGTTCAGCCCCTGATAGCTTTGGCCGAACAGAGTGAACTCCACCAGCAGCACCTCTCCGCCCTTGAAGGGCGAAGGCACCGGGGAATTTTCGGGATAGCGGCTGATCGAATCCACCGACCCGCCAAAAATGGAGACATAGAAGCGCGCAGCTTCCTCGGCCTGCCCGTTGAACCACAGGCAGGGTGAAATCTTCGACATCGTTCCTCTCCTTACGCGGCTGATGCTGATCGCATGCCGACCAGGGCAAACATTGCGCCTTGCGGGTCGAGGCCCTGAATGATCCAGGCCCCGCCCGGCACCTCTGCGGGACCATTCAGCACGGTGCCGCCGCCTGCCTTCACCTTTTCAACGCCCACATCAATGTCGGGCACGACAAAATAGAACAGCCATTGCGGCTCTGGCATCTCGTCGGGGCGTTTCATCATGCCGCCCGCCATGGCGTTGAAATCGGTCTGCCCGGACATGGAGAATAGCTGGTAACTGCCCATCGGCCCCATATCCATCGCCTCGCCTTTTCCCCACCCGAACTGGGACGTGTAAAAGCCAAGGTCGGCATCGAAATCGCCGCTATATAATTCATGCCAGCCTACATGACCGTTCGCCATTGGTGGGGGAGCGTTCATCCCGTCGGGGCTGGATCCTTTCAGCAGCATGAAGATCGCTCCGCCAGGATCGCTCATCACTGCAAAGCGACCGACGCCGGGAATATCATCCGGCGCCCGCTTCACACTGCCCCCGGCATCGGCCAGCCGCTGGGCATCGGCATCGACATCGGCAGACCCGATATAGCCGCCCCACCAGGGGGACATTCCGCAATCCTTCGCTTCAGCGGGGATGCGCATGATCCCGCCCAGCGGCCCAGCGCTGCCGGACACGACATGATAGGGATCGTCCGTCCGCTCTCCTCCGAAAGCTTGTGTGGTCCACCCCACGACATCGCCATAAAAGGCGATTGCCCCCTCCGGGTCGCTGGTCATCAGCTCATACCAAAAGAATTTGCCCGTAAGATCGGTCATCGTTCCGCCTCCTGTGGTGGGAAGGTCACGCCTTCTCGTCAAGCAGCACTTCAAAGCCGCCATAGATCATGCGCGCGCCGACAAAGGGCATGTCCTCCCCTTCCTTGGGCTGCATACGGGGATCGTTCATCACCTTTTCCGCACCCGCATCGCGCGTCGCCTTGTCCGGCCACTCGATCCAGGAAAAGACCGCGTCCTCACCCTCTTCCGCAATCACAGCCGTGCGGAAATCGTTGATCTTGCCTGGCTTCACGTCATTGGGCCAACATTCCACGACGCGCAGGGCGCCATGTTCCAAAAAGATCGGCGCGGCATAGGCGGCGACCTCTTTGTAGCGCTGCTTGTTGCCCTTGGGCACGGGAACCACGAAACCATCAATATAGCTCATCACGTCTCTCCTTATTTCAGGGTCGATTCGATGCCGACCTTAGGCCGGACAGTCCACCGGGCCTGCCTCACGGCCCGACTCATGACTTGAACTTTGTGAACCAGTAAATTATCTTATGCAACCTATAAGTTATAAAAGATAACCAAGGAATATGAATTGAAGAAGCGAGCTTATCTCGACGGCTGTGCGACCGCCCACGCGCTGGACCTGATCGGCGATCGCTGGGCCATGCCGATAATGCGGGAATTGATGCTGGGGCCAAAGCGATTCACCGATCTACGCGCCAGCCTGCCCGGAATCAGCGCCAATGTGCTGACGCAAAGGCTGGAACAGCTGGAAGCCGCCAGCGTCCTCATTCGTCGCCGCCTGCCTCCCCCCGCCGCCAGCCAGATTTATGAACTGACGGAATGGGGGCGCGAGTCGGAAATCCTGTTCCAGCTGCTGGGCCGCTGGGCCTGCCGGTCCCCCACGATGCAGACAGGCCAGCCGATGAGCAATGTGTCGGTGATATTGTCCATGCGCACGATGATCGACCGCAGCCGTATCGGCGACCTCAATGCGACCATAGGCCTGCGCTTTGGCGAAGAGGAATTTCGCGCCCTTCTGCGCGATGGCGACTTCACCATCGATCGCGCTCCCGTGGAGGGCGCGGATGCGATCATCAGCGGCGACCCGAATGCGCTGGCGGCGGTCGTCTATGGCGGCGCGGATTTTGAGGATGTGGAGAACGCGGTTCGGGTCGATGGCGACCGCGCTCTGGCGGAACGCTTCGTACGCATGTTCCCTTTGCCCCCAAAAGCGCCGGTGACCTACACGCCCGACTAACCGGCCCTAGCGCGCCGCCGGTCGTGTGATGGGAAATGTAGGCACGTTCACGCGCGGAGCTGACGTCGCGCCGGGCAGCAGCGCCTGCCCACTTTCCTCACGCAATGGGGGCAGCGCTGGCGCATTTGCAGGCGGCACGTATCCGGCGCTGATTTCCTTGGGCGGCAGCGGTGGCGGCGGCAGCGGGGTCGGCGACACGACCACGCTCACGGTTCCGCCAAAACGGGACTGCCACTCGGCCAGCCGCCGCAGATAATCGGCATAAGCCTCGTAAAATTCCTGGAAGGGCTGCTCCAATGCGACCAGCGCTTCGGGGGCATAGGCCAGCAGTTGGCTCGAAGGCAGCGCCAGCATCTTGGCCCCGACCTCAATCGCGGCCTTGCAGAAGGTCGGCTGCACCGGCGGCAGGGAAAAGAAATTATAGACGACGGTATTCAGCAGCTCGCGCGACTGAAGCCCGCCGCGTCCATAAGCCGCCGTATAGTTGCGATCGACCGCCGCATTGGCTTCGCGCAGAGCGTCCTTATGGACATGCAGCATCCGGTTATACTGCGTCTTCGCAGGTTCCGTCCCGCCACGGCACGACAATGCCGCGACGTTCAACGCCATGCGCACATGCCACAAAGCGGTATTGGCGGTGACGCCGCGATTGGGCGTTAAATACTGACCCCCATCATCGACATCGGGGATGCTCATATCTTCCACCGCGCCCATCGGCGGCATCGGCTTGATCGTTGGCACGACCGGGGGTGGCGGCGTCGGCGCCCGTGGCGTCGAGCATCCGGCGACCAGCGCCAATCCTGCGATGGAAAAGATTGTCCAGACGCGACATGAAACAGTACGCAACGGCACTCTATTCCCCTAAAGCCAAATCACTCGCGGAAAACACATGACAAAGCCGGGCGTTCCTGGCGATCATCGTCCGGCTCGGTTCATCCGCAAATGGATTCGGCTCGTCCCATTCAGGGGGTGCAGAACGGGCTTCAGGCGCTGCGTCGTTCCAGCGCGACCGCAGCTTCTGCCATCAACTGCGCGATGATGTCGGCAACCGGTTCTTCCTTGGTCACCATGCCGACCGACTGGCCCGCCATCAGCGATCCGCCTTCGACATCGCCATCGATCACCGCGCGACGCAGCGCGCCCGCCCAATAATGTTCGATCTGCAATTGCGCCTCCATCATATCGACAGAGCCACTGTCCAGCAGGTTGGCGACTTCGCGCTGCTTGGCGGTGAAGGCTTCGGTCCCGTCATTCTTGAGCGCGCGCACCGGGATGACCGGCAGGCGCGGGTCGATCTGGACACTGGCGATGGCGTCGCGAGCCGAAGCGCGGAAGAAGGACTTCTTGAAATTGGGATGCGCGATGCTTTCGCTGGCGCAGGCAAAACGGGTTCCCAGCTGCACGCCCGCCGCGCCCATTTCCAGATAGCCAGCGATCAACTCGCCACGACCGATCCCGCCAGCAACGAACACTGGAAGCTGCGACGCCATTTCCGGCAGGATTTCCTGCGCCAGGACGCTGGTCGATACCGGGCCGATATGGCCGCCCGCTTCCATGCCCTCGATCACCAGCGCGTCGACGCCCGATCGGGTCAGCTTTTTCGCCAGGCTCAGTGCCGGGGCAAAGCAGATCAGTTTCGCACCCTTCGCCTTGATCGCATCGATGCTGCCCTTGGGCGGCAGGCCACCCGCCAGAACCACATGGCCGACTTCATGGCGGGCGCACACTTCGATCAGATCGAACAGCTGCGGATGCATGGTGATCAGGTTCACGCCAAAGGGCTTGTTCGTCAGCGCCTTGGTCGCCGTGATTTCCCTGTCCAGCAGGTCCGGCGTCATCGCACCGCAAGCGATCACCCCGAACCCGCCAGCGTTAGAGATAGCCGCGACCAGATTGCGTTCCGAAACCCAGCTCATCGCCCCGCACATGATCGCGACGTCGCAGCCCAGAAATGCGGTGCCGCGGGCCATCAAAGAAGTGAGTTTGGCGTTGGTCATTTTACGAACCCTCAGAATCAATAAGCCCCTCCCGCAGGCGGGAGGGGTTGGGGTGGGCAGCGAGCAAGGCGAGCCTCCAAGCTACCCCGGAAGGCAGTCAGCGATTGCTGTCGCAATCGCCCCACCCCCGGCCCCTCCCGCCTGCGGGAGGGGGGGAATTTAAGTCAAGCGACCGGCGCGTCCAGCCCATAGGCCGTGTGCAGCACGCGCACCGCCAGTTCGGTTTCATCCTCGTCGATCAACACCGAAACCTTGATCTCGCTGGTGGAGATGGCGAGGATATTGATCCCGCGATCGGCCAGGCTCTGGAACATTGTCGAAGCAACGCCCGCATGGCTCTTCATCCCGACGCCCACGACCGAGACTTTCGCTACCTTCGTGTCCGGGATCACGCGGTTGAAACCGATGACTTCCTTCTGGCTTTCCAGCACGTCCAGCGCGCGCGCCAGATCCGCGCCCGGCACGGTGAAGGTCACGTCCGTCTCGCCCTTGTCGCGGCCGACATTCTGGATGATCATGTCGACGTTGATCGCAGCATCGGCCAGCGGCGCAAAGATGTGCGCCACCGCGCCCGGACGGTCCGGCACGCGGGTCAGGGTGATCTTCGCCTCATTCTTGTCATGGGCGATGCCGGTGATGAGCTGACGTTCCATCTTGTCTTCCTTGAGCTTGGCTTCCAGTTCCTCTTCGCTGACGATCAGCGTTCCGGGGAGGTCTTCCTGGGTGGGATCATCGAAGGAGGAAAGCACTTGCACGACCACGCCTTCCTTCATGGCGAGGCCGACGGAGCGGGTCTGCAGCACCTTGGCCCCGACCGAGGCGAGTTCCAGCATTTCCTCATAGGTGACGAGGTCCAGTTTGCGCGCGCGCGCCACGATGCGCGGGTCGGTCGTGTAGACGCCGTCCACATCGGTATAGATATCGCACCGATCCGCCTTCAACGCCGCCGCCACCGCGACCGCCGAAGTATCCGAACCGCCACGACCCAAGGTCGAAATGCGGCCATCTTCCATCATGCCCTGGAAACCGGGGATCACAGCGACGGTGCCCCCGCGCATCGACGCCAGCAGATCGATCGTGTCGATCTCGCCAATGCGCGCCTTGGCGTGTGCTTCATTCGTGCGGATCGGCAATTGCCAGCCCAGCCAGCTACGCGCATCAACGCCCATGGCTTTCAACGTCATGGCAAGCAGACCGCTCGTCACCTGTTCGCCGCTCGCCACCACGACGTCATATTCCGCCGGATCGTACAGCGGCGACGCTTCCTTGCAGAAACCCACCAGCCGGTCGGTATCGCCTGCCATGGCCGAAACCACGACGGCGACTTCATTGCCCTGCTCCACGACATGTTTGACACGCGCAGCCACATTGCGAATTCGCTCCATCCCCGCCATGGAGGTGCCGCCGAATTTCATCACGATGCGCGCCATTGCCTGTCGAATCCGCCTGCTGATTGTAAAGAATATGTCGCCCACAGGGGCAAAACGGCGCTCCTATTAGCAGTAAAGCCGAATATGGCAAGCAAGCCCTATGAGCCGGGGAACTCCTGGCGCCCTCCGCACATTCCTTTCCCGGACAGGAATGGAGGATGCGATGGCAGAGATCCTTTGGGCGTTCGTCACGATTGGCGGCCCGATCTTGCTCGGCGCAATGCTGATCTTCGTCATAATGAGCAATCGTCGGCATCATAGTCAGGAAGAAATCGCCCGCACGGAAGCCGCCACGCGCGAATTGCACCGCCAGATGGATGCTGAGGACAAGGCGCTGGATGGCGAAGGTCCGCCCTTGCGGCCTGACCCCCGCAAATAACATGGCGCGGCGTTGCGGATATTGGTAGCAACGACCAATGGCGAACATGGCTAATGCGACGATAGACCCGCGCGAGGCAGCGCATTTCGGTGCGATGGCGGCGGACTGGTGGGACCCCAACGGCAGCAGCGCCATGCTGCACAAGCTCAATCCCGTGCGCCTTCGCTATATTCGGCAGGCGATCGGTTGGCACTGGCATATGGACGAAAGCGGGTTTCGCCCGCTGTCAGGCAAGCGCGCGCTGGACGTCGGCTGCGGTGCGGGCCTGCTGACTGAACCGCTCGCCCGGCTGGGGGCGACCGTCACGGCGCTCGACGCGGCGGCGGAAAATATCGCTGTGGCGCGTCACCATGCCGAAAAGCAGGGGCTTGTAATTGATTACCGCGCGACCCCGGTGGAACAGCTGGACGCGGACAATTTCGATCTCATCACGTCGATGGAGGTGGTGGAGCATGTGGCGGACCCCGCCACCTTCGCATCCGCACTGGCGCAGCGGCTCTCGCCTGAAGGGCTGCTCATCATGTCCACGCCCAACCGGACCCCGCTATCCCGTCTGGCCATGATCACGGTCGGCGAAACCATCGGCGGCATTCCCAAGGGGACGCATGACTGGCACCGCTTTCTGACGCCGGATGAATTGGGCAAATTGCTGGTAGATGCCGGGCTGGAAGTCACCGATGTCACCGGCCTGTCATTCGATCCGCGCTACGGCTTCACCCTGTCGCCCAACAAGGCGATCAACTATCTGCTGACCGCGCGGCACCCGCAACCGGAACGCTGAACTTCAGGCTCCCACCGCCTCGGCACGGGCGATCAGCGTTCTTGCTTCTTCCACATGCATCGATTCGATCATCCGCCCTTCAAATCGTTCCGCGCCACCGGTCGCCGCCTCGATCAACCGGCGCGCGTCTGCAACCGCCTGAGGATCAGGACCGAATACCTGATTGGCGACCTGGACCTGGCTGGGATGGATCAGCGTCTTGCCGTCAAAGCCCAGCGCATGTCCGGCGGCGCATTCCGCTTCGAACCCGGCCTCATCATCCAGCCGGTTGAACACGCCGTCGAACACGGCAACCTTGTGCGCACGGGCGCTCAGCAGCACCGACTGCATCGCGAAGGATAGCCCTTCACGACCAGCAGACGGAGGAATGCCCAGATCCTGCCGCAGGTCGTTGGTGCCCAGGAATATCCCACTGGTCCCTTCCGCCGAAGCGATCGATGACGCGGCGAGCACGCCCACTGCGGTTTCGATCATGGCGATGACGGGTTTCTGGCAGACGCTGAACACATCCTTCACCTGCCGGACGCACTCCACTTTCGGCAGGACGACATAATCCGCCGCCGACCGCTTGATCGCCACCATTTCGGGGCCATGCCAGGGCGTGCCTTCGACATTGATGCGGATCGCGGTCAGGCTGCGGCCAAATCCTTCGCCCACGGCCTCGATCGCATTGGCCAGCGCTTCTTCCTTGCGGTCATTGGGGACGGCATCCTCCAGGTCCAGCATCACCATGTCGCACGGCAGGGTGCGCGCCTTGGCGATGGCGCGCATGTTCGACGCTGGCAGGTAAAGCAGCGAACGGGCATGACGCAGCAGCATGGTCTGTCTCCTGTAGCGGTCGGAACGACCCTGTAACCTTTACCTTTTCCCCACGGCGATTTCACGTCATAGTCAAGCGCTTCTTTGGGGGGATGGTAAGATGCTGACGACATTCGCGCTGACAGTGACGCTACTGGTGCTGTTCTACCTGGCCGTGAGCGTCAAGGTCGTGCGCCAGGGCTATCAATATACCATAGAACGCTTTGGCCGCTTCACCGAAGTCGCCCGGCCCGGCCTCAATTTCTACCCTGCCTTTTTCTACGCTGTGGGTCGCAAGATCAACATGATGGAACAGGTGGTCGATATTCCGGGGCAGGAAATCATCACCAAGGACAATGCCATGGTGTCGGTCGATGGCGTCGTGTTCTTCCAGGTGCTGGACGCGGCCAAGGCGGCCTACGAAGTGTCGGAACTCTATGTCGCCATCATGCAGCTTGCGACCACCAATCTGCGCACGGTGATGGGGTCGATGGACCTCGACGAAACCCTGTCGAAGCGCGACGAGATCAACGCCCGCCTGCTGTCCGTGGTCGATCATGCCACCAACGCCTGGGGCATCAAGATCACGCGTGTCGAGCTGAAGGACATCCGTCCGCCCGCCGACATCGTCAACGCCATGGGCCGCCAGATGAAGGCGGAGCGCGAAAAGCGCGCCCTGATCCTCGAATCGGAAGGTTTGCGGGCTTCTGAAATCCTGAAGGCCGAAGGACAGAAGCAGAGCCAGATCCTGGAAGCCGAAGGCCGCCGCGAAGCCGCCTTCCGGGACGCCGAAGCCCGCGAGCGCGAGGCAGAGGCGGAAGCCAAGGCAACGCAGATGGTCTCCGACGCCATCGCCAACGGCAATGCGCAGGCGATCAATTATTTCGTGGCGCAGAAATATGTGGAAGCGGTAAGCCAGTTCGCCACCTCCCCCAATGCCAAGACCATCCTCTTCCCGGTCGAAGCAACCCAACTCATCGGCACGCTGGGCGGCATCGGCGCGCTGGCGAAGGAAGCGCTGGGCGACGCACCGACACCCCCCGCCCCACCTGCCACGCCGCGCCGTGGCCCCTTTGATCGGGGTCAGGCGTGATGGAAGCGCTCACGGCGATGGAAGACCATTGGTGGTGGCTCGTATTCGCCGCGCTGCTGGGCATTGGCGAAGTGCTGCTGCCCGGCGTCTTCCTCATCTGGGTCGCGCTGGCGGCAGCGGTGACGGGCCTCATCTCCCTGGCCGTACCTCTATCCGTCCCATTGCAGTTCATCCTGTTCGCCACGCTCTGCCTGATCGCGGTGTGGGGTGGACGGCGCTGGTATGCCGCCAACCCTGTGGATTCGCAGGACCCGATGCTGAATGACCGCACGGCCAGACTGATCGGCGAAACCGTGATCGTGGTCGAACCGATCGAGGCAGGCCATGGACGCGTGAAGGTCGGCGACAGCGTCTGGTCCTGCCGCGGTCCCGACGCACCTGTGGGCGCCCATGTACGGATCACCGGCGCGGAAGCATCGGTCCTGCTGGTGGAACCGGCCTGAGGAGGCTTTAGGTGGAGGGGGGGCGACTGCTGTAGCCGCGGCTGTAGCGGCGGGCCATGCTGGCAGGACCGCCCCGCCCCACTTCACGTCATGCCAGCGAAGGCTGGCATCTCAGGCGTTGACGCACAGCAGTCGGACATGGAAACGAGAATGGACGTCCAGCCCTCTGAGGACAAGACATCTCCCCCCTCATCCTATGATCGCCTGAGACTCCAGCCTTCGCCGGGGTGACGATGAGGACGACCGCCGACATTCAGCCCGCTTCGCCGTCAGGAGCCTGCTCCAGATTGAAGAACCCCCGTGCTCCTGCGCAGGCAGGAGCCCAGTTCATACGGCAGGGCTAGGCTCCTGCCTGCGCAGGAGCACCTAACCCTCACCACCCCGCGCATAAAAAAAGGGCCAGCGTCGCCGCCAGCCCCTCTTTTCCAGCATTCGTAGCCCGCTCAGCCGACGAAAGCGCGCTCGATCACATAAGCGCCCGGTGCCGCATTAGAACCTTCGGCAAAGCCCTGCTCTTCGAAATAGGCGCCGAACTGCTTGATCATCTCCATGCTGCCGCACATCATGATCCGGTCGGTTTCCGGGTTGAACCGGGCCTCACCCGGAATGCCTTCAAACAGCGAGCCGTCTTCCATCAGCTTGTCGATCCGCACATTGTTACGGAACGGTTCACGCGTGACGGTCGGAACATAGTGAAACTGCGTCGCGGCCTGTTCGGACACCAGCGGATCTTCGGCCAGCTTGCCCGTCAACTCGTCGTGGAAGGCCAGGTCGCTGACCCGGCGCACCGAATGCACGGCGACGACTTCCTCGAAAAATTCGTAGACGTCAGGGTCGCGCGCCAGGCTGAGGAAGGGCGCAAGGCCGGTTCCGGTCGACAGCATGAACAACCGCTTGCCCGGCAGCAGCGCGTCGGTCACCAGCGTGCCGGTCGGCTTGCGGCCAAGGTAAATCTGATCACCCGCCTCGATCAGCTGCAGCTTGGACGTCAGCGGCCCATCCTGCACCTTGATCGACAGGAACTCCAGTTCCTCATCCCACGCAGGGCTGGCCACGGAATAGGCGCGCAGCAGCGGCTTGCCATTGTCGCCCTGCAAACCGATCATCACGAACTCGCCCGAACGGAACCGAAAGCTCGCGGGACGGCTGATGCGGAAACTGAACAGATGCTCGTTCCAATGGCGGACCGACAGCACGGTTTCCACTGTAAGGGCGCCGGTTGGCTCCAGTACCGGCTTTTCGATCGTCACGTCGCTCAAAACCTCTTCTCCTGCCAAATCCCTACCGCAACACCCCTTTCACCGGGCGCTAATTGCGTGGCTTTCGCAATAAGTGATGGCGGCCGAATGCCTCCTTGGCACCGCGAAGGCAAGGTGAAAAAACTTTTGCGCTCGATAGCTGATGATCTTCAGCGGCGCTGGCCAGCCAGCCCGCGCGGGTAGATCAGCCGAACAAACCCTTCGCCAGACGGCTGAGTTCGTTGATCGGGTTGCCGTCGCCATCCCGGTCGAAAAGACCGCCGATCTTCCCCATGATCGCTTCCGGCCCGCCGAAATGCGCGAACAGCGATTGCAGTCGATCAGCCGAAACGCCATGTTCCGCGGCGGTCGCCGCCAGGGCGGTGATATCGGTTTCGCCCGAAGCGATCCTGCCGCCGATCTCGGCCATCAACGCCTGCATCTGCTCCGGCGTCACGCCCAGCTGTCCGGCCACCGCTTCCAGCCCGCCAGCTCCATTTATAAGATCGTCAAACATGGCCATCCACCAAATCCCTCAATTTGCCACAACATAGCACCGGTCGAGGGAGACCGGAAGGAAAAGAGCCGACGGGCGTGCCCACCGGCTCCTCACCTGTTCGACCTGTTCGATTCGTCAGGCGGCGGTCAGCGCAGCGTCACGAACGGACGCGTCGACATGACTTTCAAACTGCGCGAAATTATCGACGAACTGCTTGACCAGCTTGGTCGCGGTTTCGTCATAAGCGGCCTGATCCGCCCAGGTCGCCCGCGGGTCGAGAATGACCGAATCGACGCCAGGCACCGCGACCGGCACCTGGAAACCGAAATTCGGATCAGTCCTGAACTCCGCATTATGAAGGCTACCGTCCAGCGCAGCGTTCAACAGCGCGCGTGTCACCTTGATCGGCATGCGCTTGCCCACGCCATATTTGCCTCCGGTCCAGCCGGTGTTGACCAGCCAGCAGGTGACGCCGCCCTTGTTGATCCGGTCCTTGAGCAGATTGCCATAGACCGAAGGATGACGCGGCATGAATGGTGCGCCAAAGCAGGTCGAGAAGGTAGCTGTCGGCTCGGTGACGCCGATTTCCGTGCCCGCGACCCGCGCGGTATAGCCGGACAGGAAGTGATACATGGCCTGATCAGGCGTCAGCCGCGCAATCGGCGGCAACACGCCATAGGCGTCCGCGGTCAGAAAAATGATGTTCTTGGGCACCGGCCCCAGATTCTTCTCCGACGCATTGGGGATGAAATCGATCGGGTAGGAACCACGGCTATTTTCGGCCAGGCTGTTGTCGTCCAGGTCGATTTCACGCGTATCTTCGTCGATCACGACATTTTCCAGCACGGTGCCGAAACGCTTGGTGGTGGCGAAGATTTCCGGCTCAGCCTCGGCCGACAGGTTGATCATCTTGGCATAGCAGCCGCCTTCGAAATTGAAGACTGCGGTGTCCGACCAGCCATGCTCGTCATCACCAATCAACGTGCGGCTGGCGTCCGCCGACAGGGTTGTCTTGCCCGTGCCCGACAGGCCAAAGAAGACCGCCGTATCGCCATTTGGCCCGATATTGGCGGAACAATGCATCGGCATCACGCCCTTGGCCGGCAGCAGATAGTTGAGGATGCCAAAGACCGATTTCTTCATCTCGCCCGCATAGCGGGTGCCGCCGATCAGGATCAGCTTTTCGGTGAAATTGACCGCGATCACCGTTTCACTACGCGTGCCATGCCGCGCCGGGTCCGCCTGGAAAGTCGGCAGGTCGATGATCGTATATTCAGGCGCGAAATCCGCCAGTTCCTCAGCCTTGGGCCGCACCAGCAGGGTGCGGATGAACAGATTGTGCCACGCCAGTTCGTTGATGACGCGCACATTGACGCGATGTTCGGGCTGCGATCCGCCGAACAGGTCGGCCACATACAGCTTGTCCTTTTCGCCCAGCGCCTTGAAGAAATCGGCCTTCAGCGCGGCGAAATGGTCGGGCGTCATCGGAACGTTGGTCTTGCCCCACCATACCGTATCTTCGGTCTGGGCATCCCTGACGATGAACTTGTCGGTGGCCGAACGTCCCGTATGCTTGCCCGTCTTGACGACCAGCGGGCCGTCCTTCGACAAAATGCCTTCACGGTTGCCGATCGCGGCTTCAACCAACGGCGCGGTGCCCAGATTCCAGAATTGCACGGCATTGGTGGTAATGCCCTGGTTGTCCAGGGTGGTAGAGGATTTGGCCTGCACGCCTTAACTCCTGATGTCAAAACTTCGGATCACCGGCTTTGCGCGCCAGCGACCGATCCGCCCCTAAAGCGCCACAATCCATAAGGAGCGGCGTCATTTGCTGCAGACGGTTGGCGGCATAGACCCAATGCGGCCCGACCGTCAAACCCCTCAAGCGGGTCGTTCGTCCCGATCTTGGCTGCTCATGGCGCATAAGTCATGGCATACCCCTTTCTTGCGAGTGGGCCGGGCATCGTCTAACGCTGGGCTGGAAGCGGGAAACGGACCTGCCCGGCCTGCCGGGATCACAGTCACAGTCTTTGGCACGATCATTGGGACCAAGCATGAATGCAACCATCGCCCTTGTGGATGATGACAAGAATATCCTGACTTCCGTGTCCATCGCGTTACAGACCGAAGGGTTCATGACGCGCCTTTATTCCGACCCGGAAGCGGCCCTGAAGGCGCTGGTGGAAAATCCGGCGGACCTTGCCGTGTTCGATATCAAGATGCCGGGCATGGACGGGCTGGAACTGCTCCGGCGGCTGCGCGAAAAAAGCCAGATGCCGGTCATCTTCCTGACGTCAAAGGCGGATGAACTGGACGAGGCGCTTGGCCTTGCCATGGGCGCGGACGATTATATCTCCAAACCCTTTTCCCAACGCCTGCTGATCGCGCGCATCCGGGCGATCCTGCGCCGGGCGGAGGTCAGTCGCGCCACTGATTCCGCTGACGAGCCGGTGTCGGAACCGATCGTGCGGGGTCGGCTGGAAATGGACCCCGCCCGGCATCGGGTGAAATGGCTGGGCCAGGATGTCACGCTGACCGTCACGGAATTTCTTATCCTCGAAACGCTGGCCACACGGCCCGGCGTGGTCAAGAACCGCAACCAGTTGATGGATGCCGCTTATCAGGATGACGTCTATGTCGACGACCGGACCATCGACAGCCACATCAAGCGGCTCCGCCGCAAATTCCGCGAGGCCGATCCCGAATTCAATGCAATCGACACGCTCTATGGCGCCGGATACCGTTTCTCCGAAGAATGACGCCGGGGGCGACGGGTTGCGCTGGTCCGGGCGGATCAGCCTCACACCACGCATCCTCGCCGTCAATGTCTTCGCCCTGGCGTTGCTGGGTGGCGGATTTTTCTATCTGGACAGCTATCGCACCCGGATTGTCGACTCCCGCCTTCAACAATCCGCGCGCGAGCTCAAGCTGCTTGCCCTGGGCCTGGAAAATGCTCCGGCCGATCGGCACAACGCGCTGATCGCGGCCTATGCCCGCCAGACATCGGATCGGGTCCGCCGCTACGGCCCCGACGGCGCGCTGATCGCCGACAGCTTCACCATGGATGCGCCGCGCTATCGCCTGCGCCATCCAGAGGAAGAAGCGTGGAAACGCCATGTGGCGCGCTTCCTCGACCGGGTCGTGGACCGGGTCGTGTCGGCGGACCGGCTACCCAGTTTCGAAGAACCTGCGGTCGATCGTGCGGATGCCTGGCCCGAACTGGTGCTGGCGCGCAAGACGGGCAAGCCCCAGGCGATGAACCGCTATGCGCCCGACCGCACCCTCGTGATTTCAGCGGCTGCGGGCGTGAAGGACGGCAGCAGCCTGCTCGCCACCGAAAACGCCCTCGATATTACCCGCACCGTCCGGGCCGAACGCTTGCGGCTGGGTATCGTGATTGCCGCCGCCCTGCTGGCGTCGGTGCTGCTGTCGCTGTTCCTCGCGCGGACCATCGTCCAGCCGCTTCAACGTCTGGCCCGCGCCGCCGTGCGCGTCAGGCTGGGCCGCGCGCGGGAGGTGACGGTGCCGCGCCTGCCTGAACGCCGCGATGAAATCGGCATGCTGGCGCGCGCCTTGTCCGACATGAGCCATGCACTGCGTCAGCGTATCGACGCCACCGACGCCTTCGCCGCCGATGTCAGCCATGAACTCAAAAACCCCATCGCTTCGCTTCGATCGGCACTCGATGCGCTGGACCGTGTCGACCGACCGGACCTGCGCGAACAGTTGATGGCAATCGCGCAGGATGACGTGCGCCGCCTCGACCGGCTGGTTACCGACATTGCCGAAGCATCGCGCATCGACGCGCAACTCTCCCGCACGCGCTTCGAACCAATCGACCTTGGTCTGCTGATCGAACGAATGGTCGTTGCCCGTGAAGCGCGCGGCGTCCCCCGCGGCATCCGCCTTGCCTTCGCCCGGCCGCGCAAGGATGTCGCCGTCGTACTGGGCGAAGAACAGCGGTTGATGCGCGTGCTCGACAACCTCATCGACAACGCCATCTCTTTTTCGCCCGACGACGGACTGGTGCAGATCGTGGCGACCGTGGCGGACAATGAAGTGCTGGTCAGCGTCGAGGATGAAGGTCCCGGCGTGCCAGAGGATCAACGGGAACATGTGTTCCGCCGCTTCCATAGCGTCCGGCCCGAAAGCGAAGCGTTCGGCAGGCATTCGGGCCTCGGCCTCGCCATCGCCCGCTCCATCGTGGAAGGGCATCAGGGCAAGATCGGCATCGCCGACCGGACCGACAATCAAAGCGGCGCCTGTTTCATCCTGCGCCTGCCGATGGGGGTGGAACGCGATCCCGGCATTGTATCGGAATAGGACAGGGCGCAGGGTCGGGACGGTTCGCCCTTTGCCATCAAATCGATTCCCACCGCCGCCAACAGGGTCTATGAAGGGATGAGCGATATGACGCGGCAACACTCAACCGAAACCCTGCACGCAACCAGCGTAGCCATTGGCGGACGCGCCGTGCTGCTGTCCGGCCCCAGCGGGGCGGGCAAGTCCGACCTCGGACTGCGCCTTATCGACCGGGGCGCCACCCTGATCAGCGACGATTATACCGTGGTCAAATGGGTCGACGGACGGCTGGAAGCCACCGCGCCTGAAACCATCACCGGCATGATGGAAGTGCGCGGCCTGGGCGTCGTCGACATGCCCCGCGTCGATTTTGCGCGCATCGCCCTGATCGTCGATCTTTGCAACGACATAGACCGCATGCCCGCCGACCCGGAAATGCGCTCGGTCGCTGGCGGCGATGTACCCGTGGTCCGGCTGGCCGCGTTCGAAGCTTCCGCGCCGATCAAGGTCGAACTGGCGCTCAAGACCATAGGGCTTGCATGAACGCACCTACGCCCAAGACTATCCTGCTTGTGTCCGGCCTGTCGGGCGCGGGCAAGACGACCGCGCTCAAGACGCTGGAGGATATGGGCTGGGAAGTCGTCGACAACCTGCCCCTGCTGTTGCTGGAACGACTGCTCGATACCCCCGTCCCCGCCGGTCATGAAAATCTTGACGACCGGCCGCTCGCCATCGGCATCGACGCGCGCACCCGCGGGTTCAACGCCAACGCGATCGTTCAACGAATCAAGGCGCTGCGGTCGCGGCACGGCCATGACATCGAAACGCTGTTCCTCGACTGTTCGGACATGGAACTGGAACGCCGCTTTGCAGAAACGCGCCGCCGTCATCCGCTCGCGTCCGACCGGCCAGCAGCGCACGGACTTGCCCGCGAACGGGAACTGACCGAACCGATCCGCCGCTGGGCCACCCATGTCATCGACACGACCAGCCTCAGCAGCAACGGGTTGCAGCAGGAAATCCGCAACCGCTTTTCCCGCGAGGGCCTGTCAGCCCCGGTACTGACGATCCTGTCTTTCGGCTTTTCGCGGGGCGTGCCGCTCAACGCCGACCTGATGTTCGACATGCGGTTCCTGCGCAATCCGCACTGGGACGATGAATTGCGGCCCCGGACCGGACTGGACCCGGAAGTGTCGGCCTATATCGCGGAAGATCCGGCCTATGAAGAATCGGTCGACCGTATCGAACAACTGCTGGCGATGCTGCTGCCGCGCTATGCGGACAGCGGAAAAAGCTATGTCACCATCGCCTTTGGCTGCACCGGCGGGCGGCACCGTTCGGTGCATGTTGCCGAACGCGTCGCCAAATACTTGCAACAGGCGGGCTTTTCGCCCACGGTCTCGCACCGCAATATGGAATCAGCGCCCCAGGATGCCCTGGAGAAGCGCCGACCGGGAGGCCCGAAAGCTCAATCATGAAACAGGTGGGCCGCGTAAGTAGATGATTGGACTTGTACTCGTCACCCATGGAGAGCTGGCGACGGAATTCGTCGTCGCAATGGAACATGTGGTCGGCCCTCAGCAGCAGATCGCGACCATCTGCATCGGCCCCGAGGATGACATGGAAGTGCGCCGCGCCGACATCGCGGCAGCGGTCGAGCGCGTGAACGATGGCGCGGGCGTGATCCTGCTCACCGACCTGTTCGGCGGCACGCCATCCAACCTCGCCATTTCCCTGCTGAAGGCGGGCGAGATCGAAGTGATCGCGGGCATCAACCTGCCGATGCTCATCCGCCTGGAAAGCGCGCGCAAGGTCATGGACGTGCGCCAGGCCGTCGCAGCCGCGCGCGAAGCCGGGCAGAAATATATCAGCGTCGCATCGGAACTGTTGGGCAGCACTACATGAGCGAAATCAGCCAGGAAGTCCTGATCAGCAACAAGCGAGGCCTCCATGCCCGCGCCAGCGCCAAATTCGTTACCCTCGCCAGCGGCCTGCCCGCCCAGATCACCGTCCGCAAGGATGGCAGCGAAGTGACCGGCACATCGATCATGGGGCTGATGATGCTCGGCGCGGCGCTCGGCGATTCCATCATCATCAGCGCGACCGGCCCGGATGCGGAAAATTCACTCGGCAAGCTGGTGACTCTGGTCGAACAGAAATTCGGCGAAGAATAGCTCTTCCTCGCCCCGTCGCGGCCCGATAGAGAGGCGCGTCGTCCCCAGGAGGAAAGCAGGCGAGTGGCACGCGAAATCACCGGATTTTCCAACCCGCTGGTGAAGCGTGTCCGGTCCTTGCGGGAAAAGAAATTCCGCAAGGCCGAAGGACTCTTCCTTGCTGAAGGACTCCGCATCCTCACCGAAGCGCGCGAAGAAGGCGTGCTGCCCGAAATGCTGTTCCACGCCGGATCAACTCATCCCCTCGCCATCGATCTGATCATGGCGATGGAGGCGGCGGGCGGCGACGTCATCGAAACCACCCCCGACATCCTCTCCAAAATCTCTGGCAAGGATAATGCGCAGGCGGTTGTCGGCGTCTACCGCGACCGGCTCACCCCCTTGGCCAGGCTCGACCGCGGCAAGTCCGATATCTGGATCGTCGCCCAATCGCTGCGCGATCCCGGAAACCTCGGCACCATATTGCGCACTGGCGACGCGGTCGGCGCTGGCGGCCTCATCCTGATCGACGATTGCGTCGACCCTTTTTCCGTCGAGTCCGTTCGCGCATCCATGGGCGCGCTGTTCACTCAATCCATCACCCAGGCGCGCTGGGGCGAATTCATGCACTGGCTGCGCGAAGGCCCCGGCGAACTGATCGGCACCAGCCTGAACGCGACCCAGGACTATCAGGAACCGCGCTATACCAGCCCATCCTTCCTGCTGGTCGGCAACGAAGCGCAGGGCCTACCCGAATCCTATGAGGCGGAATGCGACCAGCTGGTAAAAATGCCGATGCTGGGCAAGGCCGACAGCCTCAACGCGGCGGTTGCCTGCGCGGTAATGGCCTATGAATTGCTGAACCAGAAACGATCGAAGAAGA
The DNA here is from genome assembly GCF_044987515.1 of Sphingobium sp. ZW T5_29. Lineage (NCBI taxonomy): Bacteria > Pseudomonadati > Pseudomonadota > Alphaproteobacteria > Sphingomonadales > Sphingobiaceae > Sphingobium > Sphingobium sp. ZW T5_29. Next base: position 74,877 of record NZ_JBJDRM010000016.1, read on the forward strand.
CTTAGACATGGCAAGGGGCGGGGAAGACATGGCTGCGGACGGAATCGGCGCGATGCTGCAGCATAAACGCGTGCTGGCGGCCAGCCTGATCGGCACAGCGGTCGAATTCTATGATTTCTACATCTATGCGACCGCCGCCAGCCTGGTGTTCGGGCCGCTCTTCTTCCCTGCATCCTCCCCTTCGGCCCAGCTGATGGCGGCCTATGGCAGCCTTGCCCTCGCCTTTTTCGCGCGTCCGCTGGGCGCGGCGGTGTTTGGCCATTATGGCGACCGTATCGGACGCAAGGCGACGCTGGTCACCTCGCTCATGCTGATGGGTGGGTGCACGCTCGCCATCGGTTTCCTGCCGACCTATCAATCGATAGGCTGGTGGGCGCCGCTGATCCTGTGCATCCTGCGATTCGGCCAAGGGTTAGGCCTTGGCGGAGAATGGGGCGGCGCGGCGCTGCTGGCGGTGGAAAATGCCCCGCCCGGATGGCGCGCCCGCTTCGGCATGTTTCCGCAACTGGGCGCGCCGGTCGGCTTCATCGCCGCCAACGGCCTCTTCCTCATCCTGGGCATGTTCCTGACGGAGGAGGATTTCTTCGCATGGGGCTGGCGCCTCCCCTTCCTGGGCAGCGCGGTGCTGGTCTTCCTGGGCTTGTGGGTGCGGCTAAAGCTCACCGAAACGCCTGAATTCGCGGCCGCCCAGGCCGAAGCGCCACCGCCCGCACTGCCGCTCGCCACGCTGCTGTCGCAACATCTGGGCGCGGCGGTCGCAGGCACCTTCGCCGTCGTAGCCTGTTTCGCCGTCTACTATATCGCAACGGCCTTCGCACTTGGCTACGGCACCACGACGCTGAAGATCGATCGTGAAGTCTTCCTTGCGATCCAGCTGGGCGCGATCATGTTCATGGCGTTCAGTATCGTCATCGCGGGCTGGTGGGCGGACAAGACCACCCCCACGCGCGTCCTTGCTGCGGGCTGCATCGGCACGGTGCTGATGGGCATCATTTTCGGCCCCGCCATAGGCACCGGACAATTGCTGCCGATCTTCCTGATTCTCAGCCTGGCCCTGTTCCTGATGGGCTTCGTCTATGGCCCGCTGGGCGCCTACCTCCCCCACCTTTTCCCCGTACAGCTGCGCTACACCGGCGCATCCTTCAGCTTCAACCTTGGCGGCATCATTGGCGGCGCGCTCGCGCCGATCGTCGCAACCTGGCTGATCCAGGTGCAGGGCGTAGGCCTGGTCGGCCTCTACATGTCGGTCGCCGCAGCGATCAGCCTGATCGGGCTGTGGTTCACCAGTCGACAGTAGCGCGTAAGGTTCCCCATCCCTTCCGAGGGAGGGGTTAGGGGTGGGTGCGAGCGCCAGCGAGCCCGCACTTATCCGGGCAGGCGTAGACGCCGCTCACGCGGCAACCCACCCCCTGCCACTCCCTTGGAAGGGAGGGGAGTAACAGCGCCTCAAACAGAAAAAGGGCGGCATCCCCAAGGAACGCCGCCCTTTTCTGTCTCAGCCATCAGGCCGCAAGGATAATCAATCCTCGGTGCGGACGTCGCGGCGCTCGGCGATACGAGCGCGCTTGCCGGTACGGCCACGCAGATAATAGAGCTTCGCACGACGCACGACGCCACGGCGGACGACGGTGATCGAATCGAGATTCGGCGAGTAAAGCGGGAACACGCGCTCCACGCCTTCACCGAACGAAATCTTGCGCACGGTAAAGTTGCTGCCCATGCCCTTGTTCGAGCGGGCGATGCAGACGCCTTCATAATTCTGGACGCGGCTCCGTTCGCCTTCGATGACCTTCACGCCGACGCGCAGCGTATCACCGGGACGGAATTCGGGAATGTCCTTGGCGAGGGCCGCGATGTTTTCGGCCTCGATCTGCTGGATCAAGTTCATGACTTAAAGTCCTACTTTTCGCGTTGCGCACCAGAGGGCGACTGGTCCCGAACGCCGATATGACGTTCCCAAAGGTCCGGCCGCCTTAGCCGTGTATCTTCTTCCGCCCTTTGTTTCCGCCAGGCGGCGATTTTCGCATGATCCCCCGATCGCAACACTTCAGGGATCGCGCGCCCTTCCCACAGAGCGGGCCGGGTATAGTGCGGATATTCCAGAAGGCCGCTTTCGAAGCTTTCTTCATCCCCACTGGAAGCCGCGCCCATTACTCCGGGAAGCAGCCGAATGCAAGCGTCCAGCAGCAGCAGTGCGCCCATCTCTCCACCGGAAAGAATGATGTCGCCCATGCTGATCTGCTCGACCGGACGAGCATCAAAAATCCGTTCGTCGAAACCTTCGAAACGCCCGCACAAAATCGTCGCGCCCGGCCCCGCCGCCAGTTCCCGCACGCGCGCCTGCGTAATCGGCTTGCCACGCGGCGTCATCGCGATCACCGGCAGGTCGGGCCGCGCCTCCAGCGAATGATCGATCGCAAGGCCCAGGATGTCAGCGCGCAACACCATGCCAGCGCCGCCCCCCGCGGGCGTGTCATCGACGGTGCGATGCTTGTCCGTCGCAAAGTCGCGGATCTGGATGGGATCGCAGGCCCACTTCCCTTCCGCCAACGCCCGCCCCGCCAGCGATACGCCCAGCGGCCCCGGAAACATTTCCGGGTACAGCGTCAATATCTGCGCATGAAAAGCCATAGGTTGAGCGATCACAATCCAGTCATGCTCTACACACCAAGTGTTCCTGCGAAGGCAGGAGCACAAAAGCGCCGCGTTCGGCAAAACTCTTCAAACAGCAAACGCCGCCTCGATCACCGCCCGCTCTTCCCCGATCGTCACCGCATGCATAGGCGCCATGAAGCGTTTGGGCTTCTTGCCATCCTCTGCCGGTCGCTCCACCTCAATGATATCGCCTGCACCGAAATTCTCGACCGCGACGATATTGCCCAGCCCCTCACCATCGCTGGAAAAACAGGACAATCCGATCAGGTCGGCATGATAATATTCGCCCTCACCCAAGGGAGGCAGGGCGGAACGCGGCACGGTAAGTTCAGTGCCGCGCAACGCCTCCGCCTGGGTGCGATCACCGACCTCGGCGAACCGGGCAACCGCGCCACTGGGTCCGGGACGCACTGACTTCAACGTCAGGGTGCGCCCCGCCACGTCGAAGCCACTGTAGGATTTAAGGGCTTCAACCCCCTCTCCAAACAGCTTCAGACGCACTTCGCCCGCCACCCCGTGCGCGCCGATGATAACGGCCAGAGTGACGGGCTTGTCGGTCAAGGGGTTCAGCCTTCAGCCTGCTCTTCAGCAGCGGCTTCGGGTGCCGCTTCCTCAGGGGCAGCTTCTGCGGCAGCCGGTTCTTCGGCGGGAGCGGCAGCAGCTTCGGCTTCCGCAGCCTTGGCGGCTTCGGCAGCTTCAGCGGCCTCGGCAGCCTTGGTCGCGCGATCTTCGGCGCGATCCTTGGCCTTCTGACCCGGCTCAGCCTTGTTCGGGTTGTTGCGGGCAGCGCGTTCCTTCACGCCAGCGGCGTCCAGGAAGCGGGCGACGCGGTCGGTCGGCTGCGCGCCAGCGGCAACCCAGTGCTTCGCGCGCTCGACGTCCAGAACGACGCGCTTCTCGTCGCCCTTGGGCAGGACGGGATTGTAGCTGCCGATACGCTCGATGAACTTGCCATCACGCGGGGCGCGGCTGTCGGCGACAACGATACGATAATAAGGACGCTTCTTGGAACCGCCGCGCGAAAGACGAATGGACGTTGCCATGGATATTTTGACCTTTCTGACTTAACTTAATTATCTTCAACTCGTCATCCCAGCGAAGGCTGGGATAACCGGCTATTTCTTCATGAAATTCTGAAAGCCGGGCGGCAGGTTGGGCATATTTCCGCCACCCAGCCCACCAAGCCCACCCAGATCGGGAGCACCGCCAGCACCCCCCATCAGCTTGTCCATCCCGCCACCGGTGAACATCTTGGCCAGCCCTTTCAGGCCGCCCATCTTGCGGATTTTCTTCATCGCCGATTCCATCTCCTGATGCATTTTCAGGAGCTTGTTGACGTCCTGCACGGTGCGGCCGGAACCCTTGGCGATGCGAATCTTGCGCTTGGCGTTGATCAGGGCGGGCTTTTCCCGCTCCTTGAGCGTCATCGACCCGATCATCGCGTCGAGATGGATCAGCGTCTTGTCATTCGCGCCGCTTGCCGCCATCGCCGCCTGCGCCTTCTTGAGGCCCGGCAACATGCCAGCCAGCGCGCCAAGGCCGCCCATGCGCCGCATCTGATTAAGCTGGCTGCGCAGGTCGTTCATGTCGAACTGACCCTTCGCCATCTTCTTGGCGAGCTTATCCGCTTCCTCGGCGTCGATGCTCTCAGCCGCGCGCTCGACCAGCGACACGACATCGCCCATGCCAAGAATGCGCTGCGCCACACGCGCGGGATGGAAAGGCTCGATCGCGTCGAGCTTCTCGCCCGTGCCCGCAAACTTGATCGGACGGCCCGTAACTGCGCGCATCGACAGCGCCGCACCGCCGCGCGCATCGCCGTCCATACGGGTCAGCACCACGCCGGTCAGCGGCACCTGTTGGGTAAAGCTGGTCGCGACATTCACCGCGTCCTGACCCGTCAACGAGTCAACGACAAGCAGGATTTCCGCCGGATTGGAGACTTCGGCAACCGCCTTCATCTCGTCCATCAGCGCCTGATCGACGTGCAGACGGCCCGCCGTATCGAGCATTACCACGTCGAAGCCCTGAAGCTTCGCCGCCTGCAACGCGCGCTTCGCGATATCAACCGGCTGCTGGCCCGCCACGATCGGCAGCGTCGCCACATCGGTTTGGGTGCCAAGCACGGCCAACTGCTCCTGCGCGGCCGGACGCTGGACGTCGAGCGACGCCATCAGCACCTTCTTGCGCTCTTTTTCCTTAAGGCGCTTGGCGATCTTGGCGGTGGACGTGGTCTTGCCCGACCCCTGCAGGCCGACCATCATGATGACGGCGGGCGGGCTGACATCGATCAGCAGGTCGGACGTTTCCGAACCCAGCACGGCGGTCAGCGCATCGCTGACGATCTTCACGACCTGCTGACCCGGCGTCACCGAACGCAGCACGTTATGACCGACAGCCTGCTCAGTCACGTCATCGACGAACTGGCGAACGACCGGAAGGGCGACATCCGCCTCCAGCAGCGCGATTCGCACCTCGCGCATCGCGGCGCGGACATCGTCCTCCGTCAGCGCACCGCGCCCACGCAGCTTGTCGAATACCCCGCTCAGACGATCGCTTAGCGAATCGAACATCATCACCTCATTTGGGCCAGAAAGCCCGGAAAACTGCGCCACCCCGCCAAACGACAAAATCGCCGGCGGGCGAAACCTCGCCGGCCAGCGTCCATCCGATGCTCCCTTGTGAGCGCCATGGATCTGTCAGGGTATCAGACGGCGAACCGCCCAATTGCGATGTGGCCCTTAGCGGATGGGCGCGAGGGATGCAATGGCGGGAAGCATACCCCCTCGTCACCCCGGACTTGATCCGGGGTCCCAGGTCAAGCCCGGGATGACGGATGAGGACACACCCGTCCGCCCCCCCGTCATGCCAGCGAAGGCTGGCATCTCAGGAGAGGTCGCGCGATCCCGCCC